>CAYNHA010000055.1:0-13917 GCA_964397035.1 uncultured Verrucomicrobiota bacterium
TTCGCCGTCCGTGACTATCCCTTTGCCCTGGCCCCTCCCCAATTCGCCACCAACGGAAACGCCCTCTTGCAATGGACCAGCGGCACCGGCCAGACCTATTCCGTCATGGCCGCCACCAACCTGCTGGCCCCCTATGCCCCCGTGGCCAGCAATCTCCCCGCCACGCCCCCCCTCAACATCTACACCACACCAGCCAATCCCGCTTCAGCATCCTTCTTCCGCATCCACGAGGAATCCGGATTCTGACTCCTGAATTCTGGATTCTGAATTCTTTCTTTCTCTCTATGGCACCGGAAACTTCTCCGTGAAGGCAATCACCTCGTCCCGGATCTGGCGCTGCAGCTTCTCGTTGCTCACATCCGCCACAATCCGCCCGATCCAGGAGGCAATCTGAGCCATTTCCTTTTCCTTCATTCCGCGCGTGGTGACGGCCGGCGTCCCCACCCGGATTCCGGAGGTCACGAACGGTTTCTGCTTGTCGAAGGGAATCGCATTCTTGTTCACCGTGATGAGCGCCTGGTCCAGCGCCGTCGCCGCATCCTTGCCGGTCACGTCCAAGGGCGTCAGGTCGGCCAGCATCAGGTGGTTGTCCGTCCCGCCCGACACAATGCGCACACCCGCCTTTTCCAGCTCCGCGGCCAGCGTCTGGGCATTGGCCACCACTTGGCGCGCGTAATCCTTGAACGACGGCTGCAGCGCCTCCTGGAAGCACACCGCTTTCCCGGCAATCACATGCATCAACGGCCCGCCCTGGATTCCCGGGAAGACCTGCTTGTCGATGGCTGCCGCATACGCCTCCTTGCACAGCACCATCCCGCCACGGGGTCCCCGCAGCGTCTTGTGCGTGGTCGTCGTCACGAAATCCGCCAGCGGCACCGGACTCGGGTGGAACCCCGTCGCCACCAGCCCCGCAATGTGCGCCATGTCCACCATCAGGTACGCCCCCACGCGGTCGGCAATCGCCCGCAACCGCTTGAAGTCAATGATGCGCGAATAGGCGCTGGCCCCGGCGCAAATCATCTTGGGCTTGTGCTCGTCGGCCAGCTTTTCGATGGAATCATAATCGATGCACTCCGTCTCCGGCAGCACCCCGTAAGGAACCACGTTGAAGAAACGGCCCGAAAAGTTCAGCTTGTGCCCGTGCGTGAGGTGCCCGCCATCCGCCAGGCTCATGGCCAGCAGCGTATCGCCCGGCTGGAGCATCGCAAAATAGACCGCCATGTTCGCGCCGCTGCCGCTGTGCGGCTGCACATTCGCGTGCTCCGCCCCGAACAACTGCTTGGCGCGGTCAATCGCCAGCCGCTCCACGTCATCCACGAATTCGCATCCGTTGTAGTAGCGCTTGCCGGGATAGCCTTCGGCATATTTGTTCGTCAGCACCGACCCCTGCGCCTCGCGCACCGCGCGCGTCACGTAGTTCTCGGACGCAATCAGCTCGATGTTCTGCCGCTGCCGCCGGGCCTCGTTCTGGATCGCCGCATAGACATCCGTGTCGCGCTCGTGGATCGCCTCCGGCTCCGTCACCCGCATCGCGCAGGCATTGATCTTCTGGACGCGGCGATCGTGGCGGCTGTCCGGCTCGAATTCCGCCGTAAACCACGCATCGAGAATCGCCGGAATCTCTTCCATCGGCGTAACGGCCGCCCCCAGCACCAGGATGTTGGCGTTGTTGTGCTCGCGAGCCATCCGGGCCATTTTCGCATTGAACACCTGAGCGGCGCGGACGCGCGGAAATTTGTTGGCCGTCATGGCCATGCCCACACCGGTTGTGCAAATCAAAATCCCCTGCTCCGAGGTTCCATCCGAGACCCGCCGGGCCACTTCGATCGCAAAATCCGGATAATCGGCGGATTCCGTGCTATAGGTGCCGAAATCCGTCACTTCCCCCACGCCAGGACGTTCCGCCAGAAGACCCTTGATCTTCTGCTTCATCTCAAATCCACCGTGATCCGATCCAATTCCAATTTTCATCTCTTGAGTTCCTTCCATATGGGAAAAACACAATCACCAAGGTCCAGCCCCCGACCGCCCCCGTGCGGCCTCTTCTAAACGTGCAGTCAATGCGGTTGCGGGTCTATGGACCCGCGGGCGCCTCGGAAGGAGGCGCATTCACAAACACCACGTCGCGCGTGGTGGAAGCGCTTCCCTCCTGCACAAGATCCGACGGCTCAAACCGGTAGTCCACATTCTGGATGTCTTCCAGCACCACTTCCATGCCCGGATCCAGGGGAAAGCCCCCCCATTCCGTCGTCAGCGAATACACCATGACCGAATAGGTCGACGCATTCTCGAAGCGCAACTGGTTGGGATCGTAGTCATCCTCGAAACAGCCCGTCAGGCCCAGCAGCAAAACCGCCGTCAAAACAATGTATGCCAAACTTCTCATCCCAATCACCTTTCGTAGGTCCTTCATCGTGCGGCAACAACGAAACTCCTCACCTTCGATTTCGCTCCTAGACTATTCCCCCCCTGCGCACCCGTCAAGCCAACGCATTGCGCACGCCGGGTCCAGATTCCGCCTCCCGCGACGGGACCCCGCGGAATGGCCTGCTCATGGCACCGCAACCCGGATGGTGTAGACCCGCAGTCCATTGGTCGGCTGCGCACCACTGGTCGCCGGCCCGAAATCGTCCACAAACGCATGGTTCAGCGTCGCCGGATTCGTCTCCAGCCACGTTCCCTGCGCCGGACTCAGGAAGGGCTGCCAATTCCAGCGGTTCCCCGTCATGCCATCTGCGAACAAGACGGTATATACCCGCTGCGTCGCCACCGGATGCACAAGTCGGTTCGAGGTGGCAGCCGCTGAGAAGGCGGCCACGTAAAAGAAGGAGTTCGACTGATTCGCCCCCGTGTTGGCCACATATTCGGAAAAATTGCTCGATCCATCCCCATCCTTGTCCAGTCCTCCATCCGGCGCCACCGGATTCAAGCTGTTGGCCACCTCGTACCCGTCCGGCATGCCGTCGCCATCCGTGTCCAGCTTCTCATGGTCCGTGCCCAGCACCGCCTCGTTCGTATTGCTGAGCCCATCCCCGTCCAGATCCATCGCGCTCGGCTCGCTGAACGCAATCGCCACCGTCCAATTCGTCGAAGAACTGACCGTTTCGAACTGCTGAATCAGCGGCAGTTCCCGGTTGTCCCAGCCCGCATTGGCAATCGCCCCGTTGATGAATCCCATGTTCCTCCCCGCCACCACATACGCCTCCCCCCCTTGCGCATTTTTCAGCCCGCGGAAACTCGCATCGGAACGCACCGTCAAGTTGGAAGGGCCGTGCATCATCAGGTCGAACTGGTTCGGCCCCAGCCCGTACCGGGAATACATCGTGCCCACCGTCGCCCTCATCTGATATTCCGCCAGCACCACGTCCCGCCCCGAAGGCAGCGTCACGACCTTCACGAGATTGGAATCCGCGGAGCGGAAGGCAATCGAATGGCTTCCCAACACGGGCGCCAAGGTCAGAAAGCTGTCCATGTCCACATAGTCGTTCGTCCTCCCCGTGCAATACCGGTCCTTGAAGGCCGAACAACGGTTGTTGTCCGCCCATTCGTTTTCCGATTCCTCCGCCGGATTCGCAATCGGCACCCCGATCACCGCAACCGCATCCCCACCGTGAACACCGGCCTCATACGTGAACGCCTTGACCAATCGCGCGCCCCACCCCTCGAAGCATAGGAACACCTTGTCGTTGCACAACACGTATTCATTCAGCGTGTCGTCGTCGATGTCCGCCGCAAATACGGTGGTGGTCCGCCCCTGTGTCCCGTTGCGGACATTCTGCACCCATGAGTCCGCCGCCTTCAAAACACCCATGTCGCGCACATGGGCATGCAACCGCACCGCCCAGCCCGATGTTTTGTCATGCGTCACATCCTCGGTGGAGTCGTCCGCATTCCCCTGCGCCGTCGTTCGGTTGAACGTCACCTGGTAGTTGCGGGATTTGTATTGGTCCGGATTGGCATCTTCGTCATGCCACGCCGTCTCGTAGATCATCGCGCTGAACGACCACTCCGCAAGAGAACGCAGGTTCGGGCTCGCAATCTGCTGGATCTTGTCCCACGAGTCGCGGATCAGCGTGTTCGTCGTGTTCATATCCCCGTACTTTTTCATCCCCCCCGGCACCCAGTCGTTGTGAACCGGAGGCTTGCGATCAAAGAAATTCTCTTCGAGCCCACTTCCGTAGTACCAGTTGTCATAGGTATGCTCGCTCGCCCGCTTCAGCCATTCATAGGTCTGCATGGACTTGTCGTAGGAATACCCATGATCCACCACCCACGTCGGATCCGCCTTCGCCCACCCCAGCACCGTCTTCAAGTTCACCAGCTCGATCCATGGATGGTTCGCCGCCCACCGCACCGTGCGGTCCCACTGGTCCGCATTGTTGTTCGGCGTAGAGGAAGCAAACGAATTCCCCGCAAACGCCTCCCAATCGTCGAAAACCAAGGTCAGTTGCGAGGAATCCCCGTTCAGAGCCTTCTGCAGCAGCGTGTAGCGCGTCCCCAGGTTCATGCCGCCATCGTCGTTGCCGAATTTCTCCTGGTCCTCGCGATCGTTGATCATGAAGCAATACACGCCGTTGATCTTGTGCACCTTGTGGTGATAGGGCTCCTCGTCGTTGCCTCGCCCGCCCGCCCAACGGCCATAATTGTTGTCGTCCCAGCCCGGATTGTTCGTCTCCCCCGGATAAAACCACCAATGCAGATGCGTCACCTCGTCCAGATACGTCGCATCGAAACCCGACGCCTCGATGTCCGCAAACGGCTTGCCCTGCAACGGCCCGCCGGCCGACACATGCGGACTGTTCGTGTTCGTGTGGAACACGCGCTCCGGAATGTGCATCACCCCCATGTCCGCCTCGCTCAGCCCAAACAGGTTTTCAATCAGCTCGCTGTTCTGCGCAATGCTCTTGCGGTTCACGTCCCCCTCGAAATACGGCATGATATGCTCCGCCAGCACCCCCCCCACCAGCGATCCAGGCCCCGTCGTCACAAACCGCTTCACCCTCCCCAGAAAAGTCGGCCCGTCCCGCTTCGGATATCCCGCCTCCGCCGGATCCTGCGTGGCCCATTGGAACGACATCAGCAACGTGCCGCTGATATGCAGATTCACCGCCACGTTCAACATCTCCGCGGAATCAATCATCCGGACAAATCCCGGATACAGCCCCAAATCCCCCCGATCCGTGAAAATGTGGTTCTGCGTGCCCGATTTCGTCCCCACCGACTGGTTTGCATGCGCCACCACCGCATACTTTGCCCTCCCCGTCGAGGCGCTGCTCAGTACCCCTCCCCTCAGCCATCCGTTCGATGTGCTCGTGCCACGCTGGATCTCCCCCAACGCATCCACCACATCGCTGGCCTCCCCATTGATTTCTCCCGCCCCGACATTCGTTCCATCGCGGCAGATGAACGGTTGCAGATGCAGCGCGGAAGTCCCGTTCCACCCCTGCGCGATCAACAACGAACGCTTGATTCCGAATTCCACCCCGTCCAAATCCGCCCTCCAATAACTGCCCAGGAAATCCGTTGGATGGCTTGCAAACCCCGAGTCATACACACTCCCCGCGCTGGAGTTGTAGACACCCACGCACACCTCCCATGGATGGTCTGTTTTCGTGTCCGAATAATCCGGCAGCCATTCCTGCCCTCCGGTCGCGCAATCAATCGCCACATAGACATCCAGCTCGCCATTTTCATTTCCAAACAGCATGTCGAAGAAATCCAGGCGAAAATACACATTGGTGCCATCGTCATGGCTGTAAAACGCCACCAAATCGCGCGCCGTGTCAGAACCAGCGGCGAATTTATACTGATCGTCGTTCGCATCCAGCGCACGCAAATCGCCACTCGTCCAATCTTGAAACTCCTGCTGCCAAACTGCCGAACCCGTCACGTTCGGGTTTTTGTTGGTTCCGATCACCGGCCCCGCCCCAATCGTAATGGCAAAGGCATGAACCGCACCCACCATCGCCAACCCAATAAAAAGAAACCATTTATTCATGATTCATCCATTCCTGGAAACTAACCCGCTCTCACTCTACCTTCACCCTCCCCCTTCTTCAATCCCCCTCTCTTGATCCTGCCTTCATGAATTTCTCCTTCATGAACGAACGCCTTTCCCCCCTCAAACATCTCTGCGCTCTCTGTGGCCCAATATCTTCCCATCCCCCATTCGCGACATTCGCGTCATTCGTAGTTTGCTCGGATTCTTCCGTATTCCCTTCCCATTTTCCCTCCGCCTCACCCTTGCACCCCTTCCCCTCTCCCGCTACAATGCGCGCCCATGAAAACAAACCCCTCTTGGCTGTCCTCCGCGATCATTTATCAAGTCAACCTCCGCTCCCTGGCCGCCCGCGAACCCCGCAACGCCATCGAAGCCATCACCGAGAAACCCCTGTCGGAATCTCCTCTGGCCTATTTGACCCAGCACCTTCCCCGCCTCCGCCGCCTCGGCTTCAATACCCTCTATTTGCTCCCGCCCTATCCGATCGGACACTTCGCCCGCAAAGGCATCGGCTCACCCTATGCCTCCCGCGATTTCACCGCCGTCGAGCCCGAATACGGCTCCAAAACCGAAATTCTCTCCCTCATCCGCCGCGCCCACTCCCTGAACCTCAAGATCATTTTCGACATCACCCCCAACCACACCGCCCGCGACCACGTGTGGATTTCCGAACACCCCGAATACTACGTCAAGGCCGCCGACGGCTCCGCCTTCTTCGACTGCGACTGGTCCGACACCGCCAAACTCGACTACACCCAGCCCGCCCTCCGCGCCGCCATGATCTCCGTCTACGACCACTGGCTTTCCGTCCTCGGCCCCGATGAAAACGGCAACCTCGACGGCATCGACGGCTTCCGCCTCGACATGGCGCACTTCATCAACGACAAATCCTTCTGGGACGAAGCCCTCCCCATCCTCCGCGCCCGCCATCCCAAGCGCGACCTCCTCTTCATGGCCGAATGCTACGGCTTCGACAACAACACCGATCTCTTCGCCCGCGGCATGGACGCCGCCTACGACGACGACTTCTACAAGCTCTGCCAATACGCCTACGCCGTGAACGACGCCGGCCACTCCCGCCTGCGCCTCTCGGAAGACGCCCAGCACAACCACGGTTTTCATTCCATTCTCGACGCCTGGCAGGATGGTGGCATTGCCGCCGCCGCCGCCCGCGTCCTCATGCAGTACGAAGAAGCCGCTCCCCGTTTCGCCGGCTCCCGCTTCACCGCCCGCTACACCGACAACCACGACGAAGGCCGTGGCCTCTACCGCTTCGGCCCCGGTGGCTTCCGCGCCATGAACACGCTTGCCTTCCTCTCCCCCCGCACCCTCCCCTTCCTCCTCACCGGCGAGGAATTCGGCGCCCTCGACCGTCCTTCCATTCACGCCCGCTGCCAGCCATGCGACAAGGGCCGCCGCATCCTCGCCGCCGATGGACGCGAATACCGCCAAGAAGGCGTCGAACTCGAAGGCAATCTCTTCGACCGCACCCTCGAAGCCCGCCACCACTGGTATCAATTCTTCAAGGAGCTGATTGCCCTGCGCAAAAAGAACCGCCCCCTCTCGGATGGCACCTGCACCCTCCTCGATGCCGGCGAAGAAGCCTCCCCCCGCGATCGCACCGTCATCGCTTTCGACCGCGCCCTCGGACGCAAACTCATCCGCTGCGCCGTCAACCTCGGCGACCAGCCCCGCAAGCTCGCCCGCGCCCCGCACCTCTTCAACGGCGAAACCCTCTATGGCGCCCTGGACCCCGACGGCACCCTGCCGCCGTTCTCCGCCATCGTTGTCCAAATCTCGTAAAAAACGTCATTTCCTCCCGCAGGCAGTCGCCGCTCAAGCGTCCAACCCGAGCTATCACTTATAATTATAAGTGATAGCTCGAGAATTTTCTACACGATGGAACATTTTTCGCTATCCTCCCGCCTCATGTCACCCCCTCACATCCCATCGCTCCGCACCGCCGTCCGAAAACGTCTGTTGCCATGGTTCGCCCAAAACGCCCGTGACCTGCCATGGCGCGCAGAACCCCGCCCACCCTACGCCGTCTGGATTTCCGAAATCATGCTCCAGCAGACGCGTGTCGACACCGTCATCCCCTATTTTCTCCGTTTCCTTGCGCGTTTCCCCGATCCCGCCTCCCTTGCCGCCGCCCCCTTGCAGGACGTCCTCAAGCTCTGGGAAGGTCTCGGCTACTACACCCGCGCCCGCCAAATCCACAAGGCGGCCCAGCTCCTCGTGCGCGACCACGGCGGACGCCTTCCCTCGGACCCTGCCCAGCTGGCCGCACTCCCCGGCCTCGGCCCCTATACCACCGCCGCCGTCGCTTCCTTCGCCTTCGGCATTCCACTCGCCGTGCTCGATGGCAATGTCATTCGCGTCTTGGCTCGCCTCCTCGCCCTCCCCGACGATGTCGGCCTGCCCGCCACCAAGAAAAAGCTCCAACTTCTCGCCGACGCCCTTCTCCTGAAAGACCAACCCGGCGCCGTGAACGAGGCCTGGATGGAACTGGGCGCCATTCTCTGCACCCCCCGCGCCCCGCGCTGCCCCGACTGTCCCCTGCGTGCCGTCTGCCGCGCCGCCCAACTCAACACTCCCGAAGCCTTCCCGAAGAAAAAGAAAAAAATGAAAGTCCCCCACAAAGTCGTTGGCGCCGCCGTCATCCTGAATGCCAAAAACCAGATTCTCATTGCCCAGCGAAAAGCCGAAGGCGGCATGCTCGCCGGCCTCTGGGAATTCCCCGGCGGCAAAATCGCCGAAGGCGAAACCATGCCCCAATGCATCGCCCGCGAGCTCAAGGAGGAAATGGGCATCACCATCGAGGTCGGCCCCCATCTCGTCACCGTCCCCCATGCCTACAGCCACTTCACCATCGAACTCCACGCCCATTTCGCCCGTATCCGCTCCGGCCGCCCCCGCCACATCGAATGCGCCGACCACGCCTGGGTCACCCGTGAACAGTTCAACGACTATCCCTTTTCCAAAGCCGACCTCGACATCATCCGCGCCCTTCGCGCCCTCCCCAGCGCCCCTCGGCTGAAAGACTACTTCTCATGAACCCCGCCTCGGAAACAGCTTCCCTCTTCCGCATCGCCAGCCAGCCCGACGATATCATCAAGGCCCTTCTCGTTCGCGCCATCGTTTTCATGGAAGAGCAAAACATTTCCTACGCCGAAGAAATGGACGCCTACGACCGCGAAGCCCTGCAAATCATTGGAGAGATCCAGGACGAACCCATCGCCACCGCCCGCATCCGATTTCTCGGCGACACCGCCAAACTCGAACGCCTCGCCATCCGCAAAGCATGGCGCAACCAGGGCCATGGCGACCGCCTGATTGAATTCATGCTCTCCACATCCCGCGAGCGCGGCTTCCGGAAGTTCAAGCTCCACGCCCAGGCCCGTCTCCGCGCCTTCTACGAAAAACACGGCTTCCAAGCCGAAGGCGAACCCTTCCTTGAAGCCGGCATCCCCCACCTCCTCATGTGGAAAAACGACCCGGAACCGTGATTTCCCCGTTTCTCTCCCGCCACTCTATCCAGTTTTTATAAAAACTGGATTTATCCACACTTTATAAAGACTGGATTTTTCCACAGTGTGGAAAAAAGTTTTCCACACTGTGGAAAAATGCAAAAGTTCCCGCATGCGCATCACATTTCTCGGCACCGGAACTTCGTATGGCATCCCGATGGCGGGGTGCGATTGCGCCGTTTGCCGCTCGCAGGATCCGCGTGACAAGCGCTTCCGGACCTCCATTCTGGTGGAGGCGGCAGGCCAATCCCTGCTGATCGATACGCCGCCGGACCTGCGCTCCCAGTGCCTCGCCCACGGCATCCGGAAAATCGACGCCGTCTTCATGACACATGCCCACGCCGACCACGTGTTTGGCTTCGATGACCTGCGCCCCTACACCAACCGCATGTCGGAACCCATGCCGGTCTGGGCCTCTCCGGGCACGGCCGAAACCCTGTACCGCATCTTCGATTATCTTCACCAGCCTCCCATTCCAGGCACCTCCCTGGCCCGAATCGATCTGCGCGTGGCCAACGGCCCCATTGAATTCCACGGAATCCTCCTGACCCCCCTGCCTGCCGAGCACGGCCGCGCCGACATGATCGGCTGGAAGATCGAGCACGCGGGAAAGTCCTTCGCGGCCATCCCCGACTGCAAGCATTTGCCCCCCGCCACCGTGGACCTGTGCCGCGGCGTGGACCTGGCCGTCATCGACGCCCTGCGGATCCGGGAACACCCCACCCACATGAATTTCGCCGAGGCATCGGCCGCACTTGTCCAGATCGCAGCCAGGCGGTCGCTGGTCATCCATCTCTGCCACGAGGTGTCCCATGTGCAGGCGGAACAACTCCTGCCGCCCGGCGCAGCTCCCGCCCACGATGGCCTCCAAATCGAACTGTAGCCTGCTTGCCCATCTTCCATCGCCTTCTCTCGGCTTGAATCCCCCCTCTGGATGCAGTAGTGTGCCCGGCTATGAAGACAAACCTATTTATGACGCTTTGGCTGGCTTCCATCCTGTCCCTCTCCGCTCAGGCCCAAGAACCCTCCAGCCCTGCGGAGCTCGCCCCGAAAATCGTATGCGACGAACCTCTTTTTGACTTCGGCGAAAAAAACAATACCGAGTCCGTTGAGCATGATTACAAGATCCGCAACACTGGAACTCTCTCGTTGGAAATCCGCAGTGTGCGGGCCTCGTGCGGCTGCACCGCCGTGAAACCCTCGCAAGACGTGGTGCCCCCCGGCGGGGAAGCCTCGATCCTGGCCCGACTCGACCTCCGTGGCAGGAACGGTTATCAGCAAAAATCCATCACGGTCGAAAGCAATGACCCGCAGACGCCCAACTTGATTCTGACCCTCAAGGGCAATGCCATCCAGCCCCTTCGCTCACAACCCTCCAGCCTGTTTTTCGGCCGGATTGCCTCCACGGACAATCGCAGCCGCACGTTTGAAATCATTTCCGGCCAAGGACCTATTCAAATCGTGACTACCCGCACAGACAATGCCGCGCTGGCGGTCACTCCGGTGGAGTCTGAAGCTGGTGGCGATGGCACCATTCACCGCTTCCAACTAACCCTTGATCCCTCGCTTCCCGAAGGCAATGTCAGTGGCACCGTCTTCGTCAAAACCGACATGCCCAACCAGCCCGAGGTTGCCATCCCCGTTGCCGCCTACATTGCCGCCGCGCCCGAGGCCGCCCCGGTCAATACCCCGGCTCCATGACCGTCCTCACGGCAGCCCAGCGTAACGAAGGGCTCCGACTGGTCGGCGCCTGCGCGGGACTGCTGGCACTGGCGGTCGCATTCGGAACCATTGTCAATATCCTGCGTCCGGCGGCTACTCGCCTGTCCTGGGTCGGCGACTGGGAACATCACATCGAAACCAAGGCCTTTCGCGCCGGAATTCCCGTCTCCTTTCTGGCCGGAACTCAGGAACGTGTGAACGACTCATCGGTTGTTGTTTTGGATGCGCGTACGCCCGACCTGTATGAGTATGGCCATATCCCGCGCGCGCTCAACCTGCCCGTGGGCGAGGTGGATCAACGCCTCGGCCGTTTTGCCAGCCTGCTGACTCCGGACACCCCCATTTTGGTCTATTGCGGCGGCGCCGACTGCGACGATGCCCTCGAACTCACCATCAAGCTTCGGGAATTGGGATTCATCGACCTAACCCTGTATCCCGGCGGTTTTGCCGAATGGAAGGAATATGGCGGATCCATCCGAAAGGGGCAGGAGCCATGAGCCGCATCCACCCCGTTTTCATCTGGCTGGCCCGTCTCTCCGTGGCCGGCCTTTTCCTGGCCGCCTGCATCACGAAAATCCGCCATCCCGACCTGTTCGCCTTGGCCGTGCATCGCTATCGCATCCTCCCCGGCGAGTGGGTCAACATGGTCGCCATCGTTCTGCCATGGATCGAACTCACCACCGCTCTATCCCTCCTCATCGCCCCCGCCCGCCTGCGCGCCGCCGGAGCGTTGATCATCACCGGCATGCTGACGGTGTTCACCATCGCCATTACCCTGAACCTGTTCAGGGGCATCGAAGCCTCCTGCGGATGCTTCTCCACCCGCGCCGATGCCGCCGTCTCCGATGGCTGGAATCTGGTCCGCAACGGTTCCCTGATCTGGCTTTCCGTCCTCCTTTTCCTTGAAGCCTTCCGCTCCACACTTCACTCCCCACGCACATCACCATGAGTACACGCCTGCAATCCATCTTCGAGGTCTACGCCATCGGGGCCGGCCCATCCAGCACCCACAGCATCGGCCCTCAGCGGGCCGCCCGCCTCTTTGTGCAATCGCTGCCCGCAGCGCCCGCCCTCATCCGCACCACCCTGTTCGGCAGCCTCGCGGCCACCGGGCGCGGACACTGGACCGACCGTACCCTCGTGCGCACCCTCGACCCCATCCGCGTGGAAGTCGTGTTTGACGCACAAACCGGCAACCTGCCCCATCCCAACACCATGAAGTTCGAAGCTCTCGACTCCGCCGGAAAAGTGCTGAAAGACTGGACCGTGTGCAGCATCGGCGGCGGAAACCTGCGCGACACAAACGGCCAACCCGTGGCCCCCGTCGATCCCGTGGAATATCCCGTCTCCAACATCGCCGAAGCCCTGGACTATTGCCGCGCCAACGATCTCACCCTCTGGCAACTGGTGGAACGAACCGAGCGCGACCTGTGGCCCCGCGTCGAAGCCGTATGGAATTCCATGCGCGACACCGTCAAGCGCGGCCTCCACAGCAAGCAGATCATCCTCCCCGGCACCCTTGAACTGGCGCGCCGCGCCGGCACCACCTGGCACCGCGCGCAGAAACTCAAGGGCACCTCGCGCGATCTCGGCCTAGTGGCCTCCTTCGCCCTGGCCGTGGCCGAAGAAAATGCGGCGGGAATGCAAGTGGTGACCGCCCCTTCTTGCGGCGCGGCCGGTGTGCTGCCTGCCGTCCTGTATTTCTTCAAAACCGTCCGGCGCATTCCCACCCGCCAAATCCTCGAAGCCCTGGCCACGGCAGGCCTCTTCGGTTCCTCCATCCGCGCCAACGCCACCGTCTCCGGCGCGGAAGCCGGTTGCCAGGCCGAAATCGGTTCGGCCTGCTCCATGGCGGCCGCGGCCGTGGCCCAGCTCCATGGCGCCTCGCTCAACCAAATCGAATACGCCGCCGAAATGGCCATGGAACACAACCTGGGCCTCACCTGCGACCCCATCGAAGGCTACGTGCAAATCCCCTGCATCGAACGCAACATGAACGCCGCCCTGCGCTCCATCGAGTGCGCGGCCTTCACCTTGCTCACCGATGGACGCCATCTCGTCAGCTTCGACGATGTCATCGAAGTCATGAACCGCACCGGCCGCGACCTGCAGGCCGCCTATCGCGAAACCGGCACCGGCGGACTGGCCCGCCTCTGGCGCCGCGACATTGAACAGCGCCTCCAACGGCAATCCAAACCATGAGCGTCCTCTCCAACGAATTTTCCTGGTCGCATTCGCGCCACGAACTGTTCCAGTCCTGCCTGAAACGGTATTACTTCGCCTATTACGCTTCCTGGGGTGGATGGGAACCAACCGCCCCCGCACGGGTGCGCGAATTATATGCCCTCAAGCGCCTGCACACGCGCCAGCAATGGGCCGGCCACCACGCGCACCAAGCCATCGAATTCCTGCTCAAAAACGCAAGGCACGACCCCTCGGGCGCCGCAGCAGCCGCGGCGGCCTCCCGCCAAATCGAACACATGCGGCGAGAGTTCCGCGATTCGCGCGCAGGCACCTACCGGTCCGATCCCGTGCATATTCTGGGCCTGTTCGAACACGAATATAAATTGGAAGTGCCCGCGGAAGAATGGAAAGCCACCGTGGACCGCGTCTCCGATGCCCTCCGAAATTTCCTGGCCTCCGACCTGTGGCAGGCAATTCGGG
>CAYNHA010000056.1:0-2776 GCA_964397035.1 uncultured Verrucomicrobiota bacterium
TATGGAATATTGGATATTCCGCCTTCTGGGAATAGGTGGCGAACGCAGGTGCGGCAGGTCCATGAATCCCGGATATGCCCCTCGCCTGCAGGCTCCCCGTTTCTTTCGTGTCCCCTCCCGCCCCTCAGGGCACAATGGCCCATCAGATGGACTCGACCCTCTATATGCCAATCCTGCTCCAGCGCGTGTACAAGGAGTACATCTGGGGCGGCGACCGCCTCATCCATGAATTCCATCGACGACTCAACGCCGGCGTCTATGCCGAGTCCTGGGAAATCTCCGACCACCCCGACGGACGCACCCGCATCATCAACGGCCCCGACGCCGGCCTCACCCTCTCCGATGCCATCCGCCTCCACGGCAACGACATCCTCGGCAAAGAACACGCCGCACCCCCATTTCCCCTTCTCGTCAAAATCATCGACGCCCACGAAACCCTTTCCGTCCAGGTGCATCCCGACGAAAACTCCGTCGCCCGGTTCGGCGGCGAAGCAAAAAGCGAAATGTGGTACGTCCTCTCCGCCACCCCCGACGCCCACATCTACTCCGGCTTCCGCCCCGGCGTCACCCCCGCCGATTTCGACAAGGCCCGCGCCGCCGGCACCATCCCCTCCCTCCTGCAACGCTTTCCCGCCCGCCCCGGCATGATCTTCAACACCCCCGGCGGACGCGTACACGCCATCGGCGCCGGCTGCCTCCTGCTCGAAGTCCAGCAGGAAGCCAACACCACCTACCGCCTCTACGACTGGGACCGCCTCGACAAATTCGGCAAGCCCCGTCCCCTCCACGTCGAAAAAGCCCTTCAGGTCGTCAACTGGAACCACACCGAAAGTCCCGTTGCGCCCATCCAGCCCGAAATCACCCAGCCCGCAGGCCACACCGTCCGCCTTCTCCTCAAAACCCCCCACTTCCACGTCGAAGAGTGGAGCCTTTCCGCACCCTGTAAAATCGAAACCGACGGCAACCGCTTTCTCATCCTGTTTCCCATCAACGGCGACCTGCGCATCCGCACCCCCGGCCAACCCGCCATGATCCTCCAGCACGGCACCACCTGCCTCCTTCCCGCCGTCCTCAACTCCTTCACCCTCCAGCCCGCCAACACCACCAACGGCAACGGCCCCGTCCGCCTCCTCGTCACCCGCCAGCCATGACCCCTCCCCCCATCCGCTCCGCCGCCATCATCGGCCTCGGCGCTATCGGCACCCTCTACGCCGCCCAAATCGCCCAACGCCGCCCCTCCTGCCTCCGCATCATCGCCGACCCTGTCCGCATCGCCCGCTACAAAGCCGATCCTCCCACCTTCAACGGCACCCCCCTCCACCTGAACTACGTCACACCCGATTCCTCCCCCGCCCCCGCCGACCTTCTCCTTGTCGCCGTCAAATCCAACTCCCTCACCGCCATTATTCCCAGCATCACCCCGTTTGTCTCCGATACCACCCAGATCCTCCCCCTCCTCAATGGCATCACCGCCCAGGACACCCTCGCCGCCGCCTTCGGCTGGCCCCGCGTCCTCCACGGCTTCGTCTACTGTTCCAGCTCCATGCGCACCGGCAACGCCGTCATCCAGAACGGCATCCACAAGATCGTCTTCGGCGAACCCACCAACACCCCTCCCTCGCCGCGCGTCCAAGCCATCGGCGATTTTTTCGAACAACTCGGCATCGTCCACCATATTCCCTCCGACATGCGCGCCGCCCAGTGGAAAAAATTCATTCTCAACGTCGGCATCAACCAGACCCAGGCCCTCCTCCGCGCCCCCTGCCGCGAACTCCAGCAAAACCCCGAAGCGCTCCGCCTCGCTCGCACCCTCATGGACGAAGCCGCCGCCATCGCCACCGCCCTTGGGATTCCCGGCGCCGCCGACCTCCCCGCCTGGGCCGAATCCGTCATCCTCGACGCCGCCCCCGAAAACAAAACCTCCATGCTCCAGGATGTCGAAGCCCACCGCCCCACCGAAGTCGATCTCTTCGCCGGAACCCTCTCCCGCCTTGGCCGCACCCTCCACATCCCCACCCCCGCCAACGACCGAGCCCTCCGCCTCCTCTCAGATGTGGAGTGCGGCGGCATGACGCCGCTTTGAAGCCGCGTCATGTCGCGGCCCGGCGGCCGAGACGCTTCAATGAGACATCCGAACTTCTCTTACTTGTAGTAACAGCTCAGTGCTTCCACCCGATTGCATTCAAGATACCGATCCAAATCCCGCACATCATAAACGATGGTTCGCCAACCCAGATGGTAATACGGAATTCGACGATCTTTCCGCCAACTCTTTAGCGTTCTCGGCTTGACCCCGAGGTAGTCAGCCGCCTCCGCAGAATTCATTCGCCGTTTCAATGAAATTTGCCTCACAGTCGTCATCTTTTCCCAATCTGATCCTCAAGTTGGCGCCCCACGTCCCGGCCGGCTGCATCTTTTTTAACGGCCCACCAAAATACGCCACCCACCCCGCTCTGACGCGCCCATAATTCGCCCGCCATTCTCTTCTTCTGGTCATGCTCAACCAAGTGTTCGCCTTTGTATTCCGCCACCAGCATGCGACCATCGTCCAACTCCGCAACAAAGTCTGGATAAAACCAACCTGTAGGGACAGGCAATCGGAACAAGCCCGGGATATTGCGAACCCAGCGCTTGACGTGCGGATTCATCTCAATCGCCTTGGCGCACTCCAATTCCTCCTTGCTATCCAATGCCCCGACCATGCCAGGAATGAAATGCTTCGGGAATTGGAATCCTCCACGCTGAAAGGTGCTAGCCGGATAGTTATCCGGATCAA
>CAYNHA010000057.1:0-20654 GCA_964397035.1 uncultured Verrucomicrobiota bacterium
GCCCCTCGCCTCTACCCACCGATTTCGTCCCCCTCCGCGATGCCGCCCTCATCGGCGACGTCCTTCGCGTCCTCGCCGAAACCGAACACCTCCTCCCCCTCCACCCCGAACACGCCCCCGTCCTCGCCCACGTCCGCCAACTCGCCAACGACTTCCAAATCCAATCCCTCCAGCGCCTCCTCTCCCAAGAGTAGAAGCGGCATCCTGCCGCTTTCCCTCTCTTTTCACACTCCCCCCTTTTTCTTCCTCTCCCCCTTGGCCATTGTTGTGCAGCGCGTTGTTGATTCTCCGTTGGAAATCGATTTTGGGCTAACGCTGCAAAGCGCGCGAGCATATACTCGCCGAAAGGAGCGTGGATATGCCCCGTACGTTTTTCGCCGCATGCCTTGCCTGCATCATGGTTCAGTCGCCGTGGGATCATTCCTTCGCCCAGCCACCGCATGAACGTCCGGCGCGCGTCGAAGTCTCGCTCACGCAGACCGCCGCGGAGACCCCGCCGTTTGGGTGCAATGCGTTTGGCGATCCGGGCGGCACCAGTTATTCCGCCGGGAATCTCATTCCCGACGGCGGCTTCGAACCGATGTCCCTTCGCAAGCGCGTGCGCGTAAACGAGTCGGGCATCGAAAATGGAATCCCCTGGTTTACCATCGAGGGCGGCGGCGGCATGAGTTCCTGGGATTTGACTGCCAGCGGACTCTACAGCGGCGCGGACGTGCGGGCCTACCGCATCGTGGACGCGCAGGGACAGGCGCTGCCGGCTTCCGGCAACGGATATTTGAATCTCTCCAACGCGGTCGAATACCGGTTGCTGGGAGAAACCCAGGTGATCGCCGAGGGCGCGCCAGGATTTCCTCAGGGCGGCTGGGTTTATACGATTTACGCGCAGCCCAACTCCATCTACGGCACCCGCGCCAATCTCGACTACACCGACGCGATCTTCGTGGAAAACGGCGCGACCTATTATTACATCGTGACCGCCATCGGCAATCGCTCGGCCGAGCAGCAAGGCGACAACGAAAGTGATCCAACGCTCTCCGCCGAAGTTTCCGCGACCCCCCTCGCCAGCCTCCCGTCCACTCCACGCATGTATACGAGCGCGGGCGACGGCTTCAACGAAATCGGAAATGCCTCTTCCAACGCCTGGTTCTATTTTATGCCCGCGCTGGCGGGCGCAGCCGGCGCGGCAACGTGGGAACTGCTCGACACCAGCAACGCGCCGCTGACACTGCCGGATGGCTTGACCTTCGATGCCTCCACCGGCTCCCTCCAGGGCACCCCCGGCCACACGCCCCCTCCCACCCGCTTGCGGTTTCGCGCAACGGCCGCCAACGGTGTCGCGACACGCGATTTCATTCTGAACAACCCGGCGTGGGCGACCAACGCACTGGCCCCCCGCCCGCTGCCGCCCTCGAATGTGGTGGCAACCGCCGCCAACGGCTATGTGCATCTGAGCTGGAGCCCGAGCCCCTCCTCCAACGTGGTCGGCTACCGTGTGTATCGCTCCGAAGTCCCGCGCGCGCAGCAACGCCAGCGGATTTATCTGGAGACCAACGCGCCCGCGCTGGCCCGATGGGACTACGTGCATCTGGCCAAGCGCGTGCTCAAGGCCGACCCCAATTGGTCGCATCCGCGCGTGAAAACGGGTCACGTCGGCGAAACCTGGGAACCGATATGGGACAGCGCGGTCGCGCTGGAACGCGTGGCGCATCCGGGCCCATTGCCGCCCGAATGGTTTTTCCCCGGCGATAGCTGCATGAGGGTCACCGCGCTCTCGAACGGCACGGCCACCATTGGCGGTGCGTATATTTTCCATGCGCTCATGGCCGACAGCGGCGAGTCGGAGTGGTACGGCACGCTGGAGCCGGGCCGCACCTACCGCTACGAGGCGTGGATGCGCCAGGAAGGTCTCGGAAACGGCGGACAGGTCGCCCTGTCGTTCAACGGCATGTACAACGGCATTTCCAACACCTTTGCCGTGGACGACCAATGGCGGCTGCACGGTTTCGAATTTGTCGCCCCCGCGGCCCCCACGGAGGGGAGCCACGACCGGCCCATCATCAGCATGACCGGCCCCGGCACGCTCTGGCTCGACAACCTCCGTCTGTTCCGCGCCGATACCCCGGAGGACGTGGCCTCCGCCATCGCGCCGCCCAGCCCGCTGGTCTTCGACGAGCTGCTCGCCTCGCAGCCGACCAACGGCGCCAAGGGCATGATCCGCCAGCAACCGATTCTGCAGGAAAAATCCACCATGGCTGGTTCGCTCGGTCTCTATCGCGACGCGGAACTGGTTCTGAACTGGTATCAATCGGCTACCGCCCCCTACAACATGACCGTGCCTTTCTTTTTGAATTATGCGTACCGAACCGGCGATTCGCCCGGAACCCGCATGAAACCCTGGCTGAACGTGTCGTCCCACAAAAGCGAGGCCGAGTGGCTGATGCTCGTCGAGTACCTCGGTGCGCCCATTGACCCCAACGACCCCGCCGACGTGGCCGCCAAGCCCTGGGCCTATCTGCGCTACCGCCAGCGCGGCACCGCCACCCCCTGGACCGAGGAGTTCTCGCGCATCTATCTCGAATTTGCCAATGAAACCTGGCACAATGGCCAGGTCTCGGACGAATGGTTCGGCTGGGGACCCGACGGATGGGTCCACAACGGCGCGCAGGAATTCGGCCTGGTGGCCGACTATTTCACGACCTTCGTCCGCGATCGTTCGCCTTGGTACACCAACCTCAACTCGCGCGGCAAACTGCGCTTTGTGCTGGGCAGCAACTATGAAAACTATGGTGAAGTGGCCGCCGCCCGCGCGTCCTTGGCGCATGACATCGCCCACACCACCTACGTTGGACCGCGCTGGGAAGTGGGAGAGCAACCGCTGGACGCCTACGACGACCACGGCATCCAGGCCACCCTCCTTGGCAGCGTCGCGGAAACCGAACGGGGATACGTCAACTTTCGACGCTGGCGCGAAGAACTGGCTGCCCAAGGGCTGTTTTTCGACATCCAAGGCTACGAAGGCGGCCCCAGCGGCTACTCGCTCCCCGGACAGGATGCCAGTCCCGAAGCCCATGAGTTTTCCGAGCGCTATGGCAAATCCATCGCGATGGCCGTCGCCTCCCTCGACGCCTGGCTCGCCGCCCACGAATACGGCTTCGTCGATCAAGCGTATCTCGGGTTCTCACCCGGCGATTACTGGTCCTCCCACACCGGCATGAATAATGGCTACCGCCCCCACGCCGGTTGGCTCGCGCAGACCCTGCGCAATCGGCAAGTTGCCGGCCGCATGATCCGCGCCGCCGTCACCGAAGCACCCGTCATCGCCTGGGACGAAAGCGAGTACCCGCTGGTCGCCTCCTATGCGTTTCGCGATCGCCATCGGCTGCACGTCTTCCTGCTCTCGCGCAAACTCGGCGGCGCGCACGACGGCCTTGACTGGGGCGATGGCTCCACGCCTGTCACCCTCGTCCTGCCCGCCAATCCCACCGGCCCCGCCTCGCTCTATCACATCAGCGGCGACCCGCGCGACACCAACCGCGACGCCCTCGACGTGCAGATTCAGCAAACCACCACAAACCTTTCGCGCGAAACCGTCGTCACCCTGCCCGAAGGCTCGATCTTCCTCTACGTTGTGGACACCGACCTGCCTGATCGCGACGACCCGCCCGCCGCACCCGCCGCGCCGCCCGCCATGCAATACAACGCCATCGGCACGACGCTTTCCTGGCCCGCCGTCTCCAATGCAACCCATTACGTGATCTATCGCGGCACCCAGCCCTATTTCAACCGCAACGACGTAAAAGAAACGTTCACCACGACTGCAACCAACTATTTCGATGACGGCGCCGTGGGGGGCACGCGCTACTACTACCGCGTTGCCGCCGCCAACGGCTGGGGCGCGGGCGTTTGGTCCATCGTCGCCTCCGGCGGCACCAACACCGCAACCCCTATTCTGGCCGCCCCCGCGCTGCACGGTCTCATGGAACAGACGGGAATGCTCGTCGCGGATTGGGATTCCGTGCCGAATGCCGTCGGCTATCGCGTCGGCCTGGCCACCTCGTCCGGCGGGCCGTACCAGTGGATCGACGCCGGATTCGCCACCAGCCGGACCCTGACCGGACTCGAAAACGGGCGCACCTACTACGTGGTGGTTCACGCCTACAACGCGCACGGACGCGGCCCCGAATCCGCGGAACGCTCCGGCATGCCCACCGCGCCCGGCGAAGCAGTCGTCCTCGCCGCCTGGGACGGCGCAACCCTCCTCTACTCCAACACCCACAATCTCCCCACCACCATGCCCTGCGGTCGCCACGCCTTCGCGCTGGACGCCTCCGAGATCGCACTGTCCACGAATATGTCCCATTATTTCGAAGACTACGGCTATGGCCTGGGCACCGGCACGGACGGACAGGGCACCTTATTCGACGGCTCGCTGACGTTTGCGCCGCTTGACAACTGGGCAAATTTCGGCGCGCCCGGCGGCGGCTCGCTCTCCAATGCAGTCGAACGTGAGATGTATATCGGGTTCTCCATCGTTCCGGCGGGCGGACAAGCCTTGTCCCTGCATTCTCTCGACACCGGTTTTAAGTTCACGCTCGGAAACGGCCCGCTTCAGGTCGCCCTGCGCTACCGCGTCGGAAGCAACGCGTGGCACGATGTCCCCGCGCCGGGTTACTCCGTGCAGTCAGGCTACATTCCCTGCAACGTGAACGAACTATCCCTCTCGCTGACCAACGAGCCCGCCCTGCAACACGTGACGCAGCCAATCGAAATGCGGTTCTACGTCTACTCGACCAACTCGGAAACCGCCTGGCATCCCGCCTCGCTGATCCGCTGCTCGGGGGAAGACGTCGTCATCCGCGGTCAAACTCAAACCGTGGCCGTCCCGGCTCCGCCCTCCGATCTTCGCGCACATGCGGAAAGCCAGACGGTCAACCTGGCCTGGACGCCCGTCGCCGGCGCATCGAGCTACACCGTCCGCTGGGGGCTCCAACCCGGCGTTGACCTCGGCTCGGTCACCGGCCTCGTCCAATCCACTGCGTCCATCGCGAATCTCGGCCCGGCTTTCTACTGGTTCACCGTTCAAGGCGTCAACGCCTTCGGCGGCGGAACCCCCAGCGAAACGCTTGCCGCCTGGGGCGATTCGCCCCCAAAAATCGCCGGAAATCTGGTCGGCGAATCCCCCGTCATCCGCCTCACGGCGAATCTGGCCGCCGCATCCGTCCAGCTCGCCACCAACCTGCTGGACTCCGCCTCCGCCTGGCAAACCATTCCCGCAACCCTCACCACCAACGGTTCCGGCGAACTCGAATACCAGCTCCCCATCGAACATCCCCAGTCCTTCTTCCGAATCCGGATTTCCCCTTGAGTATCCACTCCGGAATCGTGATCTTCCGAACGGAAACCGGGACGCCGTCGTCCCGGTCTTTTTTGTGCATCGCAAGAATCCATTCCGCCGCTATGGTTATACCGGCCGCTCCACCCCCATCGCCGCCATCCGCGACCGCAGCGTCGTTGGCCGCAGCCCCAGCAGTTCCGCCGCACCTCCCGGCCCGTCCACGCGCCACTTCGTCGCCCGCAGCGCCCTCACCATGTTCTCGCGCTGCAACCCCTGCCATTCCGACTCCGACACAATGCGGTCCAGCCCCTCCCCGCCCGGCGCTCCGCCCGACCCCGCCGCCGTTCCCGGCGCCGAAAACACCGGCTTCCCGCCCCGCGCCAAAATCATCGCCCGCTCCACTTCGTTCTGCAACTCGCGCACGTTCCCCGGCCACGAATACTCCACGAACGCCCCCAGCGCATCCTCGCCGATCTCCGGCGGCGGCAGCCCCGCCTTCCGCGCAACCTGCGCCGCAAAATGCCGCACCAGCGCCGGCACATCCTCCCGCCGCTCCCGCAGCGACGGTAGCGTCACCGGAAACACGCTCAGCCGGTAATACAAATCCTGCCGGAACCGCCCGTCCGCCACAGCCTGTTTCAAATCGCGATTCGTCGCCGCCACGATCCGCACGTCCACCTTCCGAGTCTTTTCCTCGCCAATGCGCTCAAAGGTTCCCTCCTGCAGCACCCGCAGCAGTTTGCCTTGCAGCTCCAGCGGAATCTCCCCCACCTCGTCCAGGAACAGTGTCCCGCCGTCCGCCAGCTCGAAACGCCCCGCGCGATCCTTCACCGCTCCCGTGAACGAGCCCTTCACATGCCCGAAAAACTCGCTCTCGAACAGCTCCCGCGGAATCGCCGCGCAGTTCACGCGGATCATCGGCGCCGCGCTACGCCGGCTGCGTTCGTGGATCGTCTGCGCCAGCAGCTCCTTGCCTGTGCCCGACTCGCCCAGCACCAGGATCGGCGCCTCCGTCGGCGCCGCCAGTGCCACCTGCTCCAGCACCCGCCGCAGCGCCGGGCTCTCGCCCACCATCAAGCCGTGCCCCGCCGACGCCGTCACTTCCTCCCGCAGCAACGCATTCTCCTGCCGCAACTGCTCGCTCAGCCGCTCGATCTCGCCCAGCGAACGCGCATGGCACAACGCATTTCCGAATCCATCGGCCAAGATGCGCAACCACCGCTGCCGTTCCATGATTCCCCGGTTCAGCGGCGCCGCAAAAAACACGCCCAACACCCCCAGACATTCCCCCTGGCACGCAACGGGCGTGAGAATATGCGCCCGGATTCCGGCCTTCCTGGCCCAGGCAGGATGAGGCTTCCAGTCCTCCTCGTCCGCCGCCACCGCCTGCTCCACCTCCGCCGCCACCCGACCCGGCGCATTCCAGTCCTCGTCCGGCCTCGGATCCAGTCCCTCCGTCTGCATCCGCTTCAGACGACCGCCTTCCATCCGCCACAGCGCCAGCCCCGCCACATCCCGCTGCTTTCCCCCCAGCTTCCGCAACGCCTCCCATGCTCCCTCCGGCGACTCCGCCGCCCCCATCTCCAGCAACGTTTCCGTATACAGCCCCACATCCGCCCACAGCCGGTGCCGCCCCAGATGCGCCTCGATCCGCGCCAGCGCTTCGTCGTGCTGCAGCGGCTTCGTCAAATAGTCCACCCCTCCGGCCTTGAACCCCTCCAACTTGTCCGCCGTCTCCACCCGCGCCGTCATGAAAACCACCGGAATGTCGCGCGTCACCGGATTTTTCTTCAACTGCCGACACGCCTCGAACCCGTCAATGCCACCCATCATCACGTCCATCAAAATCAAATCCGGCCTCGCCAACTCCGCCTGCCGCACCGCCCCCTCCCCGTCCAGCGCCGCCAGCGTCCGATACCCCGACCCCTTCAGCGCATCAAACAACAGCTTGATGTTCGTCGGCTTGTCATCCACCACCAGAATCGTCGCCTCGAAGGCGTCTTTCCCTGCCCAATCGATGTCCGCTCGGTTTGATTTCATGACCCGTTCATACTCCAAATTTTTCATACTCGCAACGAAAAGTCGTAGGCCAACGAAAAACCGCATTTTAACCAATACTTACGTTTTTATGCTACTCATTACCCCAAAATAGGATATGTTTTCCGTTCTTTTTGGCACGCTCCCTGCGAATATCTTCCACACAATGAACATGACTCCCCTCACTCAAATGAATTGGAACCCCCACATGAATTCGCTCAAAATGGTCAGCGCCTATGCCCTCGGCATGGCCCTCGGATACACCGCCTGCCTCTTCACGGGAATCGCCTGAACATGAAAATCTCCATCCTCCCCTCCTTCCAACCGTCGCTGGCCGCCTTCTCTCTCCTCGCCCTGTGGGCCGCACACGCCCCCGCCGCCACCAACGCCACCCCTGTCACGGCGCCCGAGCCCATCCCCTTTTCGTCGCCGGAAAAAACCGTTCTTTCCGACATCGAAGAGGAAGGGGGCCTCGGCGCCGTTTCCTTCACCTTTGGCGGAGTCGCCCGCGCCGACGTGGCCGACACCCCCTCCTCCTACGCCCTCTCCGGCTTCGAAATCGGCGCCGGCATCGGCCCCGTCGGCGCCTCCTTCAAGCGCCTCTCCTTCGACTGGCAGCACACCGGCGACTTCGTCCTCGACACCCACGGCAAAAAACCCTGGGGCGACCTCAACGAAGCCTCCGCCCTCCTCAACTGGGGAGGCTCCATCACCACGCAAAGCAGCTACTTCGTCATGGGCGGCGTCAGCGTCGGCTATGAAGACCAGACCGACGACGCCTACTCCCTCTTCGGCGGCGCCATCTTCAGCTACCAGTTCACCTCCAACTGGTCCGCCTCCGCGGGCGCCCTCCTCTCCCACCACCCCAAAGTGGCCACCAGCCTCCAATTCGTCCCCGTCGCCGGCATCGACTGGCGCGCCTCCGCCACCCACGGCCTCACCTTCTCCCTCGGCGTCCCCACCACCGAAATCGCCTGGATCTTCCACCCCGGCACCCGCCTCGTCCTCGACATGAGCAGCTTCGAAGGCGGCCTCTACCGCCTCGCCGACGACAACCCCCTCCGCCCCTCCGGCTACGTCGAACTCGTCAACTCCTCCGTCTCCCTCCGCTTCGAAACCCTTCTCTGGAAACACCTCGGCCTCTCCCTCGGCGTCGGCCAGGCCCTCGACCGCGAATTCAACCTCTACGACTCCGAAGGCGACAACAAGAAATCCTACGACATCGAAAACCGCCCCGGCTTCCTCGCCACCGTCTCCATGGCCTTTTAGAAACCAGCAAAAACCGAAAGGATTCCCGCATGAAAACAATCCCTACCCTCCTGCCCCTCGCCTTCGCCGCCTGCGCCCTCGCCGCCGGCTGCGCCGCCCCCGCCCAGACCCGCGCCATCCGCGCCGCCGCCGACTCCGGCCTCATCCAGGGCCTCGACAACACCTCCACCTTTGCCTTCGGCGTCCCCAACTACCACTCCGGCGCCTATGGCTCCGTCGGCAAATTCAACGCCAAGATCGAGGAAGGCCCCCACAAGGACCAAAACGCCACCTTCGTTCTCGCCCAGTCCCGCGCCACCCGCCAGTGGGAAGTCATCCGCGTCCTCGTCGAAGAAAACGGCCACTGGACTCCCCTCCCCGTCAAAGAAAAATAGCCCCACCGGTTTTCCACAGTATGGAAAAATGTTTCGCGATTGGGCTTCGGGCCACGTTTGGCCCTTGTTCCGAAGCGGAACTTGCCTTCGGCAATCCGTGCGCGGGCCGCGCGCTTTCCACACAATGGAAAAAATGTTTCCACACTGTGGAAAACCTACAGCCCCACGCTTTCGCGAAGCGTCGGCGGGCATAAGCTGACGTTCACCTGACGCTCCACGCCGTTGGCCACCAGCCAGACGCCATCCGGATTCAAGTCATCCGCGCGGACCACGTGCAACACGTGCGCCAGGCCCGCGGCCTCGGGCGCCAGTTCCGCCAGCCGGTTCGGCGCCCGCATCAGCGCCTCCAGGTTCAACCGGTTGCCCTCCCGCCCCGGAAACAGCGCGAAGTAGAGGATGTTCATCTCCACCAGCTCGCCGAAGAAATGCGTGCCCAGCGAGACATCCGGCGTCAGAAATTCGTGCATCATCATCAGCTCGCAAATCGCCGTCATGTGGCTGATTTCCGAAAAGCGAACCGGCACCCCCAGCGAGGCCATGTGCGTTCCCCACCGCCCGGGACCAATCGCCAGCGCCGAACTGCCGCCCATGCCCAGCGCACGGTTCACCGCGCCCACCGCGCGCGCCACCCCGTGTCGCTCGCGCTCGGGCATCGGCCCGTACACCTCCGGCACCACCAGCAGCAGCCAGTCCACCCGCTCCACCCGGCTGTGCCCCACCACCGCGCCGCTGCCCAGTAGCAGCACGCCTTCCACCGGACACTCCACCTGCGGCACCTCCGGATTGTGCGTGCCCCGCACCTGCAGCGGACGGCATTGCAGCAGATTGATCAGATACCCCTTCCCGTCCGGCAGAAAATTCACCGCGAACTCGATGTCCACCGGCTTCCCGTACACCCCCTCCAGCGTCTTCAGCAGGTGTCGGAAATCCTTCACGAAATCCGTGCGCGTCAACAAGCCGTCGAACGTCAGGATGCGATGCCCCTCCCGCGTCTCGGACGTGAACAAATCCACCGGCACGCCTTCCGCCCGCGCCAGCAGATCCGAAAAATCGCCCGCCCCGAGGCGGTCCGCCTCCAGATCCACGAAATCCACCTTGCGCTGAGAGTGGCGGACAATCTCGTCGAGGCTGCCCTCGGGACGGCGCAGCGGCGCGTTGAGCGCCACCACGCGCGTGTAGTCGTCATCCACCCGGTCCACCGCGCGGGTGCCCAGGCCATAGACCAGCCGCAGCACGCCCGCCTTGGGATCGATTTCCGGCCCCCACACGAAGGGATTGTAGGAGAACCCCACGCCCGCCAGGTGCGGATAAAACGCAGGCCCCTGCAATTCTCCCGTCACGCGCATCACCAGCAGCGCCATCTGCTCGTCGCGCTTGAGCAGCCCGTGGCGCTCGCGGTAGGCCAGCGCCTCGCGGCTCATGCTGCTGGCATAGACCGAACGGATGGCGTCGAGGAAGGAACGCAGCCGCTCCTCCAGCCCGCCCTGGTTGGCGCAAAACACGCTGTCGTATTTTCCCGCGAAGGAATTGCCGTAGGCGTCCTCCAGCAGCGAACTGGACCGCACAATCACCGGGTACTGTCCGAAGTAGTCGAGCATCTTCTCGAACATGCGCACTTCGTGGTTCGAAAACTTGCCCGTCAAAATCCGCTCCTGAGCCTCTTCCACGCCGTCGAGGAACGTTTCGGGCGCGTGCTGCTTCTCGCGGAATTCCCACAGGCCGTTTCGCACCAGAAACGTGTAAAACACGTCCGAACCGATGTAGAACGAATCGTGGGCTTCCAGCTTGGCTCCCAACTCGGGGCACTCGCACTCCGCAATCTTGCGCGCCAGCAGCATGCCTACGGTCTTCCCGCCGATCAGCCCCGTGCCCGCCATCCGCCAGCGGATTTCCAGCACATCCTCCAGCGTCATGTACTTCTCGACGAGCTTCAGGATGGACTCGTCGCGCGTCACCATCATCCCCACCAGCTGCCGCTTGAGGCGTTCGGCCTCGGGACCGCGCGCGTCCTCGCGCAGGGCCTCCTCCGCGCGCCGGACCACGTCATCGCCATAAGTCTCGATGCGCTCCGAATTCGGCAGCACACGCCCCATCACCTTCGTGAGGAGCGCGCTCGACCGGACAATGGAGAAGGTTTCCTTCCCGTCCCACTCGCGCATCTGGTGGATGGTGGGCGAATGGCGGAACTCCGTCTTGATCGGCAGCACGAACAGCTTGCCGTCGTGGTCGAACAGTTCAAGGAAGAGTTGCGTCGTGCTCCGGACCGGCTCCACCGCGTGCCGCGAATGGCGGCCCCGCAGCAAGCCGAAATAGGCGATGGTTTCCAGCCGGTACAGGTAGGGGCACGTCAGCATGAAGAAATTGCCCAGCATGGCATCCGAACACCAGTTCGTCGCCAGGTCCGACAAGCAATCGAAGAGGTAGTACGCGCCCAGTCCCTTCTCGCCGATCACCGCATGGATCTTGTGCAGGAACACCTCGAACCCCGCCTCCGGGTCCAGTTCGCATTCCTCGCAAAACCCCTCCGGCACCAAACGCTCATGCCGCGCAAAACGGAAGTAGACCAGCTTGCGCCCGTCGCGCCTGGCCGCTTCCGCATATGGAAACGCCAGTTGGCGGTACTGCTCGATGTGGTCCACGTTCCAGACAATGTTGTCCCCCGCCAGAATGCCCGACAGCGCCGCATCCAGTTGCGGAAACCCCGTCGTGTCCATCGGAATGTTGTTTTTAGGCATGGGTCTTTCCTCCCGCCGCCAGGTGCTGCCCGCCATCCACGTACAGGATCTGCCCCGTCATCGATTCGCTCTCCGCCAGAAATGCCACCGCACGCGCCACGTCCTCCGGAGTGGGGCGCCGCACCAGCGGAATCTCGCCCGCCAGCTCCCTCACGCCTTCCGGCGCCAGCACCGGGCCCGGCGCCACGCCAAGGACCCGCGTGCGCGGCGCCCATTCCCGCGCCAGCCGCTTCACCGATTCCGCCAACTCGCGCTTCGTGGCCGCATACGTCTGGAAACTGTCGGCTTCCTCCCGCGCAATGCGGCAGTCGAGCATGTGGATCACGCACCCGCCTCCGGGCTGCGCCGCCACCCGGCCCGCCAGATCCAGCGGCGCCTCCACGTTCACCGCGCGCAGCGCAGCGGGATCGGTCTCGCCGTCCCGCCCGAACAGCGCGGCATTGTTGACCAGAATGTCCACCCTTCCCATCCATTCCGCCGCCTCGCGGAACACCCACTCGCGCTCCTGCGGAGTCGACAAATTCCCTCGCACCGAAAAAACACCGTGCTTCAGGATGCGGTTCATCGCAATCGCCTCCGCCTCCGAATGCCGGTAGTGGACCACCACGGCCGCGCCACGCGCCGCCAGTTCGTGGCAAATCGCCGCGCCGATGCGACGGGAGCCGCCCGTCACCAGCGCCGACTTCCCCGTCAAACTCAAGGACTCGCTCATCCCGACTTCTTGCGCTTGTCGATCACCCGGACCGCTTTTCCTTCCGAGCGCGGCGTGTGCCCGGGCTCCACCAGCCTCACCTTGGCATGCACCGCCAGCGACGTCTCCAGCTTGTGCTCGATCCGTTGCTTCATCTCCTGCTGCTTCCACATCTGGTCGAAGAAAATGCCTTCGGTCGCCTCCACCAGCACCTCCAGCTCGTCCAGAGCGCCCTCGCGGCTCACCACGATCTGGTAGTGCGGCGCCACGCCCTCGATCGACAACAGCGCCTGTTCGATCTGCTGCGGATACACATTCACGCCCCGGATGATCAGCATGTCGTCGCTCCGCGCCGACACCTTGCTCATCCGCCTCCCCGTGCGCCCGCACGGACAGGCTTCGGGCAGGATCGAGCACAGGTCGCGCGTCCGGTAGCGCACCACCGGAATCGCCTCTTTCGTCAGCGTCGTCAGCACCAGCTCTCCGCCGGCCGTTTCATCTGCCACAGGCAACCCTGTCGCGGAATCGATCAGCTCCGGCAGGAAATGGTCCTCCGCGAGATGCAGTCCATTTTGCTCCACGCATTCGCACGAAACACCCGGACCCATCACTTCGCTCAGCCCGTAGTTGTCCGTCGCGAACACCCCCAGGCCGTTTTGCAGCGCCTGCCGCATCGCATCCGTCCACGCTTCCCCCCCGAAAAGGCCCAGCCGCAGCCGGATCTCCTTGCGAACCCCCATCTTCTCGATCAGCTCCGCCAGGTACATGCCGTAGGAGGGCGTGCAGATCAGCGCCGTCGAACCATAATCGCGCATGATCTGGATCTGCCGCTCGCTCTTGCCCGACGACACGGGAAGCACCGCGGCCCCCACCGTCTCGACGCCGTAATGATGCCCCAGCCCGCCCGTGAAAAATCCATAGCCAAACGCGATCTGCACGATGTCGTGCTTTGTCATTCCGGCCGCGGTTTGCAGTCGCGCCATCAGCTCCGACCAGACCGCCATGTCGCGCCGGGTGTATCCCACCACCGTCGCCTGCCCCGTCGTGCCCGATGATGCATGGACGCGGACCACGTCCTCCATCGGCACCGCAAAGGCGCGGTAGGGAAAGCAACCCCGCAAGTCATCCTTCGTGGTGAACGGCAGCTTCGCCACATCGCGCAGCGACCGAATGTGCCGGGGGGCAACCCCCGCATCTTCCATTTTCTTGCGGTAATACGGCACCTTGTCCCAGGCCGTTTTCACCACCTTTTTCAGGCGCTTCAACTGGAGCGCTTCCAGCTCTTTCCTCGGCAGGCACTCGCACGCCGGATTCCAGACGCGGTTTTCAGGCTTCTTCACCATGTTCATAAGTCGTCCATGGTATATCCACCCCCCATCCCCGTTCAACCCCGAATCCCGCAGGGGTCATGTTTTATAAAAATGTATCCCTTTTGTTTTCCTGCCCTTTCCCATAACAGACTCCTTTTTTCCTTCCTCTTGCGCTATACTGCGCCGCCGAAAGGAAATCCATGAACACACGCCTCCCCATTTTCTGTTGGATCCCCGCCCTTCTCCTCGCCCTGACGGGTTGCGCCTCGCCCAAATACGCGGAAAGGAGCGCCTACTCCGACCCGGCCCCCGCCAGCCTTGCCTTGACCGAACTCTCCACTCCATCCGCTTCCACCCCTTCGCAAGACCGAATGCTGGTGAGAAAGGCCAGCCTATCCTTCGATGTCTGGAATGTCAGCAACTCCGTCGCACAGGCCGAAAGCCTCGCCACCCAGCAGGGAGGATATGCGGAATACAAATCCGACGACCGCGACGGCTATGCCTCCCTCAAGCTCCGGATTCCCGTCCAGGCGTTCACCAACGCCCTGCTTTCCCTCGAATCGCTTGGGGAAATCACGTCCCGCTACGTGGAAAACGAAGATGTCACCGAGCAATATGTCGATACCGCCGCACGCCTGAAAAACAAAGTAGTCCTCCGCGACCGCCTCCGCCAGCTCTTGGACAAGGCCACCGCCATCAAGGACATTCTCGCCATCGAAACCGAACTCAACCGGGTCCAGAGCGATATCGACTCCATGGAGGCGATCCTCCAGTCCCTACAGAGCCAGGCGGACTACGCCACGCTCAACCTGACCTTCCACCGGAAACAAATCCCAGGCCCCCTCGGCTACGTCTTCAAGGGCATCTGGTGGACCGTCAGCAAGCTATTCGTTTGGCGGGAATAGTCCCCCCCCGCCTCAATCAGTTCCGCACTTCGGACGGACGCCGCAGCAAAAACAACACGCCCCCCAGAAGCGAATAGACGGTCGTGATCAGCACATAGACCAGCGCCATGGAAAGCGCCTGTTCGCGGCTGGCTCCGCCCTGCGAAAAAAAGAACACGTAGAGACTGTCGCGCACGCCAATCCCGAAAATGGAAATGGGCAGCGCTTCCCCCAGCGTGATCAAGGGAACAAAGATGCTGAAATAGATGAAGGGCATCTGCCAGCCCATGGCTCTGGAAATGCAGAAAATGATCACCATGGCCATCATCTGGAAAAAGAGCGAAATTGAAAACACCTTCGCCAGCAGCGCCCGGTCGGCGTGATATCCCGCCATCGAGTCCAGAAAACGGTGGAGGAAGGCATCTAGTTTCTTGAGCCGGTCAAAACGCAAAAACCTCAGCACGGCCACCAGCCACGTCCGCTGGACCAGCGCAAAGACCATCGTGGCCATCAGGCCAAACACCAGGACCGGAAGCCACAGGATGCGCTTGTCCGGCAGGCTCGACCAGCCCACCGCCGAAAACAGCAGCCCCCAAATGGCCAGCGCCAGAAATCCGGTCAGGCGATCCGCAAAAACCGAGGCAAAACTTTTCGCGGCCCCCCCGTGCCGGCTCGCCTCCACTACGCGGTAGGAATCACCGCCGATGCTCGAAGGCAAAAACAAATTGAAAAAAGTACCAATCAAGTAGCTGGACAACAGGCTCTTCAGCGGCACCTGCACTCCATCCGTCTTCAGCAAAAGCTGCCATTTCAGCGAACTCAGCGTGGTATTCATCAGCAGGAGAACATAAATCAGCGGGAGCCATCCACACTTCACCCCGGCCAACGCACTCCGGAAAGCCACAAAATCCACATGACGGTACAAAACGGCCAGCAGGCCCACCATCACCAGCAGCTTGACGATCAATACCAGGTGCTTTTTCACTCGGCAACCGTCCTCGCCTTGACCACGCGCGCCGGCAGCCCCACCGCAATCGAATTCGCGGGAACGGGCTTGTTCACCACCGCTCCTGCGCCAATCGCGCAGTGGTCCCCGATGCTGGCGCCATCCAGCACCTTCACGCCCGCCCCCAGCCAGACGTCTTCCCCGATCTCCAGCGGCCCCTTCGTGCACGTGCCCTTCTGCAGTGCCAGCGGCGTGGAGTCCTTCAAATCATATTCGCCCCCGCTCAGCACGTAGACGAAGGCCGCCACCACGCTGTTCCTTTTCATCGTCACGCGGTTCGAGGAAAACACCACGCAGTTGGCCGAAAAACTGACATTCTCCCCGACCTCGATGTCCCCGTTCTTGCAATAGATGATCGTGTTGCGTCCCACGTAGACCCGGTCGCCCAACACGATCCCGGCGTTGGAAGTCCCCTTGGCGTCCACCACGCACCCGTCGTCCAGCACCACGCCCGCCCCCAGCTCAATCTTGTGCGGATGCCGGATCGTGATGTTTTTTCCGAACACCACCTTGCGCCCGCAGGACTTGAAAAGCGTCGGATATAGCTTCATCCGCAGGAACAGTCCCAGCGCCCCGCCCAGCCCGCCAATCATCGTGAACAGGATCTCCGCCCAAACGATTTTTCCAAGGCCCATGTCCCCGTACATCAGCGCCCGGTACGCCCCAAAGGCAGACCCCTTCGTGACTTCCTTGACCTTGAATTCCGCCGATTCAGCCATTCATCCCATCCCTAACTTCTTCCTCTGCGACCTCTGTGGACTCCGTGCATCTTCCTATCCGTTCTTGAAGAAACGCCGGTGCCAAATGGCAATGTTCATCAGCCCCCACAGCACGTGGTTGTGGTTCTGCTTCATGGATAGATGCTCGTCGATCAGGCGGTCCACGAAGGCCCCGTCGAAATCCTCCCGGATCAGCGGCGACTCGTGCAGCAGCGCCACCATGAAATCCTTCAACTGCGTGCGAAGCAGGTTCTTCACCGGCAAGCTGTAGCCCTGCTTGCCGCGCCAGACGATCTCCTTCGGCAAAATTCCCTCCAGCGCCTTGCGGAAAATGTGTTTCGTGGTCATCCCCCGCAGCTTGTCGCTCCCCGGCACCGTGCCAAGATATTCCACCAGGCGGTGATCCAGCAGCGGCACGCGGATTTCCAGCGCCGAGGCCATGCTCATCTTGTCGGCCTTCATCAGTACGCTGTCGCTCATCATGAACCGCGTGTCCAGATACGCCTGTTGGTTCACCCGGTCTTTCGAGGTGCACTTCGCATTGTATTCCCGGACGCGCGCGAATGGATCGAAGGCCACCTTGGACTTATACGAATCGGTGAACAGGTGCTGTTCCAGCCGCGGGTCCATGAAATACTGCCAGCGCAGGTGCATCGCCTCCTCCGGCAGCAGCGATCCCTCCACAAACCGCTTGAACATGTTGATCGGCCCCTTCTTCTCGGGACGATCCTCCAGCCCCTTGGCCCACTTGCCCACCAGGTCGTGCCGGAACCACCTGGGCAGATAGTTGAAGAACGATGCAATCTTGGCCGCCTTGAACCGGTCGTAGCCGATGAACACCTCGTCGCCGCCCTCCCCGCTCAGGCACACCGTCACGTACTGCTTGGCCTTCTGGCAAATGAACATCAGCGGAATCGAAGACAAATCCGTCATCGGCTCGTCCAGATGCCAGATCGATTTCTCGATCGACGCCTCGTCCATCTTGTCGATGATCAGCACCCGGTGCTCGGTGCCAAAGTGGTCGGCCACCACTTTCGCATATTCCGTCTCGCTGAACGTCGCATCCTCGTAGCCGATCGTGAACGTCTGCAATTTTCCGTTGTTGTGCTTGCGCATCATCGCCACGATCGTGCTCGAATCCAGCCCGCCCGACAGAAACGCCCCCAGCGGCACGTCGGAAATCAGGCGCAGCCGTACGGCATCGTCGATCAGCTCCCGGATGCGCTCGACCATCTCGCCCTCGGAACGGGCCACGCCCTTCTCGGGCATCTTCAAATCCCAGTATTCCTCGACCCGCAGTTGCCCGTTTTCCAGCACCGCCCAGTGGCCCGCCGGAATTTTGTGGATGTCCTCGAACGCCGTGTCCGGCGCCGGCACGAACTCGAACCCCAGATAGGCATAGAGCGCCCCGTGGTTCACCCGTCGCGCCACCTGCGGATCCTCCAAAATGCACTTGATCTCCGACCCGAACAAAAAACGGCCGTTCTTGTGGTAGTAGTACATCGGCTTGATGCCGATCCGGTCTCGCACCAGCCACAGACGCTTCTTCTTCGCGTCCCACAGCGCGAACCCGAACATCCCGATGAATTTGTGGACAACGTCAAATCCCCACTCCTCGTAGCCGTGGACAATCACCTCGGTGTCGCAATGCCCCCGGAAAACGTGTCCCTTGGCTTCAAGTTCCTTGCGAATCTCCCCGAAATTGTAGATCTCTCCGTTGAAAACCACCTGGACGCTGCCGTCTTCGTTCGACATCGGCTGGCGCCCCGTCTCGGTCAGGTCGATGATGCTCAGGCGGCGATGGCCCAGCGAAACGTGCTCGTCGCACCAGACGCCATCCTGGTCCGGTCCGCGGTGCGCGATGACCTCCGTCATCCGCCTTGCCAGTTCCGGGTCGCGCCAATTAAATCCGCAAATTCCGCACATCGCATCCGCCTTCCGGTTCGGGTTCTACTTCTTGAGGTATCCGTTTGCCCGGTACCAATTGCCCGTGATCTTGAGACCTTCCAGCAGTCCCACCTTCGGCTCGTAGCCCAGCTCCCGGCGCGCCTTGTCGATCTTGAATGCCCGGTTCTGGCGGTACCAATCCGCGCGCCGCCGGAACAGCGGCGGATCCCACGGCAACGGCTTGTACAGGAATTCCACCGCCGCGCTCACCATGTACAGCGGCATGAACGGCAAATGCACGAACTTGCACGGCATTCCCATCGCCTGCGCAATCATCGCCACGATGTCCTTGATGTAATAGTACTGCGCATCCGCGATGATATAGGTCTGCCCCTTCGCCGCCGGTTTCTCCGCCGCCAGCTCGTGCGCATCCACGAAGTTTTCGACGTACACCGGATGGTAAAACACCTTGCCATCCCCGAAGAACGGGAAGAATCCCTTTTCCACCCACTTGTACATCATCAAAAAGCGCCCCGGGTCGCCCGGACCATACAGCGCCGTGGGCCGAAGAATGGTGATGTCCATCCCCTTCGCCATGAATTCCGCCGCCACCAGTTCGCCTTGATGCTTGGAAAATTGATAATAATCTTCCGGCTTGATCGGAGAATTCTCGTCGCCCGGCGGATTGTCGATGTTGCCGTGCACCCCCTGCGTGCTGCAATACACCACCTTGCGAACACCCTTCTTCTGCGCCAGCTCCAGCAAACTGCGAAAGCCCCCTTGATTGATCTCGGTGTATACCTTGTCGGCCATGTTGATCTTGCGGAAAGCCGCCGCCAGGTGGTGTACCACGTCCACTCCGTCCAGCGCCTCTTCCAGCGCCTTCGGATCCGTCACCGTTCCGTAGATGATTTTCGCGCCGCGCTTCTTGAACTCCTCGTCGAACAACCCCTTCTGGTTGTCCAGCACAACGGTTTCATAGCCGCGGTCCAGCATCCGCCGCGTCAAATGGCTTCCCGTGAATCCGGTTCCGCCTGTCACCAATACCTTCATACTCGGTTTCCTCGCATAAATAGACTGAACGGGCACCCTACGGAAAACCGTCGCCGATGGAAAGCCAAAGATGCCGCATCCGCCTCAGAAACGGCCACTCCCGTGGCGTCCGCGCCCCTTTCGGGCTTCCCCGCTCCCCCTCCCAGCCCGCTCCAGCACGTCTGCCACGACCCGCTTCACCGCCATGTGGATGCCCGGCGCCTTGCTCCGCCGCGATCCTGCCACGTTCAGCACCGCCCCATCCGGCAGGCGCCGCTTCATCCACCGTTCCACTTTCAACGCCGCCCCCGGCTGCTCCAAATCCACCGCCAGCCACGGCCTCCCGTGCTTTTTCGCGAAATCGATCGTCAGCAACGATCCACCATCCGCCTTGCCGAATGTGAACACCACCGTCCCGTCCGAATCCACCACGTTTTTCTCCGTCCTCGGCGGATAATGACGGCTCCAATGCTGCCGCATCCGGTATTGTTTCGGCACTTTGCCCCTCTCCGTCCGCCGCCCCTTCGGCACCCAGCCCCCATACGGAAACTTCTTCTGCACGCACGCCGCCAACGCCCCCTGGTCCGCCCCCGTCTGCCCCCCCGACACGATCTTCCTCAGCTTCATCTTTGCCTTCCTCCCCCCCATCATTCTTCTCCCATCCCTCCCCAATCCTGTCGAAAACAGTATTCAGTAGTCAGAATACAGTATCCAGAATGAAATCCCCTCTCTTCTCTCACGTCCCCCAATCCTGTCCAACCTCCTCCGGCTGACCCCCCCATTTCTCCCCCATCTGTCCTCTTCTCTTTCCCCATCCTGCTCCATCCTGAAAATCTGTTAATCCTGTCAAAAATTCTTACTTCTCTTTCCGCGCCCCCGTCGCATCGCGGTGCGGCATCCCAAAGTCCGCCACCCGGTCCAGTTCCGCCCGGTCCAGCACCGGCCCCTCCCGGCAAATGCAAATCCCGCTACCGTCCACGCAGCAGCTCCCGCAAATTCCAATCCCGCACTTCATGTGCCGCTCCATCGAAAGCTGGCAATCGCACCCAGCCTTCTCCGCCAGCTTCTTCAGCGCCACCAGCATCGGCTCCGGCCCGCAGCCATAGATCACGTCAAACCGTTCTTCCGCGCACAGCGCCTCCGCCAACGGCAACGCAAACCCCTTCTCGCCAAAACTGCCGTCGTCCGTCGCAAACTGCGCCCCCATCCGTGCAAAATCGTCGGCAAAAATCAGCTCGTTCTTTGTCCTTCCTCCCAGCACCGTCCGGAACTCCATGTTGTTGAATTCCATCCAGTGGGCCAGCATGCGCAGCGGCGCAATGCCAATCCCCCCGCCCACGACCAACCCTTTCCCGCGCGGACGAAAACCCCGCCC
>CAYNHA010000058.1:0-9858 GCA_964397035.1 uncultured Verrucomicrobiota bacterium
GTACCCGCCGGATGGGGCGAACCCGTCTTCGACAAGCTCCACGCCCTTCTGGCCCATGCCATGATGTCCATTCCCGCCACCCGCGGCTTCGAAATCGGCGAAGGCTTCGGCGCCACGCTGATGCGCGGCTCCCAGCACAACGACCCGTTCGTCGCCAAGTCCGGCGGCGGCATCCGCCCGGCCTCCAACCGGTGCGGCGGAATTCAGGGCGGCATTTCCAACGGCGAACCCATCCTCTTCCGCGTGGCCTTCAAGCCCGTCTCCACCATCTCTCTTCCCCAGCCCACCGCGGCCTTCGATGGAACCCCCGTGGTCTTTGAAGCCAAGGGCCGCCACGACCCCTGCGTCCTTCCACGCGCCATTCCCATCGTGGAATCCATGGCCGCCCTTGTTCTGGCCGACACATTCCTTCAACAGCAAATTCAGCACATTCCACGCCCAGCCGTTCCCCAAAATTGAGGATGACCATGAACATCGCCCGTTGGCTACCCCTCCTCCTGCTCCCCTTGGCTGCTTTTGCCGCCCAACCGCGCTCGATCTCCCTCACCATTCAGGACAATGGTAATGCCCAGGTTTCCGAAACCCAAGAGGTCCCGCCGCCCGGCACCGATGGCCTGTTGCGCGTGGCCCCGCTTCCCGAAACCCTTTGGCCGGCTTCCGTGACGGCCATCCCCGTCGACAGCCGAGAGCCCTTCACCATTCTTTCCCAGCAGTTCAGCTACGACCTCCTCGACAGCCCCTCCCTCTTCCTTGCCTTCCGTGGCGAATCCATCACCTGCCGCAAAGGCGCCGACTCCTTCACCGGACGCCTCGCCTCCCTCCCCGACTTCTCATCTCCGACCCCTTCTGCCATGCTGGATATCGGTGGGCAATCCACCCGCATGATTCCTAATATTTTGGATCTCGATTCCATCGAATTTCCAAGCCGCCCCACTCTGGCCTACACCCCAACTCTGGTTTGGCGCATTCCGAACAATCAACCCATCCCCGGCTCCGTTCAGCTCCATTATGCCGCCGCTGGCCTCTCTTGGAAGGCCTATCACGAGGCCATTCTTTCGGATGACGCACGATCCATCGCCCTCTCCTCCCGCATTCACCTGAAGAACTCCACCTCCCGCACGTTTTCCAATGCCCGGATCCGTCTGGCCCTGACCGATAAAGGCCAATTCCCGCCGCTCGTGCCGAATCCCGCCGATTTGCGCGCTTCGAAATCCGCCGCCCTGCGCTTTTCCACCGATGGAAAATCCTGGATCCCAGAGCGAACCGCCGCAACCGCCTCCATTGTAGCCACCTATGACCTTCCAACTCCCCAAAGCCTCTCCGCAGGCAGCGATACCCTCGTCGTCCTGGCCACCTCCCCCTCCCTCGCCGTCGAAACCCGCTATCTCTATGACGGTGTCCGCTTCGACAGCTTTCAGCGCAACCGTCGCACGGATTGGAGCCTCGGCACAGAGTTTTCCACCGCCGTTGAAACCACCCTCGCCTTTTCCGCTCCCAAGGACGCTCCCCTGCCGCCAGGCGAGTTCCGCCTCCTCAAAGGCCAGGCCGATCAAGCCCTCGACTGGATCGGAACCGCCTGGATCCCCGCTCTCAAGGCAGGCGAATCCACCACCCTCCAGCTCGGCCCAGCCGCCGGCCTTTCCGCCCGCCGCCTCCGCACCGGCTTCAGCGAAGTCGTCCCCCTCAAAGTCTCGGAGGAGTCCTTCGAAATCACGCTGGACAACCAAACGCCCGCCGACACGACCATCACCGTGATCGAACACCTCTATCGCGGCGAAAAACACGAAATCACCACCGCCAGCTCCACCCAGTCTCCGGTGGAGGGCGACCCCAACGCCATCCAATTCACGGTCCCCGTCAAGGCCAACTCCCAAAAATCGTTCACCTATACCGTCCGCTACACATGGTAACCCCGGCCACCCCATCTCCCCGAATCCTGCTCTGCGGCCTCAACTGGCTTGGCGATGCCATTCTCGCCATGCCCGCCATTCAAGCCCTCCGCGACCACCACGCCGACGCCGAAATCACCCTCCTGACCAAACCCTCCCTGGCCCCCCTTTGGGCCATGCACGCGGCTCCAAACCGCATTCTCTCCCTCCCGCCCGCCGGAAAAAGCCTCCGCCCCGTCCTCCAGGAGCTCAAAAACCTGAAATTTGAGGTTTCATACATCCTCCCAAACTCTTTTCGGTCCGCCTGGACCCCTTTTTTGGCCGGAATTCCTAAAAGAATCGGTTTTCTGGGCCATTTTCCTCGCCATTTCCTCCTCACGGAGGCCCGCACCCCCTCCCGGGGCCCCGGCCGCACCCATCAGGTCTTCGAAATGCTGGATTTGTTCTTCCCCGGCGAAAACCGCCGCACATTCTCCTCTCCCAAGCTGGCCGTCGCCCCGGAAATCCTGGACCGGATGCGCCACAAGCTCTCCGCCCTTCCCCGCCCCTGGATTTCCATCCTGCCCGGCGCCGCCCGCGGCCCCTCCAAGCAATGGCCCGTCGAACGCTACGCTGAAACCGCCGCCACCCTCGTCGCCCGCACCGGCGGCTCCATCCTCGCCCTGGGCACCCCGTCGGAACAAACCGTCTGCCAGCAGGTCGCCGCCGCGGCCGCCCCCAACGGACTCAACCTCGCTGGCGCCACCACCCTCGAAGAGCTTTCCGCCGTCCTCGCCCTCTCCGCCGTCGTCCTCTGCAATGACAGCGGCGGCATGCACCTGGCCGCCGCCCTCGGCACGCCCCTCGTCGCCCTCTTCGGCATCACCAACCCCGAGCAAACGGGCCCCCTGGGCAAGACCATCCGAATCCTTCAACACTCCGAACGGCGCACCCGCGACATCCCACGCCACTCCCCCGAGGCCCAAAAAGCCCTCCTCTCCATTTCCGTCGACGAAGCCACCCAATCCGCCCTCTCTCTCCTCCATCCGGCATCCTGAATTCCACATTCCGGATTCTGAGTTCCCCGTTCTTAATCGGATTGCCTTCCCCCACCGTTTGCGCTAGAAGAAAAAAACATGAATCAGGAATTTGCAGGCTACTCCATCACACGCTCGATGTCGGGCGGCGGCATGACCAAATTGTACGTGGCCATCGATGCCCAGCAAATGCGCTACGTCATCCGCGTCCTCGACGCCGTCCAGGCCAAGGACAGCCGCGCCAAAAAGCGCTTTTTCCACGGCGGCGATGTCGTCACGCGCCTCAACACGCCCAAGCCCCATCCCAACATCGTCACCTTCGTCAAATCGGGCTATGAGGGCAAAATCCCCTACATGGTCCTCGAATATGTCGAATCGCGCACCTTGCGCGACCTGATCCTCTACCGCGATCCCCTGCTGACGGAAAACGTCATGATTTTCATGCGGCAGCTCGCCAACGTCATCCAGTACATCCACGCCCGCGGCTTCCTCCACCTGGACATCAAGCCCGAGAACATTTTGATCCGGCCCGATGGCCGCCTGGTCCTGATCGATTTCGACCTGGCCCTGCCCCGCAAGCGCTTTTTCAAGAAACTCGCCGTCGTCTCCGGCACCACCGCCTACGTCCCCCCCGAAACCCTCCTCAACCGCACCGCCGACGACCGCGCCGACATCTACGCCTTCGGCATCTGCTGCTACGAAATGCTCACCTTCCACAAACCCTACGAAGGCGAGAAAATCGAGCAGGTCCGCGCCGCCCAAATCGATCCCAAGACCCCCCCCACGCCCATCCGCCAGCACAATCCGGCCATCCCCGCCGGCGTGGCCAATCTCGTCATGAAGTGCATCGCCAAGAACCCCGATGACCGCTATCCGGACATGGTTCTCGTCCTGCGCGACCTCAACAACCTGAACTAACCCCGTTCCCCCACTTTTTTCCCCGTCATCATGCAACCCAATCCTGCCCCCGACATCTATCTCATGAAGCGCGAAAAATCCCGCGCCGGCTGCATGACGCTCCTCATCGTCACCGTGGCCGTCCTCGCCGTGGCCGCCGTGTTCACCCTCGTCCACGTGTGGCGCAACCGGAACGTCGAACCGGCCCCGCCCGTCGAGTTCCCCGATGCCCCCATCCAGGCCGAAATCCCGCCCGTGCAGATCCCGGACACCCCCCTCCCCGTTCCCATTCAGCCCACCCCCGCGCCCTCACCGGTCCCCATCCAAAATGTCCCGGCACCGGAGCCCGTCCAAGCCGCTCCGGCACCGGAAACAGCTCCGGCACCGGAGCCCGCTCCAGCCCCCGCGCCACAGCCGTCCGCCCCCACCGGCGATGCCTCCCAACTGCTTTCCCAGGCCCGCGAGCGCCTTCAGGCCGGCGATTATCAGGCCGCCCGCCAGGCCGCCCTCGATGCCTTGGCCACCAGCCCCGGCAACACCGAAATCGAATCGTTTTTGAACGATCTGGCCATGCCTCTCCTCGCCTCCCAGCGCCCCATGCCCGAAAAAGTCGACTACGTCATTCAAAAAGGCGACTATCTCGGCAAGCTCGCCGCCAATTTCAACACCCCCGTCGCCCTCATCGCCAAGGCCAACAACATCCAAGGCGCCAACATCCATCTGGGCGATTCCCTCCGCCTCTTCGACGGCAACCAGCACGCCTTTGCCCTCGCCGTCAGCAAATCCCGCAACGATCTCGTGGTCACCATCGACGGCAAATTCTTCAAACGCTACCGCGTCAGCACCGGCGAACACGCCAAGACCCCCGTCGGCACCTTCAAGATCATCGACAAAATCGCCCAGCCCCCCTGGCACAAGCCCGGCGGCAAGGCCATCCCCTACGGCGACCCCGAAAACCTCCTGGGCACCCACTGGCTCGCCCTCGACCTCCCCGGCTACGGCATCCACGGCACCTGGGACCCCGCCTCCATCGGCACCCAAAGCAGCGCCGGATGCGTCCGGTTGCTGAATTCCGACGTCGAAGAATTGTACACGATCCTTCCCAAAGGTACGCTGGTTACCATCTCAGAATAAAAGGTCCTCCCGTGGCTGCATACACCCTCCCATTCGAAAAACCCCTCCTCGAAATCCAAAACAAAATCGAGGAACTTCAACAGTTCTCGAAAGACAAAGGCATCGATACCCCCCAGGATGTCGCCCAACTGGAAAAAGAATTGGCCGACACCCGCCGCAGCATCTATGCCAACCTCACCCCCTGGCAAAAAGTCATGGTGGCCCGGCATCCCCGCCGCCCCTATACCCGCGACTATATCGCCGCCTGCATCTCCAACTTCTCCGAACTTCACGGCGACCGCCTCCTGGCCGATGACCAGTCCATCGTCGGCGGCCTCGGCTGGCTCGGCACCGAACGCGTCATGGTCATCGGCACCCAGAAAGGCCGCGACACCAAAAGCAACCTCGCCTGCAACTTCGGCTGCCCCTTCCCCGAAGGCTACCGCAAGGCCCTCCGCCTCATGCGCCTCGCCGCCAAGTTCAATGTCCCCATTCTCTGCTTCATCGACACCCCCGGCGCCTTCCCCGGCATCGATGGCGAACAACGCCACGTCGCCGAAGCCATCGCCGTCAATCTCCGCGAAATGTTCCGCTTCCCCGTCCCCATTATCGCCATCGTCATTGGCGAAGGCGGCTCCGGCGGCGCTCTCGGAATCGGCGTGGCCAACCGCATCCTCATCCTCGAACACTCCTACTACTCCGTCATCTCCCCCGAAGGCTGCGCCGCCATCCTCTGGAAAAACCGCTCCCACGCCGACACCGCCGCCAGCGCCCTCAAGCTCACCCCCGCCGACCTTGTCGAACTCGGCATCGCCGACGAAATCGTCCCCGAACCCGCCGGCGGAGCCCATTCCAATCCCGAGGCGGCAGCCACCTTGGTCCGCGAGGCCCTCCTCAAGAATCTCGCTGCACTCAAAAAACTTTCTCCTCGCCAACTGCTCGACCAACGCTATGACAAGTTCAGGGCCATGGGCGTCTTCAAGGAAGGCCCCGTTCCCTCCTTGACACCTCCCCCCCTTCCAGAGGAAGCTGTATAACGTTTGTCAATAACAGGGCTTTGCCCTCAACCCACAGGAGAACCTACATGAAAAGCATCAAAGGCACCCGGACAGAAAAGAACCTCCTCGCCTCGTTCGCCGGCGAGTCCCAGGCCCGCAACCGCTATACCTATTTCGCCTCCGTGGCCAAGAAGGAAAACCTGATCCAAATTTCCAAGATTTTCGAGGAAACCGCCGATCAGGAAAAGGAACACGCCAAGCGTTTCTTCAGCTTCCTCGAAGGCGGCATGGTCGAAATCACCGCCGCCTATCCCGCCGGAACCATCGGCTCCACCCTCGACAACCTCAAGGCCGCCGCCGCTGGCGAACACGAGGAATGGACCGAGCTCTATCCCGAATTCGCCCGTATCGCCCGCGAAGAAGGCTTTGAGCAAATCGCCGTCCTATGGGACAAGGTTTGCATTGCCGAAAAACAGCACGACAAACGATATAGCGACCTCTGGAAAAACCTCTCCGAAGGCCGCGTCTTCAAGCGCGACGGCGTCGTTGTCTGGCGCTGCATCAACTGCGGCTACCTCCACGAGGCCAAGGAAGCTCCCAAACTCTGCCCCGCCTGCCTCCATCCCCAAGCCTACTTTGAACTCCTTGGGGAAAACTGGTAGACTCCCCCTTTTAAAAACAAAACCCCAACAAAAGGAACATCCCATGAACGCAAAAGTTGACGCTGGAACCTGCACCGGTTGCACCCTCTGCACCGATATCGCTCCCGATGTCTTCGCCATGGGCGATGATGGCCTGGCCCATACCAAGGCCGACACCGTCCCCGCCGCCGCCGAAGCCACCGCCAAGGAAGCGGCCGATAGCTGCCCCGTCTCCGCCATCACCGTCGGTTAATTCCCTCGCGTGATCCATGGCCGCCGCCCTCCCGGACGGCGGCCCTTTTTCTTCCCCCCCATTGAATTCCCCTTTGCTCCCCTCTGCGCTCTCTGTGGCATACTCTCTTTTCCCCATTCCCAATTCTTAATTCTCAATGATTAATTCTTAATTCTCCCATGAACCTCCTCCTCGGCATCGGCAACCCCCGCCACGGCGATGACGCCCTCGGCCCCCTCTTCGCCCGAGCCTTCCGCCATCCCCATTGGTGTTGCATCAACGCCTCCACCGCCCCCGAAAACTTCACCGGCCTCATCCGCCGCCACCACCCCGACATCCTGGTCCTGCTCGATGCCGCCGAAATGAATCTCCCCCCCGGAACCCTCCGTCGACTCGATCCCTCCACCATTCAAGGCCGCGACTTCGGCACCCACGCCCCCTCCATCGGCCAACTCGCCGCCTTCCTGTCCGACTGCGCCAACGAAATCATCCTCCTCGGCATCCAGCCCGCCTCCACAACCCCCGGCACCCGCCTCTCCCCCCCCGTCCGCGCCACCCTCCGCTCCCTCGCCCTCGCACTCTCCCAAGGTCAACCCTTCCATTTTTGATGCCAGTACGCAGGGGTTCGCCTCACTCCCCTCCAAACCCCGCCAGCGTCCGAAAAGCCGCCTCCGCGTTGCATATCCTCTGCTCCCCCTGGCCTTCCACCAGGATATACGCCCGGCCCAGCCGCTCGATTTCCCTGCGGTGCCGATCCAACAACGCAGGCCGGTCATTCGGATTTTCACGCAGCGGATCCGGCTCCCACGGAAGATCCGGCGCGCAGAGCAGATACACATGGTTCTCCTCCCGCTCCAGCGCCTCGATCAAACTGGGAGGACACCGTCCGAAAACCACCTCGCACCAAATCCGGTAATTGATCAAATCCGTGTCGAACAAACCCAGCGGCACGGATGCCGGAACCCGCTCGCGCTGATAGGCCACGTGCGCCCGCGCCATCTCGCCCAGCAATTCGTAATCATAGGCCGGCCCATGCGCCTCCAGATAGATCCGCGCATATTCCATTGCGCACGGAACACCCCAACGGCGCGACAACTGCGCCGCCAACGTGCTCTTGCCCGTGCACTCCGGCCCCGTTAATACAATCCGCAGCGGTCGAACCGGGTTGCCCATCATCCCACGCTTTCCGTTTTCACCGACTTCGCCCACCGGTACCACCCATACAACCCCAGCACGAGGAAAAACCCATATTGGATCGAATAGATCGGCGACTCTTTCACCCAATAGATGTGGATTCCCAGTCCGTTGACCACCAGCCACCCCATCCAGTTTTCCATGCGCTTGCGAGCCTGCAAATACTGTGAAAAATAATTCAGCACCGTCGTTGTCGAATCCCGAAGCAGCAAGGCCGGGGCCGGAATCCACGCCACATGGGCCGCCAGCCAGGAAATGGAAGCCGCCCACAGCGCAATGCACACCCCCGCCGCCACCACCAGCCCCAGTTGCGTCCGGCACGGCAGCCAAGATGGAACAAACGGCTGCTCCGCCGAATGCGCCCCACGCCGCACCCACACCACCCAGCAGTACGCCTGAAGGGGAATGTAGCTGGCATACAGGATGCCGTCCGACACCAACTGCCACTCCACAAACGCCAAATAGGTCGAAATCGCCGCCCACACCATCCCCAACGGCCACCCCCACACGCTTTGCCTCGCAATCAGGAACACCCCCAGCACCGAGCACACCGTCGCCACAATCTCCAACGGCGTGGTGCCCAACACGAATTGCCACTGAATCGCCGCCAGCATAATCCCACTGCTCATCTCACTCCTCCTTCTGGCGAAGGAAAGGAGACCCCCTGCCCTGAAACCCGCCCCTGAACGGGCCATGGCTCCAGACTCAAGACAAGCCGACTTCCTTCGGCGGTACGAACCGCATCAGGTTCAAGGGTCTTCCTCCATGGAATCTCAGCGACCGCTTTCAGCGGCCGCACCCCTGTCGTTCGCGGGAATCTACCTCCCTCCCTTGCCCCATGCAAATCCGAAAATGCCCGACCCATTATCTTGTTCGCATCTCCGTTTAAGACGCCGAAGATTTCTCTCACAGAGTCACAGAGGTACAGAGGAGTCCTCCGTGCGCTCCGTGCCCTCTGTGAGAAACGGATCGGCGCAACAACGCGTCACTGAAACAGAGATGCGCCCCGCCATCTTCCACATTCGGTTTCAATCCGTGTCCATCGGTGTTCATCCGTGGTTCATCTTGTCCCCCGCAAGCCGCCCACAGAAACAATCGTTTCACATTTTCCTCGTGATTCCATTCCCCCATTGCTCTACCCTTCCCGCATGACCACTCCCCCCCAAGGTATCGGCCGCAAATGGATTCTGGCCCTCCTCCCCCTCGCTCTTCTCCTCGCCGATCTCGCCCTTCTCTCCGCGCAAGCCACCTCCCCCGATGCCGCATGGGCCTCCCTCCCCCTCAAAATCACGGCCCGCCTTCTCGCCATTGCCTTCGCCCTCACCCTCTGGTTCTGGACCCAATCCCTCATCGGCTCCCGCAAGGGCGGCCCCGCCATCGGAGACGCCCTTCACGACTGGACCGAACCTTGGAACACCCATCTCCAGTCGCACGCCAAACTCGCCAACGCCATCCTGATCGCCAGCTCCGCCTTCATCGATTTCTTCGGCCTCTTTCTCATCGCCGCCGGCCTCTTCGGTTCCACCCTGCGTCCCTTCATCGGCCTGCTCTTCGTCTTTGTCTTCCGCCAGCTCTGCCAAGCCATTTGCACTCTCCCCATCCCGCCCCGAATGATCTGGCGCAACCCCGGCTTCCCCTCCCTCCTCGTCACCTACGGCGTAGCCAACGACTTCTTCATCTCCGGCCACACCGCCATCGCCGTCCTCGGCGCCATCGAAATCGCCCGCCTCTTCCCCTGGCCTTACGCCATCGCCGCCGCCCTCGTCGCCTTCGGCGAGGCCCTCATGGTCATCGTCCTCCGCGCCCACTACACCATGGATGTCCTCGCCGCCATCGCCGCCTCCTTCTGCGCCGCCACCCTCGCCCTCCGCCTCTGCA
>CAYNHA010000059.1:0-12890 GCA_964397035.1 uncultured Verrucomicrobiota bacterium
AACGGGCCGCTACGTGGCCGCCGCGCTGGGCGTGTGGGCGATGGCCTTTCTGACGGTCACGCTGGTGGGCAGCAGCCTTCTCCTGGGCAAGAAGCTGGGGGCCGTCTTCCGGGTGTGAGGGGCGAAATGCACTCGACCCGGCGTCGTGGCGTACGGTAAAGTCCGCGCTGTTTCCATAGCGTCCGTAGCTCAATTGGACAGAGCTTCTGACTTCGGATCAGAAGGTTACAGGTTCGAGTCCTGTCGGACGCGCCAACTGCCGCGGGAGGCCCTCAGGCGCCGATGCCTTCGAACAGGACGGTGGAGAGGTAGCGCTCGCCGGCATCGGGGAGAATTACGACGATGGTTTTGCCCGCGAATTCTTCCAGCTTGGCGAGGCGCACGGCAACGGCGGCGGCGGCCCCGCAGGAGATGCCGACCAGAATGCCTTCTTCCCGGGCGAGGCGGCGGGCGAATTCCACGGCTTCGGCGGAATCCACCTGTTCGACGCGGTCCACCAGGGACAGGTCGAGGGTGTCGGGAATGAAGCCGGCGCCGATACCTTGGATCTTGTGCGGGGAGGGCTTGAGCTCTTGTCCGGCGAGCTTTTGGGTAATGACGGGGCTTTCCTTGGGCTCCACGGCAACGGAAAGGATTTTCTTACCCTTCGCACGCTTGATATATCGCGAGATGCCGGAGAGGGTGCCTCCGGTGCCGACTCCGGCCACGAGGACATCGATGTCGCCATCGGTGTCATTCCAGATTTCCGGACCGGTGGTGGCTTCATGGATGGCGGGATTGGCTGGATTTTTGAACTGCTGGGGGAGGAAGTAGCGGGCGGGATCGGAGGCGGCCATCTCCTCGGCGCGCTGGATGGCGCCTTTCATTCCTTCTGCGCCGGGGGTGAGGATGAGGTTGGCTCCGAGGGCGGCGAGAACGCGGCGACGCTCGATGCTCATGGTTTCGGGCATGGTGAGCGTGAGTTTATAGCCCCGTGCGGCGGCGACGTAGGCCAGGGCGATTCCGGTATTGCCGCTGGTGGGCTCGACGATTTCAATGCCGGGCTTGAGCACGCCCCGTTTTTCGGCATCCCAGATCATGGCCGCTCCGATGCGGCAGTTGACGGAATAGGCGGGATTTCTCCCCTCGATCTTGGCCAGAACGGTGGCCTTGGCCCCTTGGGTGACATGGTTGAGTTTCACCAGAGGGGTACGACCGATGGATTCTGAATTATCTTTGTAAATGTGGCTCATGGGGAGGCTCCGTTAATGAATTTATCAATATCTATAGACAAACTATAATATATGCTTCTGCCTGTGTCAAACCATGAAAATGAAGGGCAGATTGGAGGTCAGTGGTGGTGGCGGGCCAAGCGGATTCGTTCCAGTGCTTGGTCCAGCAGCAGGTGTGCGGGTGCCGCGCTCCAAAGCTGAATGGGGGTGGAGATACCCATGGGTTCGGCCTGCCAAACGCGTCCTTCCTCCCGGGCCGGCGAGTATTTGAAGACCTCCGAGGTGGCAAGCGGGCCCAGTCTCGCAAGGGAGGATTTCATTTTTTCCAGAATGCGTTCGAAGAGGGTGATGTCCTCCGGAAGGACCCCGTTTCCGGGGATTCCGTTTTCGTCGATTCCCCGCAGGACCTGATCGCGGGTTCCGGAGATCAAGGCAAACAGGACCCAGGGCCAGGCCGAACGGCCGTGATATTCGTCGGGCCCGAATTTGATCCATGCATTTTTCCAGGTGTCCTTCAACGCGGGGTTGTCCCGGGGGGAATACAGCGCATGGGTGATGGCGAATCCCAGCTCATCGTCCAGGAATCCCAGGCCGAAGGGATAGGCGAGGATGAGAGGGCGGACGATTTTCCGGAACTGTTCCAGCGTGGGGTGGCCGAACAGCAGCAGAAACACATCGTCGCTTTGCACCAGGGGGAGGGGATGGCCTTCCGTATCCAGGAGCAAAGCGGTGAATTCGATTCCATCCTTCACGGTTTCAGGCACGCGGTTTTCGTGGAGGAATTCGGAAACGGAAACGCCGCATTCCCTGCATTTCAGCATGGAGTGGAGTTCCCGGAGTCCCCGTTCCCGGTCTCCCCAGGTGGCATCGCCGTTTTGCAGCCCTTCCGCGTAGCGTTTGAAATCCCGGCGAATGTCCTGCGCCGTGCGGTGGACCCGGAAATGCTCCCGCATCCGGTCCCAGTTCCACGCCTCCATGGCCGCATCGAAACGGGCGGGCGTTTCCAGATAGCTGAGAACGGCCTGCAGGGCGTGAGTTCCGGAGAAATCGGCCATGACGGCCTGGAATCCCGCGGCTCGGGCCCGGTCCATCATGTCGCGGATGCCTTCGATGGCCATGGGCAGAAGGTTGACATTGATGTCCTCGGATCGGAAATGCCAAGGCAGGGTATAGGTGTCCCGCCAGTTGGCGGCTCCGGCGATGGAGGATACCAGGAACTGGCTTGTTTTACCAAACTCTTCCCGGTGGGTTTCGATGAGTTGTCCGGGGGAAAGATCCGGGTGCCTTGCACGGAGGTCTTGCCAGGCGGCGAGATAGGGTGCGGCGGAATTCAAAATGTAGTTCCAATTTCGCAGGAGCGTCGCCAGATTCGATTCCGTGCGTCCCAAGACCTTGTGCTCTTGCTGAAGCCATTGCTTCAGGCTCTCGTCATCCGTTTCCTTGAACCAGTGGGCCGCCGCAGCGGGAAAGAGAAAGGTTTGATCCAGCACGTCGAAGAACGGGTGTTCGGGGACGTTTCCGTCCAGAATCGTCTGCATGATTTGCCGGGCGCCAGCGAGATTGCCCGAGGCGTGCTCCCGGAAAAAACACTCCACGGCGTTCACCGTGGTCCGGTCGTCGGTCCATTCGTCGGTGACGTTGACGATGCCCTGCGGTCCAATCTCGTTGACAACGCTTTGGATGCCCGTTTGCTTGGCTTGACGGGACAACACCGGCCACATGAGGCGCAACGCGATGAGCGTGTCGCGGCCAAAGTACGACAGGAAGTTCCAGGATCCGGCGAGGAATTTTTCGCGGTAGGAGAGAAATTCGAACTGGCGGACCGACGTTGCAAAAAAGGGATTCCGGGCGGCCAGTTCACGGCCGGTTTCATTGACGAGTTCGTTGAACGGCATGGGAGTGGGACGTTCGAAATCGGTGGAAGCCCGGATGGTCAGGCGGAGCGGTTTGCCATTGGCGGGATTTTCCGGAAAAACGTGGAGGGTGCCGCCGACCTCGCGGATTTGGCAGGCGGAGCCTGCGGACAGTTCCATGCGGTAGAGATTTTTGCCGCCCCAGGATCTTCGCGCGAAGGTGACCCGGCGCCGTGAGGCGTCCCAAACGGGAGCGCGGATGACTCCCCGATCCAAGAGATCGGTCAGGGACATGTCCAGCTCGGATTCCATTTTCGCGAGTTCGGTGGACTGAAGCAGGTTCCTCAGGAGGTTTTCATTTTTGTTTTCGGGATCCGTACCAAAGCGCGCCATCAACGTGTGGTTCAGCAGAACGGAGGAGATTGGGATGGCCAGTTCTGCCGCTTGGGCGGCAAGAGTGAATGCAACACCGCCTTGGCCGTTTTCTTCGGCGAAGGTGACCACATCGTCCTCCAAGGTCCATCCGGCCGGCTGGGTGGTTTCAAAGCACAGGGCCGATTTCCCAGCCGGCATGGCCACGACCACGCGCCGGGCGTTTTCGCCGGCTGGAATTTGAATGTGGGCGGCCACCCGGGTTTTCGGGTCGCGCACCAAGATGTTTTCGAAATCGCCTTCCAGCTTCCGGATCAATCCCGCGGCGGAGAATGTAAGCATTGGGGGTTCCTTTGGAAAAAACGTTTTACTTGCCGGGTGAGGATACCCGGCTTCCGTCCGGATTCAACATCAGAATTTCGGGAAGTGTTTGCTGGGGAGCCTCTCTGTTTCATGGACCCTCGTCGGCTTTGTACCGAACTTGCCGCAATCGGAACGGAAGCCTCGTCTCGATGAAGCACGGATGGACACAGCGCGGCGGAACCGCAACAGAAGGAATCAGGACTATTATGAAAGCAGCCGAAGATTTCTCTCACAGAGGTATAGAGGAGTTCTCCGTGCGCTCCGTGCCGCTGTGAGAGACGATGTTCTGGCTTAGGCCTTTCATCTTCAAAAGGAGATTTTGACTAGTTATTATAATAACTAGTTGATTCGGCAGGGAGCATCCTCGTTTCATGGACGATTCCTATTTCATGCCGCGCATATGCAATCGGTATGGGATTGCCCGTGAGAGAGAGGAGCGGGAAGAGGGGGGACTCCGGGGCTATTTTTTATGGGCGGGGTAGGCTTCGCGGATGGCTCGGGCAAGGGCTTCAAACTCGTGGCGGAGGTTGGGCATCCGGGCGGCGGCAGCGGAGACGTTTTGTTCCTTGGCGGCGTTTTCCATTTCGAGGGCGACGGAGAAGAGGCGTTTGCCGCCGACGTTGGAGGCGGCGCCCTTGATGGCGTGGGCATGGAGGCGGATGGCGGCGGCATCGGCGGTTTTCAAATCGGCGTCGAGAGTGTCGAGTTGGCGAGGTACGTCGGCAAGGAAGACCTCGGTGATGGTGCGGGCCAGTTTCTCGTCGTCCATCAGGCGGTCCATCAGGTCGTCCCTGTCCCAGACGGGGCGCTCATCGGCCGGTGGCGGAAGGGGCACCGGGGCGGGGGCGGGCGGGGATGGCGGCGCAGGAGAGGGCGCTGGCTGGGCGGGAGAGGGTTCGGCATCCTTCTGAATCCATTTGGCGAGGGCTTCGGCGAGGGCTCGGGGTGCGATGGGTTTGGCGACATAGTCGTTCATGCCGGCTTCGAGGCATTTGGCACGGTCGCCTTGCATGGCATTGGCGGTCATGGCGACAATGGGGACGGAGGAGTTGGCCACGCCGGTCTGGGGGTCGCGGATGGCGCGGGCAGCTTCGTAGCCATCCATTTCGGGCATTTGGACATCCATGAGCACGATGTCGTAGGGGATGGTCTTGAGGGCATCGACGGCTTCGCGGCCGTTGGCGACGGCATCGGCGTGGATCCCGAGGTTCTTGAGGATGCCGAGGGCGACCTGCTGGTTGGTGACGTTGTCCTCGGCCATGAGGATGCGGGCCTTGGAATTCCTGAAGCTGGGGAGGGCCTCGCGGGTGGAGTGGCGGGTGGCGATGGGGCGGGAGGAGCGCGGGGCGCCGAGGGGCTCGCCGAGGGCAAGGGTGAGGACGCCGAAAAGGTCCTGGAAGCGAACCGGCTTGGTGAGATAGCCGGAGAAGCCGATTTCCTCGAAGCGCTTGATGTCGCCGCGGGCGCCGAGGGAGGTGAGCATGACCATGCGGGTGTTTTTAAGGCGGGGATCGGCCTGGATGGCGCGGCCAAGGGAGGCACCGTCCATGCCGGGCATTTGCATGTCCACGACAGCCAGGGCGAAGGGATCCTTGGCCTCGATGGCCAGATAGAGGGCCTGGAGGGCGGAAGGGCCATCGACGGCTTCCTGGGGACGCATGCCCCATTCCGCAAGCCGGATCCGCAGGATTTCGCGGTTGGTGGCGTTGTCGTCGACGATGAGGACATGGACGCCGCGGAGTTCGGCGGGAGGGGTGGGCGGGGTGGCGGAGGCGTCGGGTTGCTTGGCGAGGCGCACGGTGAACCAGAATTCGGAGCCCTTGCCGACTTCGCTGACGACGCCGGCCTGACCGCCCATTTTTTCGGCCAGTTGCTTGGAGATGGCCAGACCCAGGCCGGTGCCGCCGTATTGGCGGGTGGTGGAGGCGTCGGCCTGCATGAACTTGTTGAAAAGCTGTCCGATTTTCTCGGCGGGGATTCCAATGCCGGTGTCGCGGACGGAAAAGCGCAGGAGGGTCTGGGAATCGTTTTGGCGTTCGAGGGCGACGCGGATGGCGACTTCGCCGGCCTTGGTGAACTTGATGGCGTTGCCGGCGAGATTGGTGAGGATCTGGCGGAGGCGGCCGGGGTCGCCGCGCAAGAGGGTCGGTACGTTGGGTTCTGCCCAGCAGATCAGTTCGATGCCCTTGTCGTGGGCGCGCAGGGCGAGGGTGGCCGCGAAATCGTTAAGGAGGGTTTCGAGGTTGAAATCGAGGATTTCGAGTTCGAGCTTGCCGGCTTCGATCTTGGAGAAATCGAGGATGTCGTTGATGAGGCTGAGAAGGGATTCGGCGCTGGTGCGGACGATTTCGGCATAGCGGCGCTGCTCGTCGGTGAGATCGGTGCCGAGGAGGAGGCCGGTCATGCCGATGACGCCGTTCATGGGGGTGCGGATTTCGTGGCTCATGTTGGCGAGGAAATCGCCTTTGGCGTAGTTGGCCACTTCGGCCTGGATGGCCAGGTCGTTGGCGCGGGCGGTGGTGATTTCGAGGTACTTGTTGGTTTCGATGAGCTCGTTTTCGGTGCGCTTGCGTTCGGTGACGTTGGTGAGGGTGCCGCGGTAGCCGAGGAGGTTGCCATCGCCGTCGAGCAGGGGGATGCCGTTGGTGCTGAGCCAGATTTCCTGTCCGGATTGGGTGAGGGCGAGGTGGTCGAGGTTGGTGAAGGGCTCCTTGCGGGCGAAGAGTCCGGCAAGAGTCTTGCAGAAGGCGTCGCGGCCTTCGGCGGGATGAAGATCGCAGAGGCGGGCGCGGCCGACGAGTTCATCGGGTTCGCATTCGAGGACGGCGGTGGCGGCATGGCTGGCATAGGTGAAGAGGAGGTCGGCGTCGGTTTCCCAGATGAGGGTGCGGTTCTGCTTGGCGAGCTGGTCGAAGCGATCGTTGGTTTCGCGGAGCGCGATTTCGTCGGAGGTGTCGCGGAACAGCGCGGCGAAGCGCCCGTTGCCGAGGGGATAGGCGCAGCCAGTGAGATGGCGTTCGAGGGAGTCGAGGGTTTCATCGAAGGAAACGGTTTGCCCCGAGAGAGCCGCGCGGCCCAGGATTTCAAGGAGCGGGGATTCGGCGATGCCGGGGAGGATTTCGCTGGCGCGTCGGCCCACCACATCGGCGGATTTGAGGCCGGTATGGGTTTCAAAGGCGGGGTTGACTTCCAGGAAGGTGAAGTCGGCTGGGCGTCCCTGGGGATCGAGGATGATTTCGTGGCGGGCGAAGGCGCACGGGGAATGATCGAGGAGGCGCCGGTATTGCTTCTCGCATTCTTCCAGTTGCACCTGCTTGGCGCGGAGGGCGGCGGCGGCGCGGCGTTTCAACGCATAGGCCAGAACCAGAATCGTTGCCAGCAGGGCACCGGCGGCAGCGGGGAAAACGCCGAACCCGGCTTGCCGAGGCGGTGTCGTTTCGGCCTGGCTCAAGTCGGAGAAGCATGAAGAAAGTTGGCTTTGCGCGGCGCAGGCGCCTTGCAGCCATCCGGAGAGCAGGCCGACGATGGAAAAAGCCAGAGCCAGCCGGATCGCTAAAGGGTTCGTCCTTGGAATGACCATTTTTATTTTTGCCTCCCGCCAGGGGGCAAACCTTTCGTTAGTCGTTTCATCGGGGAAACCATGAAATATACTGTTGGACGCCGGGGCACCGCTCACTGGGTACAGGACAAGAGGATGAGAGAAATGGGCGGTTTTGGCAAGCGGGGAAACAGAAGAGAGGAGGATTTGCGATTCGAGATGGACTCATCTCTGTTTCATGGGCCTGAATCTGCGCCACAGTGCTTGTACGAAGCCGCAAAACAGGAAAGGAGCTTTTGACTAGTTATTATAATAACTAGTTGATTTGCAGAGGGCATCCCCTTTTGCCTTTTTCAACCGAATTTTCCTGAAGACGATCCAATATTTGAACTTGGCGGCGCGTGAGAACGCGGGATAGAGTGGGCGCGTGAAACGATTTATTAAAACGATTTTGTGCGGGCTTTTCGGCTTGGCCTTGTCTGCCCGCGCGGCGGAAATCCGCCACCGTCCGCTCCATCCGGGCCAGGATCAGCAGATCCAGATCGAAATCCATGGGGCCACGCAGGGGGCGGTTCTGCATTGGGGCGTCAATGCGGTGGGTCTTGTCTGGGAGCAGGCCATTCCCGAATATCGTCCAGCGGGTTCCGCCATGGAAGGTGTGGCCACGCGCACGGAGATGGAGGGGCCCGATGAGCGCGGCGTACTGCGCATTCGTCTGGGGCCCTTCGACCGGACCAACCAGTTGGTCCGATCCCTGAATTTCGCGGTTCATTGGAAGGATGGAACGTGGTCCAACAAGGATGAAAAGAACTACGAAATCCCGGTTTCGCTCGGGCGAATCGAAACGGTGCCCGAGGAACCCACGATCAACGACCGGATCGTGGTGCGTGTCCGGCGCAGCGCGCCCGGCGGATTGCTGCGCTGGGGCGTGAATGCAGAGAACCAGATCTGGCAGCCGCCGCTGAAGGCGTACCGCCCGCCCGGAACCTTTGCCACTGCGGACGGCCTGGCGGTGGACACGCCGCTGGGCAAACCGGATGCCCAGGGGATTTCCACCGTGGTGCTGGGGCCGTTCAACCGCGCGGACCAGGTGGTGCGCACCCTGCACATGGCGGTGCACTGGGGAACGGACTGGGATACGGATGCGGGGAGGAACTACAACGCGAACATCTCGCTGCAAACCGGACCGGATGCGCCGGAAGTCCGCATCCTGTCGCCCGGGGACCAGGACGTGATCATCGACAACCCGCTGGTGCAATTCGAGGCCGAGCGTGCGGACCGGGCGGAACTGTGGCTGGATTCCCGCTCCATCGCCTCGGTGGCCGAGACGCCCTTCGAGCTGAAAATCCCGTTTCGCCAGCTTCAATATGGGCGCCACCAGCTCACGGCGCGCGCCGAGCGCGACGGGCGGGTGGGCATGCAGGAAATCCATTTCTGGAAACTGCCCCCGCACCGCGTGGACAACCTGCCGCAGGGAACGCCGTGGGGCGCCACCGTGAACGGGGACGGCACCGCGACCTTCGCGCTCTTTGCGCCCGGCAAGCGGTTCGTTTCGCTCATCGGCGATTTCAATGCCTGGGACCCCTTTGCGGACATGATGAACGCCTCGCCGGACGGCACGTGGTGGCTGACGCGCCCGGTCTCGAACGGCACGCACCGATACCAGTACTGCATCGAGGGGCGGCAGCGGCTGGCCGATCCCTATGCGCGCGACATCGAATGGAAGGACGAGGCCGGCCGCGAGGGGCACCAGCCCTGGGATGCGCGCGCCGTGCTGGAGGTGGGCAAGCCGCCGTTTGCCTGGACTGCGGAAGACTATGCGCGCCCCCCGCTGGACCAACTGGCCATCTATGAATTCCACATCGACGATCTGGCGCCGGGCGGAGGCTTCACGGGGGTGGTGGCCAAGCTGGACTACATCCGGGGACTGGGCTTCAACGCCATCGAGCCCATGCCGTGGATGGAGTTCACCACCGACCGGAGCTGGGGCTACAACCCCGCTTTCCACTTCGCGCCGGAATCGGCCTATGGCACGCCGGACGACCTGAAGCGACTGATCGACGAAGCCCACAAGCGCGGGCTGGCCGTCATCATGGACGCGGTGTTCAACCACATGGACCGCAATTCGGCCCTCTACCAGCTCTATGGCGCCAACTACGACGAAAGCCCCTATTTCCGGCAGTTCCGCGGCGAAAACTGGGGATTCCCGGACCTGGACCAGGCCTCCCGCGCCCTGAAACGCTACGAGGAAGACGCCATCCGCCACTGGCTGGCCGACTATCGCCTGGACGGCATCCGCTTTGACGCCACGCGTTTCGTCGAGTGGGAGGGCTACAATGACTGGGGCGCGGGCTGGCTGGCCTGGGCCGGAAAGCAGGCCGACCCGGATGCCTACCTGATTGCCGAGCACATTCCCTCGGACCCCGAACTCCTCAATCGCACCGAAATGAATTCCACGTGGGGCGACGCGTTCCGCTGGAACATCCGCTCCTTCGTCGAGGAGGCTCGGCTCGACCGAGCGGAGCTGGCGCGCCTGCTCGATCCCGCCCAGGCGGGCTTTCGCCATTCGCGGGACCGGATTGCCTATACCGAAAGCCATGACGAAGAACGCGTGATGCGCATTCTCCGGGAAAAGGGTTTTTCGCCGGACGAAGCCTTCCGCCGCTCCTGCCTGGCGCTGGCCCTGACGCTGACCGCGCCAGGCCCCGCCATGGTCTATTCGGGACAGGAATTCGGGGAGGACACGCCGAAGACCGTCGGGCCCAATCCCCTGAACTGGAAGCGGACGAAAGGCTGGTTTACGGAACGCGCCCGCAACCTCCAGGAGGCCACGCGGGAGTTGGCCACGCTGCGCACCACCCATCCGGCGCTCCGCACCGGCGCGGTGAAGATGCAGGAAGAGGGCGTGCCGGACGGCGTGGCCGTCTATGTCCGCGGCGAAGGTCCGGACTTCGTCGTGGTGGCGGGCAATTTCGGCCGGCGAAACCGGCGCGTGGAGGTGGACTTGCCGCCTGCGTCCGCCTGGCGGAACGTGCTGGAGGACAAGTCCGTCAAGGTGGGGGAGCGCGGAGAAACGACCCTTGCGCTGGAACCGGGTGCCGTCGTCGTGCTGGCCACCGGCTCGGGGACTAAGAAATTTTGACAGGATTCACAGGATTTACAGGATGGGGACCGGGGAGGGGCGCGGTCTGCGGGTGGGCCGAGCTCTGATCGGAAAAACTTTGTGTCGCCGTGACTCTGTGAGAGGAGATGCAGGGACCCAACGGTGGGAAAATGAACGGCATAGGCATCGTTAGGTTGCTGCGGCGACGGCGTAGGGCGGGATCAAGTTCACCGCCAAACCGCGCTGCCCCAGAAACTATCAAATCATGAAAGCGACCCCTTTTCGTCACCATTTTCTATTCCGGTTCATTGCGAATACCACGAATTGCTCGAATGGGAAAATGGGCTACTCAATCTTGTCGTGTTTCTGGATGTTGTGGGTTCCGCAGAGTAGTTGGATGTTGTCGGCGGTGTTAGAGGCGCCGCCTTTTGAAAAAGGGATGATGTGATCAAAGTGGAGATTCAAACTGGAGCCACATTTAACGCATTTGCCGCCGTCGCGTTTCCAGACTTCCTGCTTCACACTGGTGGGTATGATGCGGCGATGGGTTGACTTTCTCGGGATAGGAGTCTGGAAGTTTTCTTCGCCTTCGACAGCGACGAGCTTGAATTTGAAGACCTTCCGCCCGTTGGAGTTTTCACGGCGTGAATCAACGAGGTGAAAGACGCCGTTGTAGGACCAAATACCATTCTTGATTTTTTCGTAGACTCGTACGCGTTCGGGAGGGCGTTTGCCCACCTTATAGGCTTGTGCGGCCTCGTGGAACATGCCGTTTTGCGTTAATTTACCGTTGCCGCTGACTCTGGGCTGATCGTGGGCCTTAGGCTGGGGATACTGCACGGACTTGGGGACGTCGTGTCCTTCGTAGATTAGCGTGGAGCCATCTTCGGAAATGTGGTCTTCGTAGGGAGCACCGGGGCGGACGGACATGAGGATGACCGAATGATTATCCCGAAGTTCGAAGTTCATGCCGCGCTGGAGGCTGGTGCCTTCGCGGATGCACATTTCCATATACGAAATGATTTCGTTCGCCATGGTGTTCAACTGCTCGACTTGGCGGAGGTTGAAATCCCTGTGAAAAGATCGGCAATTTGGCATTGGAGGGCGCGGGCCAGCCGGACGATATTGACGAGGGAGAGATTGCGTTCCCCGCGTTCGATGCCACCGATATAGTTGGGATGCAGGCTGGAGAGTTCGGCCAGTTGCTCTTGGGTCAGTTTGCGTTTAAGGCGAAGTTGCCGTGCATTGGCACCAAATGCGTTTAGTGTGGGCTTGCTCATTTGCCGAAGTTTAGTCCCGGGCCCTGAGGTCAACCATACACGATGAGTGTGATTCAGATGGGGAATGGGTTACCCATTAGGGAAAGGGTCAGTCCCGTAATTTAGTAATCTAGATCGGTTCGGATTGGGATGGGGGAGGGGCGGGTTTGTCGTCGGCGAGATCATCGCCCCAGGTGGTCATAACTTGCTTGTCGGCGGCATCGGCGGGCGTCAGGAGGAATGGCGCTGGATGTAGTCGGTCAGGCGGCTTTCGATGAGCTTGGCATCGTTTGGTTCGAGTTGGTGGTGGGTGCTTTGGATGCAGGGCCAGATGAGTTGTTCGTTGGCGACCTTCACCTTGGCGTTGCCGGCTTGCAGATAGTTGATGAACCAGCCGGGATAGACCACGATCGGGGTGATGGGGATGGAGGTCAGGGCCGTGCATCCGGCGAGGTAATCGCGCAACCAAGCAGACTGTCCCAAGACTTGGGCGATGGGGTCGCGGGTGGGAGCGCGGCCGTTGACCAGCACCTTTTGGCCATCGTAGACGATGATGCATTGGCCTTTCAGGGGTTTGCGCCAGCTCTTGGTTTCGATGGTGAAAATGCCCTTGGGTCCGATCAGCAGGTGGTCGATGTTGAAGGAGATTTCGCCGGTCTTGACCGGGATGTCGTGGAGCACCTTGTAGCCTTGGGCGCGGAACTGTTCGAGAAACTGGCCGACGGCTTTTTCGGCGGCCAAACCGCGGTTGATGAGCCTTACTTGTTTGACGGTTTTTTTACATTTCCAGAACGAGAGAACCACAAGAATAGCGGTTATGAACGTGAAGAGCGGGGCTTGAATTTTCATCCAGCCCAATTGAATAGCCCACAGATAGGCGCTCAAGAGGATGAAGGCTGCTGCAACCACAAAATATGGCAGGAATTGTTCGCCAATCAAATCGTAACGCTTTTCAAGTAGTGATTCACCGGGGTTGTGAAGTGGCGGCTGTTTGAGGGGACTTCTGCTGGATTTCATGGTCTAAGCATGCCAAATCGGAATGGATTCGGCAATCGGGGCGGGACAATGAGCCGCGAGCAGGCGCATGGGGGGAGCGGGAATAAGTGAGAATGAAACATGAGTGATTTTGGAAAAGAGGGACAATTTTTGGAAAAAGTTCAGGTTGCAGCCGTCAGCATGATAGAAAATCGG
>CAYNHA010000060.1:0-17725 GCA_964397035.1 uncultured Verrucomicrobiota bacterium
ACGCTCCGACTGACGGGGACGTGTTCCAGGCGTTCACGGAACAAGTGCTGGTTCCCGCCCTCCGGCCCGGAGACGTCGTGGTCATGGACAATCTGGGAGCCAACCGGCGAGAGGAAATCGCCGTCGCGCTCGCCCGGGCCGGGGCCCGGGCGGAATACCTGCCGGCCTACTCGCCCGATCTGAATCCCATCGAGAAGATGTGGAGCAAGGTGAAGGAGTTCCTGCGGGCGACCAAGGCCCAGACTTCCGACGCCTTGGATGCCGCCATCGAGGCCGCTTTCCAGTCAGTCACGCCCCAAGACACCGCTTCTTGGTTTGCCTCATGCGGCTATACTATATAGTAATACGCTCTATTCTGAATTCTGGATTCTGAATTCTTCTTGCACAAACTCCGCCAGGAGTTTTGCAAGGGTCTCATTGGATATTGGATATTGAACATTGGATATTGAACATTGTGATCCCCCTGTCTTGTGTTTCGGCAAGCTCTACGAACGGCCCGTTCCCGCCTTCTTCTGCTTCTTGGCGCGAAGGGCCTCCATCACAAAGCCCAATTCCGGAAACCGGAACACGCGCGCAATGCCAAAGTAGAGCGCCACGCCCGCCCCGATCGCCGTAGGCACCCCGATAAGCTGCGCGGCCTGGCGCGGCACATGCACGCTCACAAACAGCCAATCCGTCAAGGCCCGCTCCAGGAAATACGCCAACGCCGCCATCGCCGCCGCCCCCGCCACCGCGCGCCCCAGCCCTCCCAGAATGCCGCGAAGCCCAAACGGCCCCAAACGGCGGCGCAGGAAAAAGGCCAGCGTCAGCCCGTTGAAACCCTCCGCGATGACCGTTGAAAACGCCAGCCCCGCATGGCGCCAATACTCCGGCAGCGTCAACGCAAACACCACGTTCAACGTGAAATTCAATGTCACCCCGAACAGCCCGATCTTCACCGGCGTGCGCGTGTCCTGCAAGGCGTAGAACGCCGGCACAAACACCTTGGCCAGGCAAAACACCATCAGCCCCGGCGCATAAAACGCCAACGCGCGCGCCGTCAGCTCCGTGCTTTCCGGCCCGAAGGCGCCGCGCTCCAGCAGCATCCGCACAATCGGCTTGGCCAGCACAAACAACCCCACCGCCGCCGGCGTCATCACGAACAACAGCGTGCGCAGCCCGTGGTGAATCGCCTCCCGCATTTCCTCGTATTTTTTCTGCGCCGCGAAATCCGACAGCACCGGCAGCAGCACCGTCCCCAGCGAAGTCGCCAAAATGCCCTGCGGAAAATAGATCAGCCGCTCCGCATAGAACAGGGCGGAGGGCGCCCACGTTCCCACCATCATCGCAATGAGACTGTTGACCATCACATTGACCTGGTTCACCGCCAATCCCAGCGCCGAAGGCCCCATCAGCATGAAAACTTTTTTCACGCGCGGATCGCGCCAATCCGTGTCGATGCCCGGCCTCCACCCCACCTTCCAGAGCGACGGCACCTGGTACGCCAACTGCACCACGCCCGCCGCAAACACCGTCCATGCCAGTCCCATCACCTGCCGGCCCGGCCCGCCCCGGATCAGCGGCACGATGAACAAAATCGCCAGGATCCACGTAATGTTCAGCAGGGCCGGCGTAAACGCCGAAACCGAAAACTTCTGGTACGAATTCAGCACCGCCATCGCCAGCGCGGCCATGCAGATGAAAAACACATACGGGAGCATGATGCGCGCCAGAGGCAGCACCGTCGCGGCCTTTTCGCCCAGCTCCGGCACAAGCAGCGCCACGCTCATCCCCGCCATCCCCAGCACCGTGATCGCCAGCAAGGCCGCCCCCACCAGCGTCACCACCCGGCGCGCCAACTGCCACGCCGCCTCTTCCCCCTCGCTCCGCCGCGAGGCCATGAACACCGGTACGAAGGCGGAGGAAAGCGCTCCCTCGCCAAACAACGCCCGGAACAAATTCGGAATCCGGAACGCCACCACGAACGAGGACATCGCCAGCGACGTGCCAAACACCCCCGCCGTCAGCACATCCCTCACCATCCCCAAAAAACGGCTCAGCATGGTGAACCCGCCCACCGTGAACGCAAACCGGATGACGTTGCGGTTTTCCATGCCTTAATCCGGCTGGCCGACCTTCGCCGATGGACACACGTCGCGCACCGGGCAGCCCGAACAGTTCGGGTTCCGCGCCGTGCAGCAGCGCCGCCCGTGGAACACCATCGCATGCGACCAATCCGTCCAGTCCTTGCGCGGCACAATCGTCTGGAGCACCCGCTCGATTTTCGTGGCATCCGTCTCGCTCTTCACAAAGCCAAGCCGGTTCGACAGGCGAATAAAATGCGTGTCCACCACCAGCCCCGGCTGCCCGAACACCGTCGCCACCAGCAAATTGGCCGTCTTGCGGCCAATGCCCGGCAACGAAACCAGCACATCGAAATCCCCCGGCAGCTCTCCGCCGAATTCCGCATCCACTCTCTCCATCAGCGCCCGGATGTTCTTGGCCTTGTTGCGGAAAAATCCCGTGGAATGGATTTCCTTCTCCAGCGTTTCCTGCGGAGCCTGCGCCCAATCCCGGGCCGTGCGGTACTTCTTGAAAAGCTCCGGCGTCACCAGGTTCACACGTTTGTCCGTGCACTGCGCCGAAAGAATCGTCGCCACCGCCAGTTCCAACGGCGTTCCCCAATCCAGCTCGCACTTCGCGTTCGGATATTCCTTGCGCAGCCGCCGCAGAATCGTTTTCGCGCGCGCCTGCCGCTGCACCAGCGTTTCCTGGACCATGGCCAGCCCTATTGCTCCGCCAAATCCTGCAAATAGCGGAGGCGCCCGTTCAGGTAGGGCCCCGGGAATTGCTCCTCCAGCAACGCAAGCTGGTCCTCCGAATCGAACACGTTCACCAACGCCTCGTAGTCCGAGCGCGCAAAATTCAGAACCGCCTCCAACTTACGGGTGGTTCGATCCTGCACCACAAAACAAAGCTGCTCTTCCGTCGAATCCTGCGCATCAAACAGAAGCCCCTTCTGCGCGGCCGGAAGCTTCTCCTCGTTTTGCTGGAACATCATGTACTTGATGTGTTCCACCAGCCGCGCATCCAGTCCCTCCTCCAGAAGGAAAATCCTCTCGATCAACTCCGCCCACTCCACCACCAGATGCGCCTCCGGCGGCGTCACATCCTTGGGCAGCAGGCGGTTCATCTCCTCCATCCCCTCCCGGAAGGTTTTTTCGATGTCCTCCAGGGTGCGTCCGCCCATCAGCGGGTCCAGATGGATGAAGATGTCCTGCTCGCGGTCCTGGTACACCAGCGGCTTTTCAATGCGGAAACTCTTCTGGCACCCCGCGCACTCCACGCGGTTCACCCGGTTGAGCAGCAACGCCTCGCGCAGCTCCGGCTCGGAATCCACGTTGATGGAATCCCACAGCTCGACCTCTTGCTCCCGCCCGCACAGGGGACAGGCAATTTCATGTGTTCGTTTTTGTGACATAGGGGCGCATCATCCAATCCCCCGCGCGAAAAATCAACCAGAACCATCACCCCGGCCCCGACCCCAAACCCGCTTTTTCCACACTGTGGAAAAATGTCGCTCTGGGTTTCCACACCGTGGAAAACTTTTTTCCACCGGTGGAAAACCCCTCCTTCAAAAACAACTAGTTATTATAATAACTAGTTTTTTTGCCTTCGGGTCCCATCCCATGGCCACCATCCAGTTTCGTCTCATCCGCCGATTCGTTCAACCAGCGCTTCGGGCGAAAGTCCCGCCAGGGTCGCCACCACGGCCGAAGCGCCGGCCGCCTTCAGCACCACCGCCGGAAGGTGGGTGGCCACGGCCAAAACGGGAATGCCCGCTCCGCGCGCCGAGGCAATTCCATCCGGCGTGTCTTCGATGGCCACGCAGGCCGCCGGCGTGATGCCGCGCGCCGGAAAGCGCAAGGCAAGCCGTTCCGCGCACAGGCGATATCCGGCCGGATCGGGTTTGCTGCGCTCCACATCTTCCGTCGTCACTCGTACCGCAAAGCACCCGTCCACGCCCAATGCGGCCAGCACCGGATCGATGTCGCTCCGCCGCGCGCCGCTGCACAACCCCACGGGACAGACCGCCGCACACGCTCGAATCAGCTCCACTGCCCCGGGAAACGCGGGCACATGCCCCTCCGCCGCCTGCTTCGCAAACAACCGGGCCTTGCACTCGATGCGACGCTGGATTTCCTCCGGCGTCGGTTCGATTCCGGCCTGCTCCAGCAGAACGGCAAACGCACCCCGGTCGTCGAAGCCGATCAGTTTTTCGCAATAGAACTCCCACGTGGCCACGGGCCCCTGCCCGGCCATGGCCTCCACCAGAGTCTGGTGGTGCAGGCGCTCGCTGTCGACAATCACGCCGTCGAAATCGAAAATCACCGCCGCCGGAGAACCCATGTCAGCGCAAGTCCCCGCTGCCATGGATCTTGCCGGCTTCCTTCCGGGCGGCCAGCTTGGCAAGGTTCCCCGTGGCAATCTCGTCGAGATCCAGCCCCAGCTCCGTCGCCAGCGTGGAAATGTACCACAGCACATCGCCCAGCTCCTTGCCCAACAGCATCTTTCGCTCGGGGGAAATCTGGCCTCCCTCGTCCCGAATGGCCTTCTTGAGTTTTTCGCAGATCTCGCCCGTCTCGCCGGCGAGCCCCAACGCGGGATATACAAAATTTCCTTCGCCACGCCCCGGATACACCGCCGTGGTCATCGCCTGCTTCTGGTACGTCGAAAAATCCAACATGATCTTGCTCCTTTGGGGGTTCTAGGTTCTAGGTTCAGGGTTCAGAGGTTCACGGTTCAGGGTTCAACGCTCTTCGCAACCGTGAACCTTGAATCTCCCAACCGTGAACCGCTGTCTTCCAGTTTCACTGCGTAATACGGAAATCCATCGGCGGGCATCCCCGCCGGAATGTGCCGCCACCGTTTGTAGCTCCACAACCAGCATTCGGGACGCGCCCGGATGGCTTCCTCGTAATACCGGGTGAGCCGCCGCGTGATTTCCAGCGACAGGCTGTCGCGGTTCATTCCCGAAATTTCGGCGTAGGGAATCACATGGGGAACTTCTCCCAAATAGCTTCCATCCGGACGCGGCAGCGCATAGGCAAAAGCGATTTCAGAACGGGTCATCGAGGCCAGGAGGCCGGCCGCCGCCGAGACGGCCACCGGCTTGCCAAAGAATTCCACAAACAAGCCGCCTTCCTCCAGCCGGGTGTTCTGGTCCAGCAACACCGCCACCGTTCCCCCCTCCTTCAAGAACCGAATCAGCTTTCGGAGCGCCCCCTCGCGCGGGATCACCCGCTGGCCTGTGGTCTGCCGCGTCCGCTGCAACAGGGCTTCCACGTCCGGATTCTTCAGCGGAAGCGCCACGCTCATCAACGGAACCAACTTGATGGCCGAATAACGCCCAATGAGTTCCCAGTTTCCAAAATGGCCCGTCACCGCCACGCGTGAAACAGAACGGGCCATGACATCCTTCATGCTCGGAGCCGCCTCAAACCACGTTTCCATCCTCGCGGCCGTGTCGCGGGAAAACCAAGCCAGATCCAGAACCACCAGCGAAAAGTTCTGCATCGATTTGCGCAGGATCGTCCGTTTTTCCGCCGGTGTTTTGCTGTCGCCAAAGGCCAAATCCAGATTGGCCAGCCCCAACCGGCGCGACCGGGTTGAAAACACATAGGCGGCATTGCCCAGAAACCGGGAAAGCGCCAGCACCCCGCGGCGGGAAAACCGCGGAACCACGGCCAGCCCCAGCTTCGTGAGCGGGGCCTCCAGCACTCTCCGCAATGCCTTGGCGAACGTCATGCCGGTCTCCACCGTCAAGGCGCTGGAATCGCAGCGGCGCCCTCGCCCGCGGGCCGGCTTTTCCATCGCTTGTGGAACCAAAGCCATTGCGCCGGATACTGGCGGATTTCATCTTCGATGATCCGGGTGCAGGTGGCCGTGAACGCCAGCAGCGTTTCCTCCTTGCGGTCCGCGGGTGGCTCCAGCAAGGGCCTCGCCTCCAGCACATGCCGCCCCTCCGGCGTGCGCCGCATGAACACCGGCACCACCGGCGCCCCCGTCTGGGCGGACATGAACGCCAGTCCCGGCGTCGTCGAAGCGGACTTCCCGAAGAAATCCACAAACACCCCCTGCGGCGTGGGACGGTTCTGGTCGAGCATGAATCCCACCAGCCCGTTTTTCTGCAGCGCGCGGACGCAGGGGCGGTAGGCTTTGTGCGCGGGGATTTCCGTCACGCCCGCCTTGCTGCGCAGTTCCCACCACAGCTCGTTCAGTTTCGCATTCTTCAGCGTCTTGGTGATGATGGTCAACGGGTAGCCAAACAACTTGGAGGCATACAACCCCATCAGGTCGTAGTTGCCGAAATGGGCAATCAGGATCAGCACGCCTTTGCCGCGCGTCAGGGCCTCCTTCACGATCTCCTCGCCATGCACGTCGAGAATCCCCGCCAGCTCGGCATCCCTGCCGCCGGCAAACCGCATCAGCTCCATCAGGTTGGTGGCCTGGTGCCGACACATCTCAAAGTAAATTTCCCTGCGTTCCCGGTCGGATTTCTCCGGAAAACAACGCGCGAGCGTCTCCAGCACATAGGCGCGCCGCAAACGAACCATGCGCGCCAGCAGCCAGCCCCAGTGCCGGGCCAGCGCCATCGCCCACGCCAGGGGCAACAGGGCCACGCCCCTTGCCAGTGTTTTCAGTAGCCATGCAATCATCCGCGCATGCTAACCCACTCCCCTTGCCCCCGCCAAGTCCGGACTTTGCCCCCCCCCCGTTTGCGAACAGCTCCCCTTCGTGCTACATTCCCCATCCTACAATGGAGGTTCGCACATGAGAAAATTTCTTGCCTTGTCGATGCTTTCCCTGGCCTTCGGAATCCAGTCCACCCGCGCCGTGGAGTGGAGCGAGGATTGGGTCGCCGCCGCTCAGGATGCCCGCCAGAACCAGAAAATGATTCTCCTGAATTTCAGCGGCTCCGACTGGTGCGGATGGTGCAAACGCCTGGATGCCGAGGTCTTTTCCCAACCCGCCTACGAGCAATTTGCCTCGTCCAATCTGGTTTCGGTGCTGGTGGATTTCCCGCGCTCCAAAAAACAATCAGCCACCCTGAAGGAAAAAAACCAGCGGTTGGCCGCTCATTTTCAAGTGCAGGGCTTTCCCACCCTTCTGCTCTTCTCCCCCGAAGGCGATCTGATCGGCGAACTCGGCTATGCGCCCGGCGGACCCACCCCCTTCATCCAGTCCATCCAAAAGGCCAAGGCCCGCTACGAAATGCGCGGCGACAAAAAGTCCTCCGGCCCCCGCCTGCCTCTTTGACCTAGACGACGTCTTTCAAAGGCGCGGCTGTTCGCTACGAATTTCCGTAGAGGTGCGAATTTTAGCGGCTTCTTCTTTTGTCGTGTTTTATTTCATCTAATTCTCATCCAATTAGTTAGATGAATTATACCTGGTTGGCATGAATCATGCCTTTCTCCTGCCTCGCCCATGCTGGGCGTTTAGGAGAAAGGCATGATCGCTTCCATCTGGAAGAAAATCGGGTTGAACGCGCTGCTGTGCGGAGCGCTTGGGTTTGTCGGTGTTGTCGGATTCGCCACCCTCGCCCGGAGCCGCACCCCACCGGAAACGGTCGCGCGCACCACGCCCCCCATCAAGTCCAAGGCCATCGTGGCAAGGGCCGGCGATGTCCAAACGGTCCTGACCGGATTCGGAGAAATCCGCGCATGGCGCCAAACCGAAATCAGCCCGGAAGTCTCCGGGCGCATCACCGCTGTGCATCCCCGCCTGCGCAAAGGGGAAACCGTGTGCGCCGGCGAACTCCTTTTTGAAGTCGATCCCTCCGATTACGCCAACCGGGTGGCCGAACTCGAAGCCGAAGCCGCCATGGCCCGTAATGCGGCCGGCCGCATCGACGTCGAGCAGCAGGCGGAACGCGAACGCCTCGACCTGATGCAGCGTAGTCTCGACCTCGCAGCGGAAAATCTGGAACGGGCCCGGAACCTGTTCGCCAAAAACGCCGTGGGCTCCCAAGCTTCCGTCGATGCCGCCGAACGCGAATGCAACGCCATCGCCGACCAGGCGCGAGCCTTGCGGGCCACGGTGGAATTGCACCCCATCCAGAAAGCCGATGCCGCCCTGCGCGTCCAAAGCACCTCCGCCGCGCTCGACCGGGCACGGCACGAGCTCGCCCGCTGCCGCGTGGAGGCCCCCTATGACGCGCGCCTGGTGGACTCCCATGTCGAAAAGGACCAGTGGGTGGCCCCCGGCGCCGCACTCCTGACTTTGGCCGACGATTCCGTTCGCGAGGTGCTGGTATCGCTCGACGCGGCCGCCGCACGCGAGCAACTCGCCTTCGCCTCCCCCGTCGATTCCGGAAACGGCTGGTTCGCTCCTCCCGTTTCCGTCGACTGCCGCCTCTTCCTGCCCGACCAGGCTGGCGACACTCCGGCCGCCATCGGCCGCCTGCACCGGGTTGTGCAACTGGACCGCGATACACGGATGGTGACCGTAGCCATCCGTCTGGAAGGATCGGCTTCGGCGGCCGCCTGGCCCGTCACGGATGGAATGTTCTGCCGCGTGGAGATTCCGGGCCGCCGGTTCGAGGACGTGATCGCCGTGCCGCGCCACGCGCTGAACCACCGCAACGAAGTCTATTGCGCGGTAGAGGGGATTCTGAAAACAACTCCCGTCCGCGTGGCTTACGCCGACCGCGAAAATGCCTACATCAATCAGGGCCTCGCCCCGGGAGACACCGTTCTGATTTCCCGTCTCGCCAATCCGCCGGAACGGTCGCCGGTCGCCATCGAGGAAACCTTGCCGTGAAAAACCTCCTGATTGCCTGCATCCGGAACACCGTATTGGCCAACATCCTCCTCCTCCTCATTCTGGCGGCGGCTGCCCTGGCCACCTGCCACATGGTCCGCGAGTCCTGGCCCGAATTCCGCCTGGACATGGCCCTTGTCACCGTCGCCTATCCCGGCGCCGATCCCGAGGAAGTCGAAGAGGCCATCTGCCGAAAAATGGAAGACGCCCTCGCCGGCGTCGAGGGAATCAAGGAAATCCGCACCACCGCCTCGGAAGGCGTGGGCATGGCCATTCTGGAGCTGTACGAACGGGCCGACGCCCAGAAAACCCTGAACGCCATCCGCAACGGCATCGATTCCATTTCAACGTTTCCGGAAGACGCGGAAAAACCCGTCATCGAAGATTTTGAAACCGAGGAACCCGTCCTCATGCTGGCGGCCGGCGGCGACCTCGAACCCGCCCGGCTCAAGGAATGGGCCAACGACCTCAAGGACGATCTCCGCCGCCTTCCGGATATCCGCAGGGTCAGCGTTATCGGCGACCTGCCCTATGAAATCTCCATCGAAGTGTCCGAAGAACGCCTGCGCGCGCTGGACCTCACGTTCGAGGAAGTCGCCCAGGCTGTCCGGGCCAACAACCTCAACTATCCCTGCGGCCATCTCCGCACCCGTGGACAGGAGTTCCGCCTCCGGATGCTCGAACGGAAATACACCGCGGAAGACATGGGCCGCATCGTCGTGCGCGCCTATCCCGACGGCCGCATGATCACGCTGGACCGTGTCGCCGAGGTGCGCGACGTCTTCGAGGATGTTCCGCTCGTCTGCGAAGTCAACGGCAAGCCAGGCGTGTATCTCGCCATCGGCAAGACCCCCGACCAGGACGCCTTGCGCGTGGCGGATGCCGTCCAGGACTGGCTGGAGAAACTGAACGGAACCCTGCCCGAAGGCACGGGCGTCCACGTGGTCTATGACCTGACCGAAGAGCTTCGCCAGCGCATCGGCCTGCTCGTCCGCAACGGACTGTCTGGACTCCTGCTTGTCCTGGTTCTGCTGGGTCTCTTCCTCGATGCCCGCGTCAGCTTCTGGGTCAGCATCGGCATGGTCACCGGTCTCGGCGCCGGCCTGACCCTCCTCTGGATGCTCGGCGGCACCCTCAACATGGTCTCGCTCTTTGCCCTGATCATGGTCCTGGGAATCCTCGTGGACGACGGCATCGTCGTCGGCGAAGCCATCCACGAACGCCGTGTCCGAGGCGAACCCGGCCTGCAGGCCGCCGTGAATGCCGTCGGCGAAATGGGCATGCCCGTGGTGGCCGCCGTCACCACCACCATCGCGGCATTCATCCCGCTGCTGTTCATCGGCGGCATCATGGGCAAGTTCATCCGCATTCTGCCGACCGTGGTCATTGCCTGCCTCGCGGCCTCGCTGCTCGAATGCCTGTTCATCCTGCCCGCCCATCTCGCCCATGGCCGGGTCTCCGCGCCCGATCCCTGCACCGTTCCCCGCTGGCGCCGGTGGGCGGCGATCCTGCCGGCCTTCACCAGCGCCCTCCTCCCCCGCTTCGTGGAGCGCATCTATCTCCCGGCCCTGCGGCGCATCTTGAACAGCTCCTATGTCTCGCTCTGCGCCCTTTTCACCCTGGTGCTTCTGGTCGCTGGATTGCTCGTCGGCGGATTCGTCCAGTTCGTCCTGTTTCCCGAAAGCGATGGGTTCGTCCTCACCGCCACCGTGGAATTCCCCGACGGCACCCCGCTCAACGTCACGGAAAACGCCGTCCGCCACATCGAAAAATCCCTCGAACAGGTCACGTCAACCCATCTCTCCCGTCTCGGAAAACCCATCGTGAAAAGCCACCAGACGCTGGTGGGATTCTCCTTCGGCGAAACGGTTTCCGGAAGCGGCTCCCACGTGGGCTCCGTCCAAGCCGTCCTTGTGGATTCCGCCGAGCGATCCGTCCATTCCAAGCAGCTCATGGCGGATTGGGAACGCGAAATCGGCGTCATCGCCGGCGCCACCGTCCTGCGCATCGAAGGGCTGGAAATGGGCCCCCCGGGTTCCGATGTCGAAATCGAAATCAAAGGCCGCCGCATGGAGGAAATCGCCGCCACCGCCGCCCGCCTGCAGGAAAAACTGCGCGCCTACAAGGGCGTTCTCCAGATCCGTTCCGACTCGGCTCCCGGCAAGGAGGAAATCCGCTTCCATCTCAAGCCCGAAGCCCAGGCGCTGGGCTTCCGCGCCACCGATCTCGCAGGCCATCTCGCCAACGGCTTTTTCGGGGCCGAACCCCTGACCCTCCAGCGCGGGCGCGACGAAGTGAAGGTCAAAGTGCGCTATCCCGATGCCGAGCGCAAAAGCCTGGCCGATCTGGAGCACATCCTCATCCGCGGTGCTTCCGGTGCCGTCGCCCCCCTTTCGTCCGTGGCCGACATCGAATTCGCTCAGGGTGCCTCGATCATTCAGCGGATCGACGGCCTGCGCCGCACCGTGGTCAGCGCCGAAGTGGATGCCACCCTGGCCAATGCCGAAGAACTGACCGCCGCCCTCACTCAAGACGTGTTCCCGGAACTGGTCCGAGAATTCCCCGGCATCACACTGGGGTTGGCGGGTGAGAAAAAGAAATCGTCCGAGTCCTTCGACAGCCTGAAAATCGGATTTCCCCTCGCCGTGCTCGGCATCTACGTCATCATGGCCGCCATGTTCCGCTCCTATGTGCAGCCGCTCGTGATTCTCTTCACCGTTCCCTTCGGGCTCATTGGCGCCGTGCTGGGCCATCTGCTCATGGGCCTCCCCCTCTCCATGATGAGCCTGTTCGGCATGGTGGCGCTCGCCGGCGTGGTCGTCAACGATGCCATCGTCATGATCGAAGCCTTCAACGGGAACCTGGCCCTCCAAATGCCTTTCACCGAGGCCCTCGTCGAAGCCTGCCGTTCCCGTTTCCGCGCCATCTTTCTCACCACCGTCACCACCGTCGGCGGCCTCGCCCCGCTCATCCTGGAGCGCAGCTACCAGGCCCAGTCCATGATCCCGATGGCCCTCTCCATCGCCGCCGGCCTCGTCTTCTCCACCCTCCTGACGCTGTTCATCATCCCCAACCTCCTGGTGATCCTGAACGACCTGCGCCTCGGCCTCCACCGTCTCCGTCACCATGTCACCCCCGCCCGTGAAACCGTCGAACCCGCCGCCCGCCGCAACGAGGAGTTCTAGACATGAAAAAAATCCAGCAATCCCATCCGGACCTCGCCATCGCCCTTCTCCTGGTTTGCCTGTGGATTCTCCTCCTCGCCTTCCCGGCACGGTCCGCCGAACCCGGCCCCAACCTTCTGGACGTGGAATCCGCACAGGCCATCGCCCTCGAAAAGAACCCCTCCTTTTCCGCCGCCCGCGAACGGGTGTCCCAGGCCGCCGCCCGCGTGGCGGAGGCGCGTTCGGCCTGGTGGCCGCAACTCAGCGCCCAGGCCGGTGTCTCGCGCATCGATGTGGCCGACCGCCGCATGGCCGGTAGCGAGGCCGCCAATCCCGAAGACTGGTACAACGCCGAATTGAAGGCCTCCTGGCTCGTCTTCGATGGACTCACGCGCGAATTCGGCATCGCGGCCGCCAGCCACGGGAAAAATGCAGGCGAAGCCGCCTGGGCCGATGCCCGCCGCCTATTGAACCAAGGCGTCGCCCACGCATTCCTTGATCATCAGCTTGCTCGCGAAGAAGAACGCATTGCGCAAGCCGACCTGGATTTCTACGGACGCCTCGTCGCCGAGGCCCAGGCCCGCCTCGATGCCGGCAGCGGCTCCCAAAGCGACCTCCTCGGCATCCGCGTCCGCGCCAACGAAGCCCGCGCGTTTCTCATCGAAACCCGGCGCCTCGTCGAGACCTCCCGGGTCGCCCTGGCCGAACTCATGGCCATCGATCCCGGCGATCTGGCCCGCATGGACTTCGCCCCCCTTCCCGACGAGACCGATGCGGATTTTGCCTCTCCAGCCCGTCACACCCTGTTGCAAACCGCCCTTCAAAACCGCCCGGACCTGCATCGCGCCCGCGAGGAAACCGCCGCCGCCACGGCCGAGGCCAGCGCCGCACGCGGCGAATATTTTCCCCAGCTTCTCCTGACCGGCTCCTATGGCGCAGAGCGAAGCCAGGACGCCTCCTTCCGCGACGATGACGCAGGTTCCACCGTGGGCATCGCCCTCTCCTTCCCTCTGTTCGAGGGCGGTCGCATCCGGGCCAGGGTCGAACAGGCCCGGTCCCGCCAGCGCGAGACCGAACTCGCCGCCCAGTCCCTGCAAAACGAGGTCGAGAGCGAAGTGTCCAACACTCTTTCCTCCCTCGCCGCTGCACAGCAGCAGCTCCTTCTCCAAACGGAAAACCTCGAGGTGGTCCGCCAGGTGCGCGACCTCGTCCAACTGGAATACCAGGCCGGTCAGGAAACCCTCGTGCGCCTCAACGAGGCCCAGCGCGATTACATCACCGCCGAAAGCCGCCACATCCGCGCCCGCACCCATCTCCGCCGAGCCTGGATCGATGTGGAGGCCGTCTCCGGCGAATAACCCTCGCATTTCAAACCATGAAGCCACCCCAAACCCCAAAGGAACACATGAACCCGAAATTCCTCGCCCTTTCCCTGCTGGCCTCCCTCCGCCTCTCCTTCGCCCAGGCGGCCTCCTCCGACCCCCTGTGGAACCAGGCCGTCCAGGCCGCCTCCGCCAGCCGCAACTGGATGGCCGGCGAAGTCCGGACCTTCGAGCAGGAACTCAATCGCAAAGGCGAGGTGAAGAACAGCCAGGAAACCCTCACCCTCGTGAGCCAGGCCCCCGACGGCAAAATCGAAATGAAGCATTGGCGAATCGAAAAAGGACGGCGAACCCCCTTTGTCCCCGAAGGCGAAGAAGAGGGCGCAGGCGATTCACCCGTCAGCTTCGGCCCGCTGGATTCCGAAAGCCAGCCTCTCGTCCAAGTCAAGCGCCTCCCGGAATTCAGCCTCGTGAACGGTCTCTTCTGCATTCAGTATGGATACACGTTGAAAACCACCAACACCCCCTCCCAGACCCTGCGGGGCATCGTTTGCATCAACGAAAGCAACGGCATTCCCCTCGAACTCACCATGATCCCCGACCCCCTGCCCGACGATGTCAAATCCCTGAACATGACGCTCACTTTTTCCTCGCCGGATGAACAAACCATCCGACCCCTACAAATGACAACCGACATCTCCGCATCGGTCCTGCTCATGACCCAACAGTATCGCGTCATCCAGGAATTCAGCGCCTTCTGGCTCCGCCCCAACCATCACGATCTCTCCGAAAAATGAAGCGAATATACATCGAAACAGCCACACGGAATCCCACTCCCTCCCCTTCCATTCGCCAGCGTATCGCGTCCACCCCAAAGAGGGTCATGTTTTATAAAACATGACCCTTTTTCTGTACCTCCGACCCACTCGCTTAACTCCGGTTTTTCGCGAGTTTTCTCCCGAATACGATCGAATTATCGCCACGAAAAATCGTAGTTTTTCATATTTTCGCCAATTCTATCCCGTTAATATTTTTACCTTACTTATTGGTATTCTTATAGATGCAATTATTCGAAATATTGGCATGCCACTTGCCACCATCCCAGTGCCAATCACCCCAACTCGGAATCAGGCGCTCACAAGGAATAGCCCCATGAACCAAACGAAAACCGACTACTTCAACCTGAATCTAACCTTACTACTCATATGTCTGGCGTTGATCCTTCAGGCCCTTCCCGCCAGCTCGGCCGATTTCTGCCCCACAACACATCCCTTGCCTGCGACGGAACGTCCACTGCTTCAAAAGGCCATTTGACCTCTGCCCATCCCCGATATCGTGTTGAGGAAAACAATCGCAATCTCCCCACGTTTAGGCCATCCTCCCCGGAGATCGTCATGAACCACCCCGGCCACTCCATTCGCATTTTGTGGATTCTTGCCTCGCTAGTGGCCACTTTCATCGGGTCTCATCCCGCTTGCGCCGGGGAGCTTTCGCCCCCTTCCTCCCCCACCGCCGAATCCTCTCCTTTTTCCTCCCTTTGCATCCGCTCCGACAACCATCCTGAAAAATGGCCCGATTTCGCCATCGGCCTCCAGGATGGCTGGTCCCATCTCTATGGCGATTTCGTCCCCGAAGCCACCGAAAGCTTCCCGCCCGAAACCGACCAGGCCGCCGCATGGACTCCCTGGGATTGGACCCACCCCGCCCCCAACACCAACCACTCCACCCGCCTCTGGCTCCGCGGAATCCTCCCCGACGTCCCCTACCCCGACAAATCTCTCCTCCTCGCCAATTTCCAATGCGATGCCTTCGCCGTCTTCCTCGATGGAAAACCCATCTATCAAAGTGGCTCGTTTTCGCCCGAGCAATGGATTCCCAGCCGCCCCTACCGCCGCCTCCACCTGATCTCCATGCCCAGCGATGCGGCCGGCAAAACCCTCCATCTCCTCCTCTTCGCCACCAAGTCCGACCGCATCCCCCCCGTCGAACCCATCGTTCTGTTCGCCGCGCAATCCAAGCTCGTCCACCACCTCGTGGCCAGCGAATGGCTCAACCGCTCCTTTGGCTACCTCTTCTTTTTCGTCGGCCTCTATGGCCTCCTTGCCTATTTCATCCGCCGCCGCTACGGCATCGGCTTCTCCCCCTGGTTCGCCTTCATGTCCACGTTCCTGGGCCTGTCCGAACTCTGTTCCGGCAACATCATGTTCATGCTCTCCGAGCACGCCGAATGGCTCTACCAGATCAACGTCCTCTCCTTCCTCCTCTTCCCCATCGGCCTCTGGCGCTTCATCGAGCTAACCTTCGGCCCCGGCTGGAAAAACCTCGTCCGCCGCTGCTGGCAGCTCGAGCTCGCCCTCGTGATCCTCCTCTGGCCCGCCGATTTATTCGGCTGGATTCCCCTCGCCGGTCCCGGCAAATGGATCATGTATGCCGGCCTCGGCTTCCAAACCCTCATCGGCGCAGGCATGGCCCTCCACGGCGTCATCCGCGGCAAAGGCAAGGAACGCGTTGTCGCCATCGGCCTGCTCGTCTTCGCGGCCACCGGCCTCGTCGACATCGCCACCGTCGTCATCCCCTTCCTCCCCGAAACCGAATTCTACCTCTGGGGAGCCCTCGCCCTCGTCGCCGCCATGGCCTGGCTCCAGGAACGCGCGGGCGGCGAAGCCCACGTCCGCCTCCGCGACCAGACCGACGAACTCCAGAAACACCAGCTCAAGCTCGAAGAACTCGTCGACAACCGCACCGCCGAACTCCGCCTCGCCACCCAGGCCGCCCAGGCCGCCAACCGCGCCAAATCCGAGTTCCTTGCCAACATGTCCCACGAACTGCGCACCCCCCTCAACGCCGTCCTCGGCTATGCCCAGCTCCTCCGCCGCGACGACGACGCCACCCCGGAACAGCGCCAACGCGCCGCCATCATCCAGCAAAGCGGCGAACACCTCCTCACCGTCATCAACGACATCCTCGACATCTCCAAGATCGAAGCCGGGAAAATGGAAATCGCCCCCGCCGAACTCCGCCTCCTGCCCCTGCTCAAAAGCATCGCCGACATGATCGCCCCGCGCGCCCATTCCCGCGACATCGATTTCCAGGTCGACTTCTCCCCCTCCCTCCCTGCCGCCATCTCCACCGACGAAAAGCGCATCCGCCAAATCCTGCTCAACCTCCTCAGCAACGCCGTCAAATTCACCGAGCGCGGCCACGTCCGCTTCACGGTCGCCCGCGAAGGCAGCCACCTCCTCTTCCGCGTCTCCGACACCGGCCTCGGCATCGCCCCGGAAAACCAGGAAGCCATCTTCGAGCCCTTCCTCCAGCTCCCCGGCCAGGCACAGAACGAAGGTACCGGCCTCGGCCTCGCCATCAGCCGTCGCATCGCCCGCAAACTGGGCGGCGACATCCTCGTTCGCAGCACCCTCGGCCAAGGCAGCGAATTCACCCTCCGCATCCCCTGCATCGAAACCGCCTCCCCCCTCCTCCCCGCCACGCCTTCCTCGGCCCCCCTCCAGGCCCACGGCCTCATCCTCGTCGCCGACGACCGTCCCGAAAACCGTTCCATTCTCCGCGCCATGCTCGAACCCCTCGGCTTCGAGATCCTCGAAGCCTCCAACGGACGCATCGCCCTCGACCTCGCCCGTACCCGCACCCCCGATCTCATCCTCATGGACCTCCTCATGCCCGAACTCGACGGCTTCGAAGCCGTACGCCTCCTCAAGGCCGATCCCGCCCTCGCTTCCATCCCCGTCGTCGCCGTTTCCGCCAGCGTCTACGACCAGACCCAGGCCGAGAGCCTCTGCGCCGGCTGCCAAGGATTCCTCCCCAAGCCCGTCAACTTCGACGCCCTTCTGGCCGTAGTCCAATCCCTGCTCCGCCTCGATGTGCCCTCCGCCCCTTCTCCTGAACCTGCTCCCCTCGCCCCCATCCCCGTCGTCGCCGTCTCCGCCAGCGTCTACGACCAGACCCAGGCCGACAGCCTCTGCGCCGGCTGCCAAGGATTCCTCCCCAAGCCCGTCCACTTCGACGCCCTTCTCGCCCTTGTCCAATCCCTTCTCCACCTCGACACTCCCCCCTCCCCATCCCCGGCCTCAATTCCTCCTCTCCTCTGCCCCTCACCCCTCCCCGCCGACTTCGCCTCCCTTCGCGATGCCGCCCTCATCGGCGACGTCCTTCGCGTCCTCGCCGAAACCGAACGCCTCCTCCCCCTCCACCCCGAACACGCCCCCCTCCTCGCCCACGTCCGCCAACTCGCCAACGACTTCCAAATCCAAGCCCTCCAGCGCCTCCTCTCCCAAGAGTAGAAGCGGCATCCTGCCGCTTTCCCTCCCTTTTCACACTCCCCCCTTTTTCTTCCTCTCCCCTTGGCCATTGTTGTGCAGCGCGTTGTTGATTCTCCGTGGGAAATCGATTTTGGGCTAACGCTGCAAAGCGCGCGAGCATATA
>CAYNHA010000061.1:0-6076 GCA_964397035.1 uncultured Verrucomicrobiota bacterium
GCACACTTCGGAAAGGCGCCGCAAAAGGGGAACAGAAACCATTTCGACAGTTTTGAAAGAGGCCACGGTGAACAGTTCGGGACATTCCTCCCGAAGTCGATCCACGGTGCAATCCACGATGGGACGGAGAAGAAGCGAAAATGCGATTTCCGAACCATCCTGACGCCGTTCAGTCGGAGCGTTCCGATGCGCCGACACCACGCAAGCCGCGCACAGGTCGTCCAGCTCCCGTTTCCAATCCAGAAGGGGTTTGTGCGCGGCCGGAGCGGGCATTAACAGCGAGGCAAGGTCAATCTCGTCGAGTCCCTCCCACTGGAGACGGCGGGCAAACAAGCCGACATCGTCGGGGTCCACGGCGGATTTCCAGCGGAGGATTTCCCGGCGCAGGAATTCACTTTGCCGGCCGGAGGGCACAGACGCGGCCAAGCCTCAGCATTTCAACGTGCACCATTCGTTTGTCCAAGGGTTGTCGCAATAGACCCAGTCGGTTGGCGGAAACGTATAGCCGCCGGAAACGCCTTCGAGTTCGGCATCGGTCAGCTCGCGGTTGGAAGGATTCCCAAAAAACTCCTTGGCGGAGACCCGGAAACCGGCAGCGGCCGCCAGCCGGTCGAATTCCTCGGGACCTTGGGTTGCACTGAGCCGCTTGGCGAGTTCGGGATCGTTGCGGAGCGCCGCCTTGAATTTGGCCATCATGTCGTCCGTCATGTTCGTTCTCCTTGCTGCAGAGAAAGGCTAAGCGATGCCGAGTCGAGGCGTCAAGGGAAACTTCCCTGCCCGGCCTCAACCCCTTTTATAATTGCGCCGCGAACCCCAATCTCCGAGCGAAGGGGTCAGTCCTATGATTTGATGTTTTATCGGTGGAGCTTTTCCAGAAAACAACTTTATTCATGGCGACTTATCAATAATAAGAAATTCAAATGCGTCAATTTTCCTATTGAACGTCGCCATACGATCCGCGATAATGCGGCCCAGTGAGAGCGCAGTTCCCTCTGTGGGCAGTGGTTGGTTGAGACGCTGGAGGGAATCGGTGCCTTTCCAAACGCATAACGGAGAAAATCATGAGAGCTCGATTGGTTCGCGTGGGTTGGGTTGCCTTGGTTCTGTTCGCTTGTTTTCCCCTGCTGGCCGCACACGCCGCAAAGTCGAAGCCCAAGGCCGAAGCGCCGGATCCCGTCCAGGTCGCTTCCCCCGAATGGCCCTCCGCGGAACTGACTCTCGGCATTCAGGCTCGCGACTCCGAAACCGAAGGCATGGGCGATATACTGATTCCCATCTGGAATCCCGGCGGGAACGGACTGCTCTTCATCAACCCGCGCACCGCCGTCACTGACAGCGATGAACAGGAGGTTAACTTCGGCATCGGCTACCGCCAGCTCCTGCCCAACCAAAAGATCATCCTCGGCGCCAATGCCTACTATGACTACCGCGATGTCGGCTATGGCAACTACGACCAGTGGGGTGTCGGCATCGAAATGCTCTCCTCCTGGATCGACGCCCGCGCCAACTACTACAATCCCGAAGACAAGAAACTCGTCGTCAACACCCAGACCGAAACCACCTCCCGCCAATCCACCCGAACCTCCTCCTCCTGGTCCGATGTCTATCCGGAAGACTACGGCTTCTACCAGGACTACGTCGTCACCCGCACCCTCACCACCGAAACCATCACCCGCACCTTCGAGCAATACCAGCAGGCCCTCGGCGGCTTCGACCTCGAACTGGGCACCCGCCTTCCCCTGCCCGCCAAGTCTGAAACCATCGAAGCCAAGGTGTTTGGCGGCTACTACGACTTCGACCGCGATTTCGGCGACGACGCCCAGGGCTGGAAAGCCCGCGCCGAAATCCGACTGCTCTCCTCCCTCTTCCTCGATGCCGGCCTCTATGAGAACGACGACCTCACCGGCAGCGACTGGTTCGTCGGCGCCCGCTTCAGCGTTCCGCTCGATCTCGCCGCCATTGCCAAAGGCCGCAATCCCTTCGCCGATGTCCGCTCCCGCCTGAACCGCGAGCCGCGCGATTTCTCCGCCCGCCTCACCGAAATGGTCCAGCGCGATCCGCAAATCCGCCTGGAAACCTCCAAGTTCATCGAGAACAAGTCCCTCTCTTCCACCACCACCCAAAGCCAATCCTCCCGCCAGCGCCTGGCCCTCAGCATCCTGCCCGACGTCGTCTTCGTCGATGGCGACGCGAGCGGTCCCGGCAATGGCTCCGCCGAACACCCCTTCTCCACCGTTCAGCAGGGCGTCGACTCCGCCTTCGGGTTGCGCAATGTCTACGTCCACGCCTTCTCCGGCCCCTACAACGAAAACGTCGTTCTCTCCCCCAACACCATCCTGCTCGGAAGCGGCTATCCCATCGCCGGCCTCGGGGGAATGGCCTACGGCGGGAACTCCATCCCCATCGTCGACGGCATGAACCTGGGTCCCTCCATCACCATGGCCAACAACACCCGCGTCAGCGGCTTCCACATCCGCAACACCGGACCTTCGTATGAAGTGTATGCCCGTGGTGACTTCAGCGACCGAACCGAACCCGACCTCGTCTCGCGTGTCGGAATCTACGCCGAGGGTGAACTGGGCAATCTGACCCTCACCCACAACCTGATCGAAGGATGTTCCTACGGCGCCCGCCTGGAAGCCGAAGGCAACTTCTCCCTCCGGTTCGAAAACAATATCGTCAGCTATAACGATCGCGATGGCCTCCGCGTGAGCGGCTACGGATCCGAAGACCTGCTCCTGGGCAGAGGCACCCCGCTGCCGGAAACAACCACCTTTGATGTCGTCCTGAACAACAACATTTTCTCCGGAAACAGAGGATATGGCGCCAGCATCCGCGCCACTTCCTATGAACTCGCCACAACCGGCCTGATCAACAATGAATTCTTTTCCAACGGCCGCTCCGGCGCCTACATCGGCCACCGCGATTCCGTCCTCTCCATGATCTATGCCTCCGGCGACAGCGCGTTCGCCAACCATGGCAGCGGCATCTCGACCATCCAATACGACAACTGGGTTTCCCTCCTCAACCTTTCCGGACTCTCCTCCCATCACAACGCCGATTCCGGGATCCACATCCAGCAAGACGCGGAATTCCTTTCCGCCGCCGTCGTCGGCATGCCGCAGGGTGTCAGCGGCCTTCTCTCCGGCCTCACGGGCCTGCCCGAAGAACTGGCCGGCTTCTTCCAGCCCTCCGGCGGCGTCTCCGCCAGCGACAACGGCTCCAGTGGCATCCTCGCCGAAATCAGCTCCGACTCCCTCGCCCTCGGCGCGTTCTTCGATGTCGCCGCCAACCGCAACGAAGACTGTGGCGTCCAGGCTCTTGTCGATTCCGAAGAAGGCGTTGCCATCGCCCTTGCGGGTTCCTCCCAAAACCTTTCCGATCTCGCCCAGCTCGGCACGGATGTTCTGGGAGCCCTTGACGTCAACCTGCCCATCTCCATCCCGGGCAACGGCCAGTTCCAGGCCAACGACAATAGCGGATGCGGCCTCGTTCTCGTTACCTCCGCCGAAGACTTCGCCTTGGCTGGCGTTCTCGGCGCGGAAACCAGCGGCAACGAAAACGATGGAACCCTCCTCTTCAGCGACTCCGACAACATCGCCGCCGCCTTGGCCGCGCGAGTCGTCGCCAGCGACAACGGCGTGAACGGGCTGGACCTCTCGGTGTTCGGCGATGATGCGGCCGTGGGCCTCCTGGCCGACGTCAACGCCTCGAACAACGGCGAAAACGGCATCGACGCCACCCTCACCGGCGACATCGCCGCCTTCCTGACCCTCTCCACCGACGCCCTCCGCCCCCTCGCCTCCTACTTCGGCGAGCAGTATCTCGGCGAGCCCTATGAACTCCCCGGCGCCTCCTTCGGCCCCGTTGTCGCCAATGGCAATGGAAACAACGGCATCTACTCCCTGGTCGCAGGCGAGGACACGGCCATCTCCGCCTTCCTCGACACTCACGCCAGCCAAAACGGCTCGTTCGGCTTCGACGTCACAACCGTCGCCACCGACGGCACCGCTGTTTCCGCCTTCCTGTCCAGCGACTTCCTCTACGACATCGCCGGCGAAATCTACGATCTGCCGGAAGAGATCGGCCTCCCCGGACTCGGCGGCATCCAGGCCAACGACAACGATCTCGGCGGCATCCTCTCCACCACCATCGGCTATGACTCCGCCAGCGCCCTCTTCGCCGGCGTCCAGGCCAACAACAATGGCACCCTCCCCGACCGCCGCGGCGATGTCCTCGGCGACGGCATCCGTGCCGGCCTGCTTTCCGAAGACGGCAGCGCCAACGCCTACTTCGTCGGCATCGAAGCCAACGAAAACGTCGGCAACGGCCTATTCCTGAACGCCGAAAGCCTGTTCGATGTCGACGCCGTGGCCCTCTATGTCGACGCCAATGCCAACCTGCGCGACGGCCTGCGCCTCGACGTGCAAAGCCAATCCGATGACGCCTTCGTCCTCGTCGCCGGCACCGAAGCCACCGGAAACGGCGACGACGGCATCTCCGTCTACGCCAACGCCGACGATGACGCCTCCGTCGGAATCTCCGACACCATCGCCGTCGGCAATGGCGACAACGGCATCTACGCCTCCGTCCAGGGCGGCAACTATGCCGACTTCTTCGTCGGCAACCTCGCCGTCGAGGACCTCGACGACATCTATGATTTCGTCGACGACGTCGGGCCCCTCGCCGACCTCATCCCGCAGGGCGAAGTCACCGCTTCCGGCAACGGCCTCAATGGCATCAGCGCGGATCTCGTCTCTGGCACCGGCGACGCCACCTTCGTCGCCTCTGAAACCACCGCCGACGACAACACCGCCAACGGCATCGACTTCTCCCTCGACTCCACCGCCGGCACCGGCGATGCCCTTGTCTTCCTCTTCGCCACCCAGACCCTCGGCAACGACAACACCGACATCAACGGCTCCGTCGAATCCGATGCCGGCGACGCCATCATCACCGGCACCAACCTCGTCTATTCCGGCTACTCCCTCTCCGCCACGGCAGGTACCGGAACGGCCGACATCATCATCGATCCCTGAGTCCACCCGCCGGAAAAATATTCCACCTGAATTTTGCACGGTGAAGTAATTTCAGGGTCTGATGGAGCGTTGAACGAGGCTTCCATTTTGTTGGTCGGCCTCCGGGTCCTGTCGTGCAAGAAGTTTTTTGCACGGGAGTCACGCAACTCCCCGCCTTTCTGCTCGGCGTCGATCCAGATAGGCCAGAAAGTCCGTCAGGCCGGCGGAGCGCGGTTCTTGCATGGAGTAGAGCACTTCGTTGCGGTTGCCGTGGAAGCGGATCTTGGCGGCCACGTAGAGAAGCCTGAGCCGGGCAGTCCGGAGGGTCTGATCGGGCATCACGATGGCCTCTTGCGGCGAAGCGGTTTCCTCGTTCCGTGCGGGACGGACAGAATGGCCAGCCAGGAGCTTCATCCAACGCCAGAGGTTGTAGGCAAGCATCACCAACAGGAAGAACACGTGGTTGGATTGGAATCGCTTGGACGGCACGGCCAGAAGCCCTTCGCGTTGGGCCTCGCCGATCAGCGGTTCGACGCTGTCCCGGGTGTCGTAGTCGACGGTGACGTGGTGAAGCCGGGTCACCTTGTCCGTCGCAAAGCAGCGGGTCACATAGTTGTCTTCCTTCAGCAGGTTCATCTGGCCGTCTTGCCTTTTCTTGCGCGCGCGTGAAGCCACAAAACGGCAGGGGTCCGCCCACCCAAAGAGCTGGTACCAGCACTCGTTGAATTCCAGTTCGCCGTGGCGATACCAGCCGTCCTCGGGAAAGACCGGCGCATTGCGCCCCTTGCCGATCGTGAAGGTATAGCCCCGTTTCCGGCAGGCCCGGATGCTGTTCCAGCCGATGAACTCCCCGTCACCTTTCACATGTCAAAAGGCGCTGACCGCCGGAAGGCATCTCACGCGCAGTGTCCCGCAGATCATCGTCTCCGTGCGCACATGCACATAATGGCCCAGCCACTGGAACCCGACGAACAGCAGCAACAACACACCCAGTGCCATTCGATAGTGGCCCAGCTTCAGCGCGCGTTTGGGCCGCGCAAAATGCTCCTCGAAGATAT
>CAYNHA010000062.1:0-13727 GCA_964397035.1 uncultured Verrucomicrobiota bacterium
TTGAAGAAAATCGTCGCGCCCGCATTCAAATTGGTGATGACCTTGTTCGTGGCCGAGGCCCCCGGAACGGAAACGGGATTTCCAAACCCACGCCCATCCGTGGAGGTATACAGAATGAAGCCTTGTGGCATTCCTCCGCTGGCCGTATCGCGCGGCGGCATGCTCCAGGAAACCGTCACGGAGCCGACGCCCGAATTCGCCGCCCTGAGCCGGAATGGCTGGTCCGGGGCCAGGTTGGTCGTGAGGCCACTGGCATAGTAGCCGCTCAAGTGCTGCTGGATCGCCCGCGTCGCCGCGCGCGCCAGCCATTCCCGTCCGGCGGGCATTTTCAGCACCGCGCAGTCGTTGCTGTTGTCGTGGAAAGCCACCTCGTTGATCGTGGTGTCCATCTTGAGGAATACGCTGGAGTTGTAGATTTCCCCGTAGCTGCTTCCGTAAATCCACATGGCCGGCGTTCCCCAGCTCGGAATCGTCCCGTTGGTCACCCCCGCCCGCATGTCCGCATAGGACCGCACGGCGATCGTCTTCGCCAAATTGGTTTGCGCCGCAAACCAGGTGGGATAGCCCGACTGGATGCGCGTGTCATAGAGCCCCCACGTCCCGCGGCCGCTACCCGACCCCGCGTTGGAGTGGAATCCCACGTACAGGCGACGCCAGCGCGCCCAGCCGTTCGTCCGGCACATGTAGGCCGCCATCCGCGCCGGCTGTCCGATGTTGTCGCTGCGGTCGTCGTAGCCGCTCAAATCGTACAGCGTGCTGTCCATTCCCTGGCCCATCGACTTGATGGTCCAGAACCGGGCCGATTCCAGCTCGGATTCGAAACCCGAAATTCCCGCCGTGCCGCGCGACACGTTTCCCCGCCCATTTCCAAAGCGGATGGCGTCGGCAAACACGGATGTTCCGTCCACTCCCCCCGGCGTGTAATTCCCGATATTCACGCAGCCGTTCGTCCCCGCCTGGAAATGATAATTCCCCAGCCACACCCAGCCGCATCCCACCTGGCTGTGGTCCACGCGCACGTCCGTCACGCCGCCCGAATGGTACACGCGGTAAAGCTGGTTCGCGCGGTCCGAGCCGTGCCGCACCCACGTGTACACCGGATAATCGCCCGCCGCCGGCAGGTTCGGCCGATACGACGCCCATGAAGTCGAACCATTCGTGCTGATCGACGCATAGCGATACGCCACCGCATCCCCCGCGTTGCCGTAATAGATCGTCTGCGTCGAATTGTACCACGTGCCGCCGAACGTCACCCGTCCCCGGGAGGTCGCGTTGGTGTCCATGTTGTCCAGCACCACTTCGTTCGTCTGGTAGCCCACCGGGCGGAACGGCACCACCGTCGCCCCCGCCTTCCACACCGATTCCGCAAACCGGTTGAGCTGGTCCACGTTGCCCATGTCCTCGTTCACCGCGTAAAGCAGCCCTCGCTCGGGAATCCACGCCGTCAGGTTGCTGTTCGCTCCGAATCCGTGCCCCGCGCTGCAATACACCACTACACCCGACAGCGCACCGGTCGGTTGCGCCGCCGACATCGAAGGCAGTCCCGTCTCGTCCGGCGTGGCCACCGGTTCGTCGCCGCCGCCCGTCTCGCCCGAATCGCCGCCGTCCTCCCCGCCTTCATCTCCGGTCCCGTCCGCGGCCATCGTCCCCTTCGTCAAAATCGTTCCATTGAAACCCACCGCCACGAACTGGTCGTTGGCATAGCTGATGCCGCGCATCAGATTCGTCGTGCCCGAACTCTCCGCCTCCCACGTCAAGCCGTTCGACGAACTCCAGATCGCGCCGTTCGCCCCTGCCGCCTTGAACACCCCCGAGCAGTACGCCGCCCGGTACAGGTAGGTCCCGTTGGTCGTGAAACTCCATGTGACTCCGTCGGACGAACGCAAAATCCGAGTGTTCCCCACCGCCACGTAATAGCCATTGCCGTAAATGACGTCGGAGAGATACAGCGTCGTTCCCGATGTCTGCTTCGTCCAGCCCACGCCATTCGTCGACGTCAGGATCAGCCCGTTCGCCCCCACCACGACAAACAGGGCGGACTCCGACGGAACCCCGTTCGAATCCCCCGCATTCACAAACTCCGCCCCGTAGCCAACCCCCTGCAGCGAAAGGTTCGTGCCCGACGCCACGCTGGTCCAATCCACGCCGTTGGTGGAACGCACGATCGCGCCGCCATCGCCGCACGCCACGTAGGTTCCATTTCCATAGGCAACGCCACGGAACAGCGCATTCGTCGGCGAAGTCCGCGAGGTCCACTCCGTTCCGTTGGTCGAGGTCACGATCGCCCCGCCCTCGCCCACCGCCACCCACAGCGGCCCGTCGCCGTTCACATTCATCATCAGGCCGCTTTTGCCACTGCTGCGAGCCGCCCACTCGATCCCGTTGGTCGACGTATAGATCGCTCCGCCCGCCCCGCTCGCCACGTGCATCCCGCTCCGGCTCGCCACCCCATAGAAATTCGCCGTATGCGCCGACACCCGGTTCGTCCACGGGGATGTTGCCGAGGCGCCTCCCGATTCCCCCGGATCCGGCTCGCCCGGCGTCGTGGCATCCGCGCCGAATTTTTCATCGATCAGGCTCCACAGCGCCGTCTGGCCCGAGCCCTGCGTGAGATTCCAGATTCCAATTCCCCCCATTCCCTTCGAGTTCGACAGGTCGTACTTCAAGCCCAGGCTGGCCGCATCATCGTAGAAACACTGGTAGGCCGTGCTGTTCGACGTGTAGACGTAGTACGGCACGCTCCCGTTGTTGTCCCATTTCTTGCCATGCGTCGCCGCCGCCGACTCGCACTGCCCATAGGTCAGCGCCGCCGAATACGAGCTGCCCAGGCTCGCGGCACCGATGTTCGTGCTTGCCGCCGCCCAGCGCCGCCCGTAGTACGGCACTCCCAGCATCAGCTTGTTCGTGCTGATCCCCTTGCCGAGATAATAGTTCATCGAGTAGTTCACCGAGCACCACGAGCTGGCTCCGAACCACTGCGCGCTGCTGTAGAGCGGTGCCACCGGCCCCGGCGTTCCGCTGCCCGAATAATAATAGTCGTAGCCCATCACAATCGCATAGTCCAAGCCGAACCGGTCGTAGTTCGACACCGCGAAGTTCGCGTACCAGTCCACCGACGGCAGCGCGATCGACACCTCGTAGGCCGGATTCGCCGCATGGAACCGCGTCGTCAGGTTGCTCATGAAGGTGGTCATCGCGGCCGTCGCCCCCGTCCACGATCCCACGCCTTCGAAATCGATGCACACCCCGTCGCCGTTTTCCGGCAGGGTCCGGTTCGTCATCGCAATCAGCAACTGCGTGACCAGATTGCTGGAAGCCACCGCATTCGTCAGCAGCCGGTGCGTGGCCGTGTCGCCGAACAGCGTCGCCGTCAGCACCACCTTCACGCCGTTGCTGTGCGCCCACTCGACCACCGGCGAGGTCTTCCACGAACCCATGCTGTCGTAGCCGCCGTTCGTCGAATTCACCGCGTAGGAAAAATAGGCAATCGTTGTCAGATTCGAATACTGGTAGCCCTCGATGTCGGACATCGTCGCCCAGGAAGGATGCCATCCCAGCACGCGCTTGCCCGCCGTGATGGCTTTTGGTGCCGCCCTCGGCGCCACCTTGGCCCGGGAAACGCGAACCGCCGGCGCCAAGGGATCGCCATCGGTGGGTTCTTCGCCCGCGTGCTCCTCAAACGCCAACTGAAGGGGACTCTTCCATTCGTCCAAATTTTCCGGCACCGCAAACGCCGCCTGCCCGGCCTGCTCCTCCGTCGCTCCCATCTCCAGCGCCGCCGCGCGCGCCACACTCCGGGCCCGCGCCACTGCAGGTGTGACCTCGCGGACATCCGGAATCTCCGGCACCGCCCAATCCACTCCCGCCTCGTCCACGGCCGCCGCATGCGCAAACGGCCCTCCTCCCCACATGCCCCACGCCAACGCCCCGCCCAGCAAAACCCTGTAGACACCGCTTTGCATACTCATAAGGCTTCAAGGCTTTCAAAGCCCCTTCCTCCCGTCAAGGTTGGAATCCTTCTTCAATTCAACTGATTGAGATACGCGTTCGTTTCCACCCAGTCAAAAGCCCCGCTCACCGACCGCAGCCAGAATCCCTGGGCGGCCGGAATGACCGGGTTCGTATAGGGCGCCGCCGGACCGAATCCCGACGACGCCTTCCACCCCTTGTTCGTTCCCCATTCATACAGGGCCAGGTTCAGGTACGTCTGCGATTTCGCGTCCCAGATCATCACCTGATCCGCCGAACCCGGCAGCAGCCGCTGCCCCTTCGCGTTCTGGTGGATGCCCAGATCGTTCAACGTCGCGGCCGCCGAAAAAGGATTCGACACGAGCTGCAACCCCGCCACCACGGAATTCGTGATCACGGCCTCCAGCACCACCTCGCCGGCCACCGTCAGCTTTCCACCGCTGTTGGTCGACCCCCGGAACCAGAAGGCCGAACCCGGCGGCAGCACCGGATTCGTGTACGGGGCCGCCGGCCCAAAACCGGACGATGCCTTCCACCCTTTGTTCGTTCCCCACTGGTACATCGCCAGATTCACATACGATTTGCTGGCGGCATTCCAGATCATGATCTGGTCCGCCGAGCCCGGCAACAGGCGTTGCCCCGCGAACTGCTCCGGATCCATCAGGCTGTTCAGCGTCTGCGCCTCCGTCGAAAACGGAACGCCCACCATCGCCAGCTTCGAAGCCGCGGGTTTGTCCATCTTGGCAAAGCCCCACACCTTGTCCGACGCCCCCGCCACTCCGTCGACCCGGTAGTAACCCACGTCATTTGTGCCGCCGCCGTCATGTTCCAGCACAACCTTCTCCCCAACCGTGCTGTTGGTCGAATCCACCACCACCCATTCGCCCGTCATCAGGCTCGACCGGTACAACAGGTCGTACTCGCCTTCCACCAGCGGCAGGAAGCCAACCGCCACGCTGTTGCTTTCCACATCGATGGCCATGATCTTCTGCGCGGACTCCGTCACCGACAGGGTTCCGGTGGCCGATCCCGAGTAATTGGCATCGCTCACGGTGCCCGTCACCCCGTACACCCCCACCGCCGTCGGCGCTGTCCCGCTTCCGTCGTAGGTGATCACCACAAGCAACCCGGCCGGTTCCGTCACTGCCGTCACCACTTTTTCCGCCCCGTCGTACGACTGCTGCAAATTCTCCAGCACCACGGAGGCTTCTCCCTTGGAGACCACCAGCGTCCCGCTGGCAGAACCTTGATAATGCCCATCCTGGATGGCGCCCACCACCGCGTAGCTACCCGCCGCTATCGGCGCCGCCTCGCTCCCGTCATAGGTGATCACCACGTCCAATCCCGCCGGTTCCGTTGTCGCCAGCGCCATCCGCGCCGTCCCGTCGTAGGTCTGCGCCAAGCCTCCCAGAGTCACAGTGGCCGGCGCCTTGGCCAGCACAAAGGAATCCGTTGCCGAACCGGCATGGTTGACGTCAACCACCGTTCCGACCACTTCATAGACGCCGGGTTCGACAGGAAGAACCGGGGATCCGGCATAGGTCATGGAGACCGCCAGCCCTTCCGGTTCGGTACTGCAGGTGGCGGCTTTTCCGGTCCCGTCATAGATTGCATCCAGGCGGTCGAAGCTCACCCAGGCATCGGCCTTCGCCACCACCAGCGTGCCCGTAGCCATTCCGGTGTAGTTGAGCTCATTGACCGTTCCCGTCACGGCATAGCGGCCCGCCGCCGTCGGCGCAAGGGTCGACCCGTCATAGGTGATCTCCACCGTCAATCCGGCCGGCACCGTCGTCGCCCCCGCCCTCTTCGCCGTTCCGTCGTAGGTCTGCGCCAAACCACCCAGCGACACCGCCGCCGGAGCCGCCGACACCACCAAGGTGCCCGTCGCCGATCCTTGGTAGATCGCGTCCTGGACCGTTCCAACCACGGCATAGCTGCCTGCCTCCGTCGGGGGCGTGGCCGCTCCGCCATAGGTGAACTCCACCATCAGTCCGGCCGGCACCGTCGTCGCCGAAGCACTTCTCTGCGTCCCGTCATACGTCTGGGACAAGCTGCCCAATGTCACGCCCGCTGTCGCCCGGCTCACCGTACAGACGTTCGTCACGGCTGGCGCGGCGGAATAGGTTGCATTTCCCTCCTGGTTCGCCACGACATAGATCGTCCCCGCCCCGCTGAACGACAGGTTCGTCCCGTTCGCGATCGAGGCCGGCCCGCTGGCCACCGCGAAGGAAACCGGCAGGCCGCTCGATGCGGCTGCCGACAGCCGGACTTCGTTCGTCGTGAGTTGGTCGCCTATCGCCGGGAAAGACACGATCGCCTGCGCCTGCTTGGTCGTCACGCTTCCCACCGGTGAATGGGAACTGGTTCCGATCGGCACGACCGCCCTCGTCCGGAAATGGTACGCGACACCCGCCGTCAGTCCCGTCACCGACTCCTGGCTTCCCGCCACGGTCCGGTTGGAATAGCCTGGAATGTAATAGGGATCGTACGTGCTCCCGCCCATCACCCGCACATCGTCCAGATACCAGGTGTTGAACGCCGACACAAAACGGAAGCGCACATTCGTGGCTCCTGCAAGACTCGGCGAAGTAGTCAGCAGGTTCGTCACCGTGGCTCCGTTGGTGGCCACGGTGAACGCACTCAGGAACAACCAGGTCGATCCCCCATCCAGACTGTAGTAGTTGCTGGTCACCTGTCCGTGGGCCGCCGAAGTGGAATCCACATGGAAGACCAGCTTGGACGGATAATCCACGGCCGGCGAGGCCAGGGTGTCGTTCGATCCAAGCGCGCGGCAGGGAGCCCCCGCCCCGTAATGGGTCGCATCGTTGTCTGTGGCCGTGCCCCCGTTCACCCATCCATTGGTGTCGGCGAAGTCCGCATACAGCAGCGTTCCCTCCCCTCCCACAAACGATCCGTTGAGCCCCACATCCAGCCGGTACCCGGTCGCGCCCGGAACCGTGCTCCATTCGGCGGTGAAATCGGTCGCATGGGTTTCGGAAACCCAGACCGAGGCCGGGGCGGCGGGCATGCCGCCATAAACCGTCACGCCCACCTCCTGCGTCGCCACGCCAGCGCTGTTGCTGGCCGTCAGGACAAAGGTTTGCCCTCCCGCATCTCCCGCCGACGGCGCATAGCGCAGCACACCGTTCGAGGGTGTGAAGACATAGCCCGACGAAGCGGTGGTGCTTCGCAACGCCAGCACCGGGGTCGGCCAGCCCGTCGCGCTCACCTCGACGGTCTGCGTGGCCCCCACGTAGACCGTCTGCGCATCCACAGGCGCGAACACCGGCGACAGGGTCGAACCCGTGATGGTCAGCGTAGCCGTGTTCGTGGCTGCATAGTTTGCTGCATCGACAATACCCGTGACGGCATACAGGCCCACCGCCGACGGCGCGCTGCCGGACCCGTTGTACGTCAACGCAACCGGTGCCCCCGAACCGGAGGTCGCCACAACGGCCCGGGGCGTGCCATCGAACTCCTGGGTCGTGCCACTGAACTGAATCGTGTCGGTCGCGCGCACAATCGTCAGGGTGCCGGTCGCGGCGCCCATATAGCCCGGCGTGGTCACCGTCGCCGAAACGGAATAACTCCCTGCGGAGGTCGGGGCCTCGGCCAATCCGCCGTAGGCGAGGCTCACGGCCAATCCGGCCGGATCGGTCGTCACCGTTGGAACCTTTGGCGTTCCGTCGTAGGTTGGCGACATCCCCGACAGTTCGATCGTCGCCATTGTGGCCGCATAGGGTTGGATCACGAGATCATCCAGATTCACCGTCTGCCCGGCCGTTCCATCCACCAGCTGGATCCGCAGATAGGCGGCCTGCATCATCGCCAGCGTGTTGGAGAACGAAGCGAAATTCGTCCGGATGCCGTCCACCACGACGTTGGTGAACACCGTCCAGTCCGTTCCGTTCGGACTGGTCTGCACCGACAGCGTTCCCTTGGTGTAGGAACCATACATCGCATACTGGAAGGCCACGGAATGGATCCCCGGGAACGGCGCCGTGCTTTGCAGCACGCCGTTGCTCGTCGCCGTGGCGCCGATGTAGCGCATGCGCAGGGAAACCGCCCCGTTCTTCACGTCGTTGCTCAAGGTCCCCACATAGCCATTCTGGATGAACCAGTTCGAAGGGCTCGCCGCGCACAGCGTGTTGGTATGGGGGCCGTAGGTCCCGCTCGGACGGTACGGATCCTCGAAATCGATCTCGAGATTCGAACCCACCGTCCAGACCTGCTGGGTGGACTGGATCGTCACGGCCCCGGGGAAGGTGTTGGTTGTTCCCAGATAGCGGGCATCGCCCGCCACGCTCACGACCGCGTCGTAGGACCCAATCTCCACCGGGACCGAAGGCGACCACGCCACCGAATAGGAAAGCCCCGTCGTCACCAGGAAGGCATTGGTGTGAATCTGCCCGTCATAGGCCGCCGTGAGGGGATCCCCCGCCATCGCGCATGTTGCCTGCGCCTGCGAAACCACCACCGCGTTGCTGAAAACAAACGATCCTCCCGAATAGTGGGCATCGCCAACCACATTCACCGTCGCGTGGTAGGTGCCCGGATCCACCGGCGCCGACGGCGAATACGACACCGTCCAATACAAGCCCGTTGTCACTGCAAAGGCGTTGGTCCACTCTGTGCCGTTGAACACCGACTCAACCGGTGCGGCAAGGGCACAGGACGCCTCCCCCTGAACAATGGTCAGCGCATGGCTGAACACAAAGGTGCCGCCGATCATGTTTTCCGTGTCCGGAATGGTCACCGTGGCGTCATACGTCCCCACCTCCACCGGCGGCGAGGGCGACCACGCCACCGAATAGGAAAGCCCGGCCGGCGAAACCGTGAAGTCCGCACTTTTCTCCGTGCCATCGAAGGGAACAACCGCCGGTGTCTCCAGCGTGCACCCCGCCACCGCAGGCGGCACGTAGGACGAGAGCCAAAGGTTGTCGAGGTTGGCGTACCGCGTGCCACCCCCCCCGCTGGATGTCCAGACAATGCGGAAGTCCACCGGCCCCACCACGCCCACCTCCGTGGAATTCGTCGTCAGAGTGGTGATGTTGGCACTGTTCGCCGAGGCAATCGTCACCCAGCCCGTTCCCGCGTTGTACTGCGGCGTGATCGTGAGCCCCCCGTCCGTCTTGTAGCGCGCATAGGCAAACGTCAGTTCGCCAATGCCGTTCGTCAGCGACCCTTGCAAGCGGATCTCGCCGGAACTGCTGCGCAACCGGGCCGCCCGCGTCCCATCCACCCGGTCGTAGACACTGGTCGCCACCACCGCGGCATTGGACAGCACCCACATGCGTCCGCCGATCGAAATGGGACTCACATCGGAATACGTCGGTTTCAACGCCGAATCCTCGAAATCGATGTCCAGATTTCCCGAAAACAGGGGCTCGGGGTCGTCCTCGTTGGGTATGCCGTCGCCATCGGCGTCCGGATCGCAATCGTCGCCGATGCCGTCCCGGTCGATGTCCAACTGCGCCGGATTCGCCAGATACACGCAGTTGTCCGCCGCGTTCAGGTCGCCGTCCCCGTCGATGTCCGGATCGCACGTGTCGCCGAATCCGTCCCCATCCGTGTCGATCTGCGTCGGATTGAAGGCGTAGGGACAATTGTCCACGTCATCCAGGATGCCGTCCAAATCAATGTCGCCCGGCGCCACGATCAGATAGCCATTGGTCTGGCGCGCGTTCAATGCGCCGGGCGTCGCGGCGGCCGAGTACCATGTGCCCGTGGCCATCAGCACGTTGTTCGGGGCCTGCGGGCAGGTGTCCGTCGTCGTGTCGACCCCCACGTTGTGCAAATAGATCCGGCTTCCCGGAGGCACGTTCGTGGACACCGTTCCCGGATCCTCCGTATCGATGTCGAACGTGTTGGTGGAATTCGCCAACCACACCACCGCGTCCAGAATGTTGCTCGCCGCGTCGTACAAGACCAGCCCATCCGGCCCCGGCTGCAAATAGGGCGACGGCATCGGCAAATCCGTATGGGCGACATTGTTGGATAGCTGGCTGATCACCACGAATCCCAAGGCATTGCTTCCCTTGTCGAAAATGCCGTCGTCGGGAACGGAAAACGAGGGGAACGTGTAGGTCCAGACCGGCCCCTGGATTCCCTCCGCACCGTTGTAATGCTCCAGGCGGTAGCCCTCCATGTTCAGTCCGGCGGGCGCAATGATCTCGATGAAGTCGTTCGTGTCGGTGCTGTTCCCGTTGGCCTGCACCTCGTTGATAATCGGCCGGATGTTGGCGGGAGAAGAACCCGTCACGGGAAACGTGTAGGAGTTGGTCACGGAATGGTTCGTCACGACTCCCGAAGGCCCCTGGAAGGAATACCGGACATAGTAGTCCATCACATCGCCGCCGCTCTTGGACACGTTCAGCGCCGGAGTCTGCCACGTGCCGCCACCGGAATTCGTCATCGACGCCTCGATCCAGCTTCCGCCTGCGATGCGAAAGAGCCCCTTCGCCGTCAGGTTGGATGCCAGCAAATTCGTCATGATTCCCGCCGCGATCGAAAAATTGCTGCTGGCAAGCGGGGCGGACGGACTCAGCGACGGCCCCGCCGAAATAAAGGCGGCCGCATCCGCCAGCGCCTGGTGCGTCCCCGGAGTGGCATTCGTCGCGGATGCGATGATCCACTCGTTCGAGCTCCAGGCCGACAGCGGATCGCTCACGCCCGGCTTGCGCCGCGCAGACAGATTGGTGTATCCCCACGCCCCCGGCAAGGCCCCCGCCTGTCCGTACAGGTCCGAAATGGCGCCGCTGGAAGGCCGCAGCGCCACCGCATCGTTGCCGTCCAGCTTCCCGATGATGGCCGCCTGCTGCTGGGCCGCCACGCCCCAGAGGGTCTTGAACGCATTGGTCGAAGCGGCCACCACATACACCCCTCCCGCCGCCAGGCTTCCGCTCAGCGCCACCGACACCGGATTCGTGGACCCGTTCGTGTAAATCCCCAGCGAATATCCCGTCAGGTCCAGATTGCTGATGCCCGTGTTGCAGACTTCCACATAGTTTCCATTCGTCGAAGCCGGATAGTCCACCACCTCGCTCAGGATCCCCACCGGAGTGATCCCCCCCCACTCGTCGATCAAGTGGAAATCCGCAAACACCATCCGGTGGTCCGACGCCTCCATCGTGGTGTTGGCTGCAGGCGGAGCCCCATACTTGGGCAGTCCCACGCCTGCCACATCGCCTTCCGAGTTGTACACCTCCCCCGTGGGGGCGCCATAGGCGCTGTTCATGATCTCATCGCTGAAGAAAATCATGTCCAGCCGGTAGCAGCTCGCCGGATTGGTTTCGTAATGCGTCCAGGTGTTGGTCGAACCCGTTTGCCGCGCCGGCACCAGTTGCATCCCCGCCGCCGCCAGCCGCTCGGACGGGAAATAGCGGTAGGGCATCAGCCAGCTTTCGTCCGCGTTCCATGGAATGTCGGACCCGTCGTTGAAGTTCGTGGGAAGCGAGGACAGCCGTTCCTGGTAGTAGGTGATCGGGAAGTTCGTATTCTGCGACGTTCCCACCGCCCCCTCGATCGTATCGTTCCAGTCGCCCATGATCGCATATTCCGTGTCTTCCGGATAGGACGCCACCATGTTCGTGATGTAGTTCACGGTGCGGTGGATCTCGAAGGCCCGGCGCAACCGCTCCTGCTTGGTCGCCGTTCCCGGCCGATTGTGCGTCGAAAACACATGGAACGGGTTGAGGGCCCCCGGCACCTGGATCACCGCATGCAGCGGCCAGCGCGACATTTCCGCGGCGGTGGCATCCACGTAGTTTTCCCTCACCTGGTCCGAGGCCAGGACCGGGAACTTGCTCCAGATCCCCAGCAGGACGCCGCCCGAAAAAGTTCCGCCGCTGTTCGTCGGGAACACGTAGTACGGATAGCCCAGCGTGGCCGCGGCCTCCAGCCATGCTTCCTGGTCGAAGGTCCCCAGCTCCTGGAAGCACACGATGTCCGGCTGCACGCGCTGGAACGTGGCCAGCATCGCGGCGAAGTCGGTGTCGTTGGTGGTTGCCCGGTCGCTCCGAGTGTCAATGCCGTTCAGCACATTGTACGATGCAATTCGCAGCTGGATGCCTTGCGAAGAAAGGGCGGCGCCCAGTAGCGCCATTCCCAGCCCGGCCATCATTCGTTTTGTTTTCATCGTGATTCAAGCCCTGTCCTGTTCAACTGCGGGCGGCGGATTACTCCAGACCGCTCCTGTACCGGTTCGTTCCCACCCAGTTGAAGGCCCCGCTGACCGAACGCAGCCAGAAGCCCTGCCCGGCCGGAATGACCGGGTTCGTGTAGGGAGCCGCCGGACCGAATCCCGAGAACGCCTTCCACCCCTTGTTCGTTCCCCATTCATACAAGGCCAGATTCACATACGCCTGCGACTGGGCATCCCAGATCATCACCTGCTCCGCCGACCCGGGCAGCAGCCGCTGGCCTTTTGCGTTCTGGTGGATTCCCAGGTCGTTCAAGGTCGCGGCATCCGAAAACGGATTTCCCACAAGCTGCAATCCCCCCACCACGGGATTCGTCACCACCGAATCCATCACCACTCCGCCCGCCACCGTCAGCTTCCCGGTGCTGTTCGTCGCGCCCCGGAACCAAAACGCCGAGCCCGGCAGCAGCACCGGATTCGTGTAGGGGGCCGCCGGACCGAATCCCGACGACGCCTTCCACCCCTTGTTCGTTCCCCACTGGTACATCGCCAGGTTCACGTACTTCTGAGCGCCCGCATCCCAGATCATCACCTGGTCCGCCGACCCCGGCAGCAGCCGCTGCCCCGAGAACTGCGCCGGATCCATCAGGCTGTTCAGCGTCTGCTCCTCCGTCGAAAACGGCACACCCACCATCGCCAGCTTCGACGGCGCCGGCTTGTCCAGCTTCACAAAGCCCCAAGCCTCCACCGACGGCCCCGCGGCCCCATCAATGCGGTAGTAGCCCATGCGATTCGTTCCGCCTCCCACGTGTTCCAGCGTTCCCCCTTCGCCGACGGAAAGGTTCGCCGAACTCACCGAAACCCACTCGCCCGTCGTCAGGTCCGCCCGGTACAACAGCTCATACACGCCCCCGACCAAGGGCGAGAATCCAACCGCCACGTCATCGCTGGCCAGATCGATGGAGTCGATTTCCTGCCCCACGGGCGCCACTTGGCCCTTCAGCTGGATTTCGTCCAGATCATAGAAATCGGACGTGTTGCCGGAGGCCGTGGTGGCGTCGAAAAAGGCAATGCGCACCATGAGCTGGGTGCGGTTGGCGGCAACAGTCAGCTCGTAGGGCGACCCCTGCGGCTGGACCGTCGCATTGCTGAACACATTGTACTCCAGCTTCAGGTTGCTCGATCCATCCGCGATTTGGGTACCGAACGCCGATGGCAGCCACGTCGCTCCGTTGTCGTAGCTGACGGCCACGTATAAATCGTCTCCGCTGTCCGGGCCGTTTGCGGCGAACGGCACAGTCAACGTCACATTCGTGTAGCCGCGAATGTCCACGTTGCCGAAGACGACGGCGGGATTGACGGCTCCATTTGTGGAACCATATAGCCGCATGGCGGACGCCCCAACCAACACCTTGTTGGTCGCCACCACTGCTCCCGACCCCATGTCGACGTTGGTCAACGAACCGGCATTGTCCAAATAGGCCACGCTCCATCCCCACGGACGCACATCCGAATCGTCAAACCCCTGGGATACAATGCAATCCCTTCCGACGGCGGAATCCACGTATTCGGAGCCCAGAACTGCCGCTTGCCCGGCCCCAAGCGCCACGTTGGTTGC
>CAYNHA010000063.1:0-8734 GCA_964397035.1 uncultured Verrucomicrobiota bacterium
GCCGACGGCCCAGCCGCCAATCCGGCCTTGTTCACGGGCCAGCAGGACGACGGCCCGTGGATTTTTCAACAGGCTGTGGATTTGGCGGGGATTGAACCGCTCGCCCGGATGCTGGAAGCAAACGGCTTCGAGGTGGTCCAACTCTTTCCGGTCGGCCAGAGAGGCCGTTGCGCGAACCATTTTCATCCGCAAAGCACGGGAGCCGCCTCGGCGGATGCAGGGGCGAGAACCGCAGGGACGGGGCGTGTCAGGCAATATTTGTTCAGGCGGCGAATGGGCCGGTAGGTTTCCTTCGTGAACTGCAGCGAGGGCATTCCACAGTCGTCGCTGGCATTGCATTCGGGATAGGCCGACCAGAATTGGCGGCAGAACTCCGAAAAGATGTACTGGGGGGCTCCGACATAATCCGGGTGCGTCTTTTCAATCAACACGGAGGCTTGAGTGGGAGTGAGGGCTTCACCCAAGGTGAAGCCCACGAGTTCGGAGCCGACCCATAGGGCCATTCCCTTGAGCCCGAGCGCATCCATGGAATCCAAGGCGTACTCGCAGGCGGCGACTTCGCGGCGCCGGAGAACACTGGGACTGGTGGGTTCCGTTCCCTGCTGGGGGTCGCCCGCAAATTTTTCCTCCACGCGCTTTTGCCAGCGGAGGAGGAGGGCCACGCAGGCTTGGCGATGCGTGGGGCGAAGGGGCTCGGTGCGGAAGTCCGGGAAGCGCCGCATGAAGCGTGCGCGGGCGCTGCGCTTGGATTGCAGGGGGCCGCCGGCCAGGTCGATCATGCGGGCCATGTCGTAGACGTAGTCGCCGCTCATGGGGGTGACGATCAGATCGAAGCCGGGGACGGCGCGCATCCGTGCAAGAATGTCATCCGAGACATATTCAATTCTGGAGTGGCTGCGGTCGCTGTACCGATCGTTATAGCCGTCCATGATGGCGAAACATTCACGGAGGCAATTGGCCATGTCGTCCGTGCTGGCACCGGGCTCCGGGAGTGGCGGCGACAGGAGGGTCAGGTCGCCCGTGCCGTTGGCAAAGATGCACAGGTGCTGATGGATTTGTTTCCAGTAGAGCTTGAGGCTGGCGCTCCAAATATAGGTGCAGGCAAACGAATAATCCGCGATGGGATTCACCTGCTGGGAAAAGATTTTGTGAAGCAGAGGGCGGTCGGACAAACGAAGGGGAACAAGACCCGCTAATGGGCCATCGTGATCATTCATAGTAGGATAAAATTTCCGACCTCCGCATGGAACCTTGCCGAAACAGACGGCGCCAGTCGCTTTGCAGAACGCCACATTTGGCTCGATCCGAAAATGGGACGACTGAGACTTCCAATGAGGAAAAACTACCACGTGTTGAAAAAAAAGAAATAGTAATTTCGTGGAGGGCGAAGATTTCCGGAGTTATGCACAAGGAGCGTGCAATTTGGAGGGGGGGGGAGGCAACGTTCAGGTGGCGGCGGCGCGGCGGTCGCGGAAGTCGTCGTAGATGGCCGAGAGGGTTTGGCGGAGGGGGATTTCCGGCTTCCAACCCAGCTGGGATTGAATTCGGGAGGTATCGTAGGAGGGGCGGCTTTCATTGGGCCGGAAAAGGGCCGGGGATACTTCAACGCGGGGATGGACGTTGGCGATGTCGCAGAGGGTATCGAAGATTTCCCGAACGGGAATCATGCGACCGGAAGCGATGTTGTAGGCTTGGCCTGCGTGTCCCTTTTCCAGGAGCAGGGCATAGGCGTGGACGACATCGCGGACATCGGTGAAATCGCGGCGCTGGTCGAGGTTGCCGACCTGCATGAGGGCGGGGGCTCCGGCGGCAATGCCGGCCAGTTGGTTTGCAAAGGAGGAGGAGACGAAATCCCTGGATTGGCCGGCGCCAATGTGGTTGGAGGGACGGGCCACCATTACGGGAAGGTGGTGATGCGCCGCGTAAAGGAGGGAGGCGTGATCGGCGGCGGCTTTGGCGACTCCATAGATGTTGTCCGGACGGTAGGGGGCGTCCTCGGTGAGAGGGGCGGGGGCGGGATGCGAACCGTAGACCTCTGCGGAGGTGACCACGAGCACGCGCGTGGCGGGGGTGTGCTGCCGGACGGCGTCGAGAAGGTTCAGGGTGCCGATGGTGTTGACAGAGAAAACGAGCTGGGGATCGGTCCAGCCCAAGGGTACAAAGGCGATTCCTCCCAGATGCAAAATGGAGTCGGGACGTACGGTGTCTAGTACTCGAACAATGGAATCCAGATGGCGCACATCCACTTCAAGGCAGGGAATCGGGCTGCCGGGAGGGCAGGAAACGTCGCACCCCACCACCTCGTGACCGGCCTTTTGCAGGGCGGCCACGGCATGCCGCCCGACAAAACCGTTGCAACCGGTGATGAGGGTTTTCATAGGGGGGAAGTATTCAGGATTCAGAATCCGGAATTCAGAACGAAGGCTGGTGGCTAGGCCGTCACAATTTTGCCCATCTGGCGATCCATGTCGGCATCGACCATTCTGGTGACAAGCTGCTGGAAGCTGACGGCGGGTTTCCATCCGAGCTGGGCTTTGGCCTTAGCCGGATTGCCGAGCAGGAGTTCCACTTCCGCCGGGCGGATGAACTCCGGATCGATGACGACGTAGTCTTCGAAATTCAGTCCCACGTGGGAGAAGGCGATCTGGAGGAATTCTCGCACGGAATGGGTCTCGCCGGTGGCGACGACATAATCGTCGGCGACATCCTGCTGGAGCATCATCCACATGGCTCGGACATAGTCGCCGGCAAAGCCCCAGTCGCGCTTGGCATCGAGATTGCCCATGCGCAGTTCCTTTTGCTTGCCCAGCTTGATGCGGGCCACGGCGTCGGTGATCTTGCGGGTGACGAATTCCTTGCCGCGGCGGGGGGATTCGTGATTGAAGAGGATGCCCGAGAGGGCGAAGAGGTTGTAGGATTCGCGATAGTTGACGGTAATGAAGTGGCCGTAGGCCTTGGCGACGCCGTAGGGGCTGCGGGGATAGAAGGGGGTGGTTTCGGTTTGGGGCGTTTCGATGACCTTGCCGAACATTTCGGAGGAAGAGGCCTGGTAGAAGCGGGCCTTGGGGCAGACCATGCGCATGGCTTCGAGGACCTTGGTGACACCGAGGGCCGTGAATTCGCCGGTCAGGACGGGCTGGCTCCAGGACGTGGGAACAAAGGACATGGCGGCGAGATTGTAGATTTCGTCGGGCTGGATTTCCTCGAGGAGTTTCACGAGGGAGAACTGGTCGAGCAGATCCGCCTGGCGCAGGGTGATCTGGTCCTTGAAGTGGGCGATGCGGTCGAAGCTTTCGGTGCTGGCGCGGCGGACCATGCCGGTGACCTGATAGCCCTTGGAGAGGAGCAATTCCGCCAAATAGGAGCCGTCCTGGCCTGTGATGCCTGTGATTACTGCTTTTTTCATGTGTTTTCTTCGCCTTTCGTCTCTGATTCGGTCAAATCCCAAGCCTCGCGCAAAAATTCAATGGCGCGGACGATTTGCCCGGCTTCCGTGTCCGGTGCCGGTTCCAATACGCGCACCATATCCATTTTGGCCAAATCCGACAATGCCTTAAAATCAACATGGCCTCGGGGGGGCATGATGTGATCCTCTCCGGGGGGCGCCACATCGTGGATGTGCATGCCGGCGATGTGGGGGGCGAGGCGGTGCAACCACCGAGAGGAGTTGATGAATCCGAGGTTTTCGCGGATCTGGGCATGGCCGATGTCCCACCACAGGCGGATCCCCGAGGAATGGAATCGCTTCATGAGCTGCTCGGATTCCAGTTCGGACGGAATGGCTTCCCACGTGGGCAGGTTTTCCAGGGCGAGATGAACGCCGGTTTCCTTGACGACGGGCAGGAGGGCATCGAGACTCTCGGCCAGGTAGTCGATTTGCCGGGGGGCTTTCTTGTCGCGCGCGAGCTGGGCCTTGAGCTTGAGCGACTCGTAGGGTTCGCTGAATTGTTCGTTGCGCGAGGCCATGCGCAGGAGATCAAAGGAGTATTTCGGCATGTCCACGTTGCCGGAATGGCACACCACGACGCGCGCGCCCATTTCGGCGGCAAACCGAAGAGTTTTGGAAATGTGCACGACGGCAAATTCGCGCTCGCGGCGGTCCGGGGAGGCGGGGGTGTAGAGTTCGGGGTGGGGACGGGGTGCTCCCACCGGAACAGGGCAGAAGTTGTGGACGCTCTTCACCCGAATGGCGTGTGAGTCCACCATGGCCTTGACACCGGGAATGAGCTCGGAACGCAGGTCGTAGCCGAGCTCTACGCAACCGAGGCCCAGGGACAGGATCTCTTCGATCATGGATTCGCCCGCACGGTGCCGACTGGCGTTCCAGCGGGTGCTGATCGACAGGGGAATCACTTTTCGGCCTGGGCCTGGATGGCGGTGATGGCCACGGTGTTGACAATGTCGGTGACCGTGCAGCCGCGCGAGAGGTCGTTGACAGGCTTGCGCAGACCCTGCATGACGGGGCCGATGGCGACGGCGCCTGCGGACCGTTGCACGGCCTTGTAGGTGTTGTTGCCGGTGTTCAGGTCGGGGAAGATGAAGACCGTGGCGCGTCCGGCGACCTGCGAATTGGGCATCTTCGTGCGGGCGACTTCCGGATCGATGGCGGCGTCATACTGGATGGGGCCTTCGATGGGAAGGTCGGGAGCCATTTTGCGGGCGATTTCGGTGGCCTCGCGCACACGCTCCACATCGGCGCCGCCTCCGGAGGTTCCCGTGGAATACGAGAGCATCGCCACGCGGGGCTCCACGCCGAAGGTTTGGGCGGTTTGGGCGGAGGTGATGGCGATTTCGGCGAGTTGCTGCGCAGTGGGGTTGGGATTGACGGCGCAGTCGCCATAGACCAGCACGCGGTCCTTCAGGCACATCAGGAAGACGGAGGACACGATGGAGAAGCCGGGCTTGGTCCGGATGAACTGGAGGGCGGGGCGAACCGTGTGGGCCGTGGTGTTGATGGAGCCGGAGACCATGCCGTCGGCCAATCCCTTGTAGACCATCATGGTGCCGAAGTAGGAGGAGTCGGCCATGATGGTTTCGGCCATGTCGGGCGTCATGCCCTTTTCCTTGCGCAGTTCGTAGTAGGTATTGACGAAATCGCGGAAATGCGGCGATTGGACGGTCTGGATGATTTCCACGTTGGCCAGATTGAGGCCGAGGTGGGAGATCTTGCCTCGGATTTTCTGCTCGTTGCCCAGCAGGACGATGTCGGCGATGCCGCGTAGCACCACCTGCTCGGCCGCAAACAGGATGCGGTCTTCCTCGCCTTCGGGCAGGACAATGCGCTGGCGGGGCGACTGGGCGCGCTGGATGAGGCCAAATTCGAACATTTTGGGCGTCACCACGCCGGTTTTGGCGGTTTTGAGCAAATCGACGAGCTTTTGGGTGTCCACATGCGACTCGAACAGGGCCAGAGCCGTGGTGATTTTGCGCGTGGCGCCCGGATAAATGCGCGAATGCAGGCGCGAGACCTGCGTGACGGCCTCGTAGGTGCTGCCGGGCACGGAGAGGACGGGCACCATGTTTTTGACTTCCTTGAGCAAGGTTCCGACCGCGCCGGACGGCTTGAATCCATTGGTCAGGACGATGCCGGCAATATGGACGGGCTTGGCCGAGTTGAGCTTGAGCATCACGCCCAGCAAATTGCCGAAACGGTCGCCCGAGATGAAGAGCAATGCCCCATCCTTGAGCTGGGACAGGAAAATTTCGGGGGAGGAATCGGCCACGCTGCAAGAGGTGGCTTGGAGGGAATCAAGGAGGTCGGAGCGATAGAAGGTTTCGGCATGGAGGCATTGGGCCACCTCGCTCATCATGGGCGCGGCCAGGCTCATGTCCTGCGGAAAGGCGAAGACGGGAATGTCGCCATGCCGCGAGGTGCGGAGAAAATCGGGCAGTTCGGCGATGCGTTCGGGGGGGAACCGGTTCAGGATGGCCGCCAGAACCTTGCAATCGTCCTCTTGGAAACTCTGAATGGCGAAATCCAGGTTGGCGACCTGTCCATCGGTGCCGATTTTTCGGCCGTCGGCAACCAGAAGGACCGGGGCATCGATGTTTCGGGCAATGGCGGAATTGATGTTGAACTCGAAAGCGGAAGTTTCGCCCTCGAAATCGGAGCCCTCGCACACCACAAAGTCAAACCGCTCGGCTACGGCGGTGTATTTCTCCAAAATGCCATCGAGCAGCGCGGACAGCTTCCCTGCCCGGATCAGTTCGCCGGCCTCGCGGCTGGTGTAGGCAAACGCTTCTTCATAGGGAAGGTCGAGACGGAAGTGGCTGGTGATCAGCGCAATGTCGTTGTCGCGCTCCGCGCTTCCGCGTTCGGCGGCGATGATGGGGCGGAAAAAGCCCACATGGCCGACTTTTTTGACCATCATTTCCATGACACCCAGCGCGATGGCGGACTTGCCACTGCTGGCCTCTGTTGCGGCGATATAGACATTGCGGGACATGGGGAATCCTTTTGGTGTGAAATGAATGAAATTGAAACTAAATTGGGGTCATACTACCGATTTCGCCCACTTCGTGCAAGAAAACCCGCGTGGCCGGAAAGAACGGAAATGAATCGAAATGTTCCGTTTCCCTTGCATTCTCTCCGAAGGGAGGATTGTTCCGAAATGAAGTGTCACGTTGGAAGGGCGGGCACCGGCGCGCGGCTTGAATTTTCGCCGCCTGCGGGAGGTCCAAGCCGGGACATTGCCAGAAAAACGAAAACCGTAAATCAGGACTCGACACTCTGTGAGAGACATTTGCTTCCGGGTTTTGCTACTTTCGCCGACATGAGCAAATCCCAACGAACTTTTTGGCTGAATGCCACGGTGTTCCTCACCGGTGCAGGACTGATGACGGTGGAACTGGTGGCGAGCCGGTTGATTGCCCGCTTTTTGGGCTCGTCGCTCTACACGTGGACGGGCGTGCTGGGCGTCATTCTGGCGGGCATGAGCCTGGGCAATTACCTGGGCGGGCGCATGGCGGATTCGGCGCCGAATTTGCCGAAGCGGATCTCGGGGATGTTCTTTGCCAGCGCGGCGGCGTGCATCGCGATTTTGTGGCTGAACGCCTGGGCGGGGGCTTCGGCCTTCCTGATGGGACTGTCGTGGCCGATGCGCATTTTGCTGCATATGGCATGGGCGTTCCTGTTGCCGGCAACGGTGCTGGGGACCATCAGCCCCATGGTGGCGAAATTGGCGATTGAGCGGTCGGCCCAGACGGGGCGGGCCATTGGCACGCTATATGCGTGGAATGCGGTCGGGAGCATTATGGGCACCTTCCTGACGGGGTTTTACCTGACGGCATGGATGGGCAGTGTGCGCATCGTGGTGTGCATGGCGTTGCTGCTGGCGATCCTCGGTTTCCTTTATGCGTGGGCCGTGCGGCGCGAGACTGCGAATGCACAAAAATCCACCGTGGCCGGCGCGGCGGCGGGGCTGGCCCTTTTTGGAGGTCTTTTCCTGATGGCGGTCTTGCCGGGGGAGGGCGTGGCCAGCGTGGCGGGTGTTCTCAAGTTGCGCGATGCGTCCAACGAAGCCAATGCCATCTATTTTGCGGAGACGCAGTATCAGATTCTGACGGTGACGGCGGAGCCGGGGAACCCCGCGCACCGCACGTTTTATCAGGACAAACTGCGTCATAGCGAAGTGGATCTGTCCGATCTGGGCGACCTCAAATATCCGTACATGCGCATCTATGATGCGTTGATCAACCGCCTGCGGGGAAAGAGCAACGATCCCGTGCGTCTGCTGTTGCTTGGCGGCGGGGGCTATGTGTTTCCCAATTATCTCTACCGGACGCGTCCGGGCAGCGAGCTGGTGGTGGTGGAGATCGATCCGGGAGTGACCCGTGCCGCGCAGGAGGCGTTCGGACTGCCGAAAGATGCCCCGATCGAGATCCACCACTCCGATGCCCGCAACTATGTCGCGGATGCCCTGCGGCGCAACCGCGAGGCCCCGGGTTCTGTTCCGCCCTTCGATTTCATTGTGTGCGATTCGGTCAGCGATTATTCGGTGCCGTATCAGCTCACCACGCAGGAATTCATGGGCGATGTGCGCCAACTGCTCAAGCCCGATGGCCTGTATGTCATGAATTTGATCGATGCCTATGACGTGGGCGGTTTCATGAATGCCATTTCCCAGACGTTTGCGGCATCTTTTCCGCACCGCGGGGCCATTTCGGCCATTCCCGAGCTGGGGTCGCGCAATACCACGGTGTTCGTGGGGTCCAACCAGCCACTGGACTTGTCGGACATCGCGGAGTGGACCACGCGTCCCGGCACCTTCAACGGGCTGGTGCTGACGGACGGACATTTTGCGGATTTACGGGCGCGGAATGGAGAGTGCGTGTTGACGGACGACTGGGCGCCGGTGGAAAATCTGTTGGCGCCGGTGGTGAAGACGGATCCGATGGGGGCGTTGACGGCGGCGATCCAGTCGGGGATTCGCGCGGCGGAGAAGCAGGATTATCCGCGCGCAGTGCGCTACTTCCAGAAGGCGCTGGAGCTGGCGCCGGGGCATCCCGATGCGCTTTCGAATTTGGGGCATGCGCAGGAATTGGCGGGCAATGATTCGGGGGCGTTGGATGCCTATGCGGCGATCATCCAGCCCTATCCGGAAAACGTGAATGCGAGGAACCGCGCGGCGATGGTGTTGGTCCGGCGGGGCCATGTGGGCCCGGCGCTGGAGCAATGGGGCGCCAGCCTGAAGATCAATCCGGCCCAGCCGGAAGTGCTGAACAACCTGGGGGC
>CAYNHA010000064.1:0-11374 GCA_964397035.1 uncultured Verrucomicrobiota bacterium
AGGACCTGGATATTGAGCACTTGGTTCAGGTCGGGCGAGAGAACGACGACGCATTCGATGCGGTCCCAGAAGCCCATGCCACCGGCAACAAAGCCGACGCCTTCCTTGCCGGGGGCAGTGCAGGTGTAGAAGAGGTGTCCGCCGAGGGTCTGGGGTTGGAGATGGGCATCGACAGCTTGCTGATAGGCTTCGGCAGAGGTGCCGTTGACATCGAGCTGGAAGGCGCGGCAGAGCACACTGTTCCGGTGCAGGGTGGCATTTTTGGCGAGAAGACCCTGCGTGGCGTAGTTCACGGCGGAAATGCCAAGGCCAAAGACGATGCAGATGGCCGCCATGAAGGACAAGATGTAGGCGGGGGATTTCTTGTTCACGCCTTCACCTCTTTCTTGCTCGCCTGGTAGCGCTTGAGCCAGAGGTCGAGCGAGGGAGCCAGCATGTTGCCCAGAAGAATGGCGAAGCCGACACCGCCGGCAAACACGGCCTTATAGCGGAAAAAAACGATCATGGCGCCGATGAAAAGGCCGTAGATCCACATGGAGAGGGGCATTTTGGGGGCGGAGATGGGGTCGGTGACCATGAAGACGGCGGCGAAGAGGAATGCCCCGGAGAAGAGGGTGAAGGGCAGGGGCGGGACGGCATCGATGCCCAGTCCATTCCGCAGGAGGAGATTCAGCGCGGCGGCGCCGATCAAGGTGCCAAGCATGAGGCGCCAGTTGGCAGTTTTGGTCCAGAGCAGATAGATGGCGCCGAGGAGAATGGCGAGGGCGCAGACTTCGCCGGAAGAGCCGGCGGCGAGGACCTGCGTGTGCCCGGCGTGGTCGAAGAGCCCGCCGATTTGTCCCGTCACCAAGTCCCAGAGGCGGACGGTGAAGCCGTAGTCGCGGCGGGACCACATGGGGGTGGCGGCGGTGACGGCATCTACCATTTTGAGGCCCGGGGCGGCGAGTTCGGCGGGGAGGCTTTTCAGGGAGTCGAAACTCCACTGCGCGAAACCGCCGGGAAAACCGCGGAAGGCTGGAACAAAGCGGGAGGTCATTTCCACGGGGAAATAGACATAGACGAATGCACGTCCGACGACGGCCGGATTGAAGACATTTTTGCCGAAACCGCCAAACACCATTTTGCCGAAGACGATGCCGAACGCGGCACCCACTGCGGCGATCCAGAAGGGGGTGGTGGGGGGCAGGGAGAGTCCGTAGAGGGTGGCGGTGACCCAGACCGCCTGCGACACCTTGCCGGTTTTGCTGTTGTAGACCATGGCCCATTCGGCCAGAAAGGCAAAGAGGGAAGAGACGGCCACGAGGGCCAGCACGCGCCAGCCGAAAAGATAGACCGCCGAAACGGCGACCGGAATCAGCGCATAGAGTACGCGCATCATCATGAGTTGCTTCAGGAAAGCGGGTTTCTTCATAAAATCCTCCCCACGCTACCCGATGGGATGGAGGAATTCAAGCGCGGTGCGCTAGAGAATTTTGAATTTGGGCAAATCCTGCAGATCGATCATGCCGGCCAGAGTGCCATCCTCGTTCAGGACCACCAAATCATCGAAGCGGTGTTGCTGGAAGATGGAAAGGGCGTCGGCGGCGAGGCGGCCGGAGCGGACGGAAAACGGGTTTTTCGTCATGAGGTCGGCGACGGGGCGGGTTTGGAAATCGGTGGCTCCGCTTGCGAGATAGCGGCGGAGGTCGCCATCGGTGAAAAGCCCGGCAAGGTGGCGGTGCTCATCCGTGACGGCCACGGCCCCGGCCTGGACCTTGGTCATGGCGATGACCGCATCGCGCACGCTGGCGGTTTGGAGGACGGAAGCCAGCCGGTCGCCGGTGCGCATGATGTCGTCCACCTTGAGGAGGAGGGCTCGGCCAATGGCGCCGCCGGGATGGAACCCGGCATATTCCTCGCGGGAAAGGCCGCGGGCATCGAGGAGGGCAATGGCGAGGGCGTCACCGATGGCGAGGGCCACCGTGGTGGAGGCGGTAGGGACGAGATTGAAGGGGCAGGCTTCGCGTTCGACGGACGCATCGATCACGATGTCGGAGTGGCGGGCCAGAGTGGAGTTCAGGTCACCGGTCAGGGCGACGATGCGCGCCCCGGTGCGCTTGAGGACAGGCAGGAGATTCACCAACTCGTCCGATTCGCCGGAGTAGGAGAGGGCGAGGATGGCATCTTCAGGGCGCAGGAGGCCCAGATCGCCGTGCATGGCCTCGGAGGGATGGAGAACCGTGGAGGGGGCACCCGTGCTGGTGAGGGTGGCAGCGATTTTCTGGCCGATGTGAAAGGATTTGCCGATGCCGGTGACGACGATCTTGCCGCCTTCCGCGAGTGTGGCGTGCAGAAGATCGACCGCCTTGTCAAAGGCACCATCCAGACGCGTACGCGCCCGTTGCAGGGCGGCGATTTCGACATCGAACACAAACTGGGCTTTTTCCAAATGGGGGGGCGTTGAGCTCATGGGCGAGAAAACTAGCCGATTCGACCGGAGAGGGCAAGGGACAAGGCGGCGCTACAGAGCAATCTATGCAATAGGAACGGAAGCCTCGTGCCAATGAATCACGAATGAACACCGATGGACACGGATTCACAAGGGGGGCCGGGTTCTCAGGCAGTTGAGCTTCTCTGTGCGTTCCGGGTGGCCCCGTGGCACAGAAGAACCCCTTGATCATCCGGAGAGAAGCTTTTGACTAGTTATTATAATAACTAGTTGATTGGCAGCGGGCATCCTCGCTGAATGGATGGCCCATATTCATGCTGCCCTTTCCAAGTTGGATGGGATTGCCACCGAGAGCGTGGAGGGGGAGAGGGGGCGAATGGAACGGGGCGACGCACCCGGTTGTCGCGCCCTATCCGGAATCACGAAAGAGAGATCGCAGGTCCGTGAAACGAGGATGAGCCCCTGGAATAGCTCCATTTTGACCGAGAACCGATAGGTAAAGCGCTTTTTTGGGGGGATCATTTTAGGCTGGGGGCAGGTGCCTCAACTGCTGCTAAATAGTCCATAGGCCTGTCCTACTTGATAAACGTTATCAATGTGGCAGGTTGACCTGTCATCAAAAGCTGAAAATGGAGTGTGTCCCATGATTCGAATGAATACCCTGAAAAGCAAGGTGCTGTCGGTCACGATTCTATCTGTTTTGCTGCTGGCCGTGGCGTTGGGTTTTTTGTCCAACATGCTGGCCGGCCGAATGGCCAGGCAGTTGGCTGACCACACGCTGGATATGAAGCTGCACGGAGATATCCGGGCCGCCAATCTGTACGTTCAAAAGTATTTTGGCGAATTGAAGTTGGAAAAAGGGCAACTGGTGGATTCGGACCAGAAATCCATAGCCGAGCGTTTTGAAGCGGTGGATGCAATTAAAAAGGATCTGGGGGTTGAAGCCACGTTGTTTGTCAAGGATGGAGGCGACTTCACTCGCGTCATTACGAGCATCCAGGGGGGCGATGGAAAACGCGTCGTGGGGACCCAGCTTGGAACGGCCAGCGCCGCCTTCCAGCCGGTTTCCCAAGGAAAGCTGTTTTTTGGCCAGGCCGTGATCCTGGGTGCGCCCTACATAACGGCCTATGATCCGATTCTCGGGGGATCCGGCGAGGTGATTGGCATTGTCTTCATTGGCATTCCTCGTGCGCAGGTTGATGCCATCATCGCTTCGGGAACCCGCACCTTGCTGCAATACAATGCCGTGGCTTCGGCCGTTCTGGCCTTTTTGCTGTGCGCCTCGATCCTGTGGGTGGCCGTACGGTTTTTGATCCGGCCCATCACGATGGTTACTCACTCCATTGCTGCCGTTGCCGAGGGTGACACCTCCATCGTGATCGATCTCCAATCCAACGATGAAATTGGGCAAATGGCCGCGGCTTGCCGCCACATGGTGGAAACCAATGCCGACTTTGCGGCGAAGGCCACGGCGATTTCCAACGGGGATTGGACGCAGTCCGTCCAGCCGCGATCCGGACGCGATCAACTGGGATTGGCCATGCAAACCATGGTCCACAAGATGGGCGATGTGCTTTCCCAAGTCCGCACGGCGGTGGAGGAAGTCACGAGCGGGACAGGACAGATCGCCGATGCCTCGCAAAGTTTGAGCCAAGGCGCCACCGAGTCGGCGGCGAGCCTGGAAGAGATCAGTTCATCGGCCACGGAAATCGGCCAGCAGGCGAAGCACAACGCCGAAACCGCCACGCAGGCCAATGCGTTGGCAACGGGCGCGAAAAACGCGGCGGAAACGGGATCGCAGCGGATGCAGGGGTTGAATTCCTCGATGGTGGCGATTACGGAATCGAGCGCGCAGATCGCGAAGATCATCAAGACAATCGACGACATCGCATTCCAGACGAACATCCTCGCCCTCAATGCGGCGGTGGAAGCCGCACGCGCGGGGCGGCACGGCAAGGGCTTTGCGGTGGTGGCCGAGGAAGTGCGCAGCCTGGCGGCGCGCAGCGCCAAGGCGGCGCGGGAGACGGCGGACCTGATCGAAGGCTCGAAGGGCCGCGTGGACGAAGGCAACCGGATGGCGAAAGAGACGGCCAAGGCGCTGGCGGAGATCGTCGGCGGCATCGTGAAGGTGGGCGACCTGGTGGGCGAGATGGCGGCGGCCTCCAACGAGCAGGCGCAGGGCATTGCGCAGATCAGCCAGGGGTTGGGGCAGATCGACCAGGTGACGCAGCAGAACACGGCCACGGCGGAAGAAACCGCCGCTGCCGCCGAAGAGCTGTCGGGGCAGGCCGACGAGCTGCGCGCGTTGATCGGGCAGTTCAAATTGAAGGGGGGGAATACTTCCTCCACAGCCACGGCCAAGCGTCCTGCGCCAAAGAAGGTCGCTGCGGCCGTGAAACCGCCGCAACGGAAAGCCCTGCCCGCCTCGGAGCCGAAACCGGCTTCCGCCGGGTGGGACAAAATAGAAAAAACGCCTGCGGCAAAACCCGCCTCCAACGAAGAAATCATTTCGCTCGAGGACAAGGATTTCGGGCGGTACTAAAAGGCGGAACCGAAATGGAAACCCCTCCCCGCTGCCGGGGAGGGGTATTTTGTGGTCCTTCTGAATCCGAACTCATGAAGGCTGCCGAAGATTTCTCTTACAGAGTCACCGAGGTGTCGAAGAGTCCTCCGTGCTCTCTGTGAGAAACGGATCGGCGAAACCCCGCTGGGAGGAGAGGAAGCTCTCCCTGCCCGAACGACGGAAATGCCCAAGAAGGTCAGCGAACAGGGGTGCCCCCTTTTCCATCCGTTTCGTTGGATTTGATTTGGGCGGAGGGAGGGACGTTGCTATGCTAGGGGAGTTATGCAGACCATGACAAATCGTGAGCCAGGTGCAAGGGACCATGGCTTGCCGGGTTCCCCCGCCGATGCGTCCGCCTTGGAACTGTCTAGGCTGAAGCGGGTCCAGGCCCGCCACCAGCGGCTGACGGAAGTCTCCAAGGTCGGGATGTGGACGGCTGACGAAGCGGGCTTGAATACCTACACGAGTCCCCGGTGGTGCGAAATCACGGGTATTCCGGCAGACAAGGCGCTCGGATTGGGCTGGACCCTGGGATTGCATCCGGACGACCGGGAGACCGTTCTGGATGCGGTCCAGAAGTCGAGAGTTCTCCGCGAGCCGTACGAGGCGGAGTTCCGGTTTGTTCATCCCGATGGCCATGTGGTGTGGGTGCGGTGCCAAGCTTCATTTTTGAACCAGGCGGATGGGGTGCCCAGCGAATGGGTTGGAACGCTTCACGATATCACCGCACACAAAAGAGCGGAAAGCGCCCTGTTTGCGAGCGAGGTGAAATATCGAACCCTGTTCGATGTTTTGCCTGTGGGGATTACGGTTTCCGACAAGGACGGGCAAGTTGTGGACTGCAACAAAGCGTCCGAAATGTTGGTCGGATTAGGCAAAGAAGAACATCAACGAAGGAAGATTGACGGGCAGGAATGGAACATTGTTCGGCCGGATGGTTCCCCGATGCCGCCAGAAGAATTCCCCGGTTTTAGGGCGCTCAATGAGAATTGCGTCGTTCGGAATGTGGAGATGGGAATCGTCAAATCTCCAGGGGATGTCACGTGGATCAACGTGACCGCCGCTCCGATTCCGCTGGAGGGATTTGGGATTGCCTTGGCCTATGACGACATTAGCGATCGAAAGCGTTATGAACAGGAACTGGAGTTGCACCGCACCCATTTGAGGAATCTGGCGGAGGAGCTGGCACAGAGCGAGGAGAGGCAGCGGAGACGCATTGCGCTGCAACTCCACGACGGGGTGGGACAGATGCTCAGCGTGGCCAAGATCAAGTTGCGAGACGCGGAATCGAAGGCGGAATCGGAAGAACGAATGCGGGATTTGGTGGCGATTCGGGAAATCATCGAGCAGGCCCTCCTGGATACGCGTTCGATGACGTTCGAGCTGACGCCGCCGCTCTTGTACGAAGCGGGGCTGGTTCCTGCGCTGGGGTGGGTGATCGGGCATTTTCAAAACCAGTGTTCCCAACTGGCGTTTCACCTGGAAGGAACGGCGGAGCCGCCTGAAATGCCGTGCCGGATCCTGATGTTCCAGTTTGCGAGGGAGCTTCTGTTCAACGTCGTCAAGCACGCAAAGGCTCGAAATGCGTGGGTGGAACTGAAGTAAATGAAAGACCGCTTCATCATGCGGGTTCGGGACGATGGAGCGGGGGGGGTATCCATTCACGCGCTTGATTCCATGAAGCCGGATGCAAGATACGGGCTCTTCAGCATTCGCGAACGGCTTCAACTGCACGGCGGAGAAATGAGGATTCACAGTCCGCCGGGAGAGGGGACCGAGGTGACGTTGTCTTGCTTGTGCCATTCGAGGGGGCCGTTATGAAAACCAAGGTTCTGATCGTGGACGACCATGCGATCATGCGGGAGGGCTTGCGAACGCTGATTGCGGCGCGGAGCGACATGGAAGTGGCCGGAGAGGCTTGCGGGGGCTTGGAGGCCATCGAAAAGGTCCGGACGTTGCGGCCGGACGTGGTGGTGCTGGATATTTCCATGCCGGGCATGAACGGGATCGAGACGGCCCGACGCTTGCTGGAGGCAAGTCCCCATCTGAAAATCGTGGCGCTTTCGGTCCATACGGACCGGCGGTTTGTGGCGGAAATGCTGCGGGCCGGGGCGTGCGGATATCTGCCGAAGGATGGCGCGTTCGACGAGCTGGCGATGGCCGTGCTGGCGGCGGCGGCGGGGAAGACCTACGTGAGTCCGAGCGTGGCGGGTGAGATAGTCCGGGACTTTGTGGGGAACATGCCGCAGCGCGCGCCAAGGCCGCACGAGGCGTTGTCGACGCGGGAACGGGAAGTGCTGGTGAGGATGGCCGAAGGGGAGAGCGCGAAAGAAGCGGCGTTCGCGATGGGCGTTGAATCCAAAACGGTGGACACGTTCCGTCGCCGGCTGATGGCGAAGCTGGATTTGCATTGCGTCGCCGATCTGACGAAATACGCCATTCGCGAAGGATTGATCGTTTTGGACGATTGATCGGACAAGCGCGGGCAGGAGCCGCGAAAGGGGGCGCCTTGTCCATGGCCTGATCTTGGGACTTCAGGAGGCGCGAGGATGCCTGCCGAGCCGGGCCGACATTCGATTTGAAGGCGCCCAGAACGATGGACGTGCTCTAATCGGGCATGTAGGAGGCGTATTTTTTGTCTTCGTTCTGGATGTGGTTGACGAGCCATCCTTTGAGGAAGTTGAAAATCCGGGTGCCGAGGGGCTGTCCATTCTTGAATTGATCCTGCATTTCGACGACTTGGCGGACGAGTTCGCGGTGCATGGCTTGCTGGGATTCGAGACCGGGATACTTGTAGAGCTTCATCATGGTTTCTTCTTCGGAGAAGTGGGTGACGGTGTAGTTCACCAGTTCATCGAGGATGGAAGCGGCGACGCTGTTGGCCTTGCCTTCGCGCATGGAGGAGTAGAGGCGATTGATCAGGTCCATGAGTCGCTTGTGCTGGGAATCCAGTTTTTTGTTTCCGACGGAATACGCATCGGACCATTTGATCATTGCGTTGGAATCGGCTTCCGAAGGGGGAGGGAGGGCGTTTCGAGCGCGTCCGGACGGGGGGGGTGGAGCGGAGGGAATGGATTGGGCGTTGTCGAGCTTGAATTGGCTGATGAGGGCGCGGAGTTCGTCGGCCTGGCCGGAGAGTTGTTCGGCGGCGGCGGCGGTTTGTTCGGCGGTGGCGGTGTTTTGCTGGGTGACCTGGTCGATTTGGGCGAGGCCTTGGCTGATCTGGGCGATGCCCTGGGCCTGCTCGTTGGAGGCGGCGGCCATTTCGCCGACGAGGTCGCCGACATTGACGATGCCGGAGACGATTTCGGAGAGGGCTTCGGCGGTTTCCTTGGCGATCTTGTTGCCATCGTCGACGCGGTTTTTGGAGCCTTCGATGAGGTCGGCGGTTTCGCGGGCGGCCTTGGCGGAGCGGGCGGCGAGGGAGCGGACTTCTTCGGCGACGACGGCGAAGCCCTTGCCGTGGCGGCCGGCGCGGGCGGCCTCGACGGCGGCGTTGAGGGCGAGGATGTTGGTCTGGAAGGCGATGTCGTCGATGGCCTTGATGATTTTGGCGATCTGGGCGCTGGATTCGGTGATGGCGGCCATCGAGGCATTCAGACCCTGCATGCGATGCGACCCGGTTTCGGCGGCGGATTTTGCGGCCATGGCCAATTGGTTGGATTGGGAGGCGATTTCGGCGTTGTGCCGGGCCTGCTGGCCGATTTGGGTGGCGGAAGCGCTGATTTCCTCGAGGCTTGCGGCGGATTCGGTGGCGCCCTGGCTCAAACTTTGGGAGGCGTCGGCGATTTGGCCGGTTCCGCTGTTGACTTCGTCGACGGAGGCGAGCGTTTGGGAGAGGGCCGAGCCGACTTGGTCCACCATTTTGCGCATGGCCATGCCGAGGGAATCGCGATCGGAGGAGACGGGGATTGCAACCGAGAAATCACCGTTGGCGAGCGTTTCCATGGCGCGCTGTTTTTGGACGGAGGAGGCGATCATGCGGTTGAGTTCGGCGGCGACGCGGGCGATGTCGTCGTTGCCGACGACGTCCACGGAGCAATTCAAATCGCCGAGGGCGATGACGCCGCAGGCGTTGCTCAATTGCAGGAGGGAGCGAACGATGCCGCGGATGGCGAGGAAACCGAGCCCGAGGGCGATGGAAAGGGAGACGAGCAGCAGGACGGCGGTGGTGGCCATTTCCCGGTCGCCGGCGCCGATGAGCTGGCGGGCCTGGGAGGCGAGCGCCTTTTGCTCCAGATCGATGACGTCGCCGATGGAGTCCACCATTTGGGTGGCCAAGGCAAAGCACTCGCTGCCGGTGACGCCGGCGTCGCCGCTGCCGGCGACGACGGTGGAGGCGATTTGGTTGAGGCGTTTCCAGAGGTCGCCGTTGCGAACTTTATCCAGCTGAGCGGCGGAACCGGGAGAAAGCGTGATGGCGGGGCTGTTGAGGTTGGCGTCCACCGAGTATACCGTGCGCGCCAGCAGCAAGCGGGATTCGATGTTGACGCCGCCTGGATCGGAAAGGCTGCGGCTGAGGGTGGCGCGCATGAGACCGGCGCTTTCGCGGGCTTCTTCGACGATCATGAGGCTGGTCATGCGTTTGCCAAGACCCTTGGTGGTTCTGGAATCCGCGGCCATTCCGCAGAGGGAGAGGGTGCCGCGAACGGTGACCGTATAGGATTGGACGACGGACGCGGGCGCGGCGGAGGCGTCGAACAGGTTGCGCGAATCGCGCAGGTTCGCCGCGATTTTTTCCGCGAGGGCTTTGGGGTCGCCCTTGACGATGGCGTGTTCGAGGGAGGCATGGAACGCTGTTGAGGCGGCATCGGTTTTGACCCGTTGGGCGGCGACGGCGTCTTTGCCGATTCCGCCCGACAAGGCGAGGCCCGAGGTTCCCCGCTCGATTTGCAGTTCGCGGACAAATTTGGAGCCATTGGCCAGCATGTCGGCGTTGGCCGACATTTCCGACAGGATGGCCCGGGTGTCGAGGGAGCCTTTGACCGTCATGAAGGATTGCGCGAGAAAGAAAGCAATGGGAGTGAAAATCGCGACGGCAAGCTTGGTTCGGTAACTGATGTGCAATTTCATGGCGGGCCTCCTGATGGCGCAGATTTGGTGCTGCGAAGCCGAAGATGCTGTAGTTTGTTGGCAAAAGCAATACGATTGTGCGCGGGCGAGGTCCGGAGGGCGCATCCTCGTTTCGTTGCCTCAGAACCCATGTTATGAAAAGGGGCGGCAGGATGCCGCCCGTCCCGTCAAACCCCAAGCCAATTCATGCTATGCCGTCAGGGGTTGCACGTGGTTCATCCACATCCAGCATCCAATGATCAAGCGGAGTTTTCCATAGCGTGGAAAAAAAGTTTTCCATGGCGTGGAAAAATCGCGGAAAAGTTTTCCATGGCGCGGAAACATGGGGGGGACAGCTCCGGAACGGGGGCGTCCCGGCTCCAGGCAGCGGCTCGGGCCAATGGGGCGGGAATTTCTATGATTGGGCGTGGCTTGGGAGGCGGTCGAGGAGGCGGAGGAGGCCGTCGAGGATGGTGAGGGGGTGGGGGGGGCAGCCGGGGATATAGAGATCGATGGGGATGTCGTGGAGGCCGGAGAGGGTTTCGGGGTTGTCGCGGAAGAGGCCGCCGGAGATGGCGCAGGAGCCGACGACGATGACGAGCTTGGGGGTGGTGATGGCGTCGTAGGTGTTGCGGAGGGCGTAGGCCATGTTCTGGGTGACGGGGCCGGTGACGAGGATGCCGTCGGCGTGTCGGGGGGAGGCGACGAACTGGATGCCGAAGCGGCCGAGGTCCCAGCCGACGGTGCCGAGGACGTTGACGTCGGCTTCGCAGGCGTTGCAGCCGCCGGCGCTGACTTGGCGGAGCTTGAGGGAGCGGCCGAGGAGGCGATGGATTTTCTTTTCCATGGCGCGGGCGAGCTGGAGGGGTTGGTCGCCGGAGAGGACGAGGTCGTTGCGGGTGGAGGTGGAGAGGCGGTGGTCGCGGTCGTAGGCGATGGCATGGGCGGGGCAGGCGGAGGAGCAGGCGCCGCAGAAGAGGCAGCGGCCGAGGTCGACTTGCAGGGGGCCTGCTGGGGTTCTGCAAAGGGCTTGCACGGGGCAGGCGGCGATGCATTGGGAGCAGGCGGCGTCGCAGCGGGCGGGGTCGATGCGGGGGCGTCCGCGCAGGCGGTCGGGGAGCGGCGGCGGGGGGGCGTCGGGGTAGGGGATGGTGCGGTGTTTTTGGTGGAGGCGGGAGAGGAGGATTTTAATCATTTATTCAGTTTCCAATATCCAATGTCCAATGTCCAATGATCAAGTGGGGACGGGAAGCGGGGGGGCGGGAAGAGGGGAATTGTAACGCAAGGGGCGCTAAAGGAACGCAAACGCCGGAGGGGGGACGGGGGGAGGG
>CAYNHA010000065.1:0-10074 GCA_964397035.1 uncultured Verrucomicrobiota bacterium
CTCATCCTGCCTAGATGCCGTCGGAACAACTCGCCTACGTGGTTGGACTGTCCGTCCGTCCGATATGCCGCGATCAGTTCAATATCTGTAGGCTTCGCCGTTTCCATGAATATCCTTCATACCTATAGACTCCATGCCTGCGGATTTCTTTGGTGTATTTCCAGAAAATATATACGCAAACAGGAAACGGAGGGGCCCAGCTTGTCCCTACAGCTTCTTTCCCATGCAAATCGCACAGCACGGACACAGGGCGCTGAATTGCTTGGTGCTCCGGATTTCACCCGGCACCGCCAGCCGATCCACAACGCCATATCCTTGGCTTTCCGCAAACTTCGCCGCCGTTTCCGTCAGGATGTAGGCCACCTTGGCCCCGGCAGCTCGGCAGCGCACCTCCATCTCCGCCGTCAGCCGTGTCCCGATCCCGTGTCCTCGGGAATCCTCCCTCACCGCCAGCGAGCGCAGCAATACGCACTCCCCCCGCCGTTCGGCACCGATGCAACCCGCCACTCCACGCTCATCCCGCACCACAAGAAATTCCCCGGCACGCCCCGCGTCGATATCCCCCGTCGGCAACCGGTTGGCCACCAGCAGCGCCGCAATCTCCGGCCAATCGGCCGCTGTCGCAATCCCAATGGGATCCGGCTTGTTCATGACTAAACCGAAATCGTCCCTTCCAAATACACCGCCGCCCGTCCCGCCAACTTCACCCGGTCTCCCGCATGGCGGCAGAAAACCTCTCCCCCGCGCGCGGAAACTTGAAACGCATGTAGCTCGTCTTTCCCCAACACTCCCGCCCAATACGGCGTCAACACGCAATGCGATGAACCCGTCACCGGGTCCTCCAAAATCCCCAGCCGGGGCGCAAAGGCCCGTGACACAAAATCCGACTTCTCTCCCCGCGCCGTGGGCACCGCACAGCGACACGGCATTTTTTCCAGAGCTGGAAAATCCGGCTTCACGGCGCGCACCGCCGCCTCATCATCCAATACGATCAGCCAATCCTCCGCCGACTCCAGCACCTGCCGCGGCTCCACTCCCAACGCCTCCGCTAAACCCTTCGGCATCTCCACCGGCTTCGCCGGGAGCGCCGGAAAATCCATCTCCAACAGCTCTCCCCGCTTCTCCACCGTCAACACGCCCCGCCACTTCGTCTGAAAGCGAATCTGTGCCCCGCTCCACCCTCGCAAATCAAACAACACCTTCGCCGCCGCCAGCGTTGCGTGCCCGCACAACGTCACCTCCGACGCTGGCGTGAACCACCGCAACTCAAACCCTTCCCCGTTCCCAACCAAAAACGCCGTTTCCGACAGATTGTTTTCCGCCGCGATCGCCTGCAGCACGCGATCCTCCAACCATGACTCCAGCAAACAAATCGCCGCCGGATTTCCCGCGAACACCGCCGACGCAAACGCATCCACCTGATAAATAGGTATCTTCATGCCCCTGTTGTACCATCCCTCGCGCTGTATGGGCAATCGCTAGACCACCCGCCATTTCTTTTGCCCACGACTGTTTTCTTGACGCCCACCCCGCCGCCTTTCATTCTTCTATCAACCCTGCAAGGCGTTTGCCCTCTGCAAAGAAAAGGCCCCTCGACATGCCACACATGGACAACGCCCGCCTCTCGCCCGATTTCCTCCGCCTCAACATCGCCCAATTCTGCGGCGCCCTCATCGACAACGTCTTCAAGCTCTTCGCGATGCTCTTCCTGATCCGCCTCCACGGCCCGGATTCCGCCTCTTCCGTCACCGCCATCGCCTCCGCCATCTTCGTCCTGCCCTTCCTCATCTTTTCCGCCGCCGCCGGCGTCATGGCCGACCGCTACAGCAAACGCTCCGTCCTCGTCGCCAGCAAAATCTTCGAGCTCGTCGTCATGCTCGCCGCCATCCTCGCCTTCCAGCACCAGAACGACCTCTTCCTCTACGCCATTCTCTTCCTCATCAGCCTCCAAAGCGCCCTCTACGGCCCCTCCAAATACGGCATCGTCCCCGAGCTCGTGGACCGCACCCAGCTCTCCCGCGCCAACAGCCTCCTCGTCATGTTCACCTTCCTCGCCATCATCGCGGGCACCGCCCTCGCTCCCCTCGCCCTGCAACTCGCAGGCGACAACTATTCCCTCGCCCAAACCGTCTGCATCGTCGCCTCCCTCGTCGGCCTCTTCGCCTCCCTCGGTATTCGCCGCACCCCACCCGCCGGCTCCACCGCCAAAATGAATCCTCTCTTCGTCCGCGACATCTGGCGCACCCTCTGGTCCATCCGCAAAGACCGTTATCTCTTGCAAGCCGTCTTCGCCTCCGCCTACTTCATGATGCTCGGCGCCTATCTCCAGCTCAACATGATCCCCTACGGCATCCAATATCTCGGCCTCTCCGAAAAAGGCAGCGGCTATCTCTTCTTCGTCGTCGCCCTCGGCGTTGCCGTCGGTGCCTTCATGGCCGGCAAGCTCTCCGGCCGCAACATCGAATTCGGCATCGTCCCCCTCGGCGCCTTTCTGCTGACCCTCTCGTCCATCCTGCTCAAGGCTCTCCCCCCCTCCCTCGGCCTGATCGTACCCGCCGTCTTCGCCGCCGGCATCGGCGCCGGCCTCTTCGTCGTCCCCGTCGACTCCTTCGTCCAGTCCAAAGCCCCGCCCGAAAAACGCGGCGAGGTCCTCGCCGCCGCCGGCTTCATCAGTTGGCTGGGCGTCCTCGCCGCCGCCGGCCTCGTCATGCTCACCGTCCAGCTCGGCTGGTCCGCCGCCACCGGCTTCCTCCTGCTCGGCGCGCTCACCCTCGCCCTCGCCCTCTTCACCCTTTGGGTTCTCCCCGATTTTCTTCTGCGCTTCCTCCTGCTTGTCGTCACCCGCTGCGCCTACCGCATCCGCGTCCTCGGCAACGAACGCATCCCCTCCGACGGCCCCGCCGTCCTCGTCTGCAACCACGTCTCCTACATGGACTCCCTCCTCCTCGTCGCCACCCAGCAGCGCCGCCTGCGCTTTCTCCTCCCCGCCTCCTTCTACCGCGATTGGCGCTGGGCCCGCCCCTTCTTCGATCTCATGAAGTGCATCCCCGTCGACTCCGACGGCCACCCCAAACAGCTCGCCCTCGCCATGGAACGCGCCAAAGCCGCCCTCGCCGACGGCTACATGGTCTGTATCTTCGCCGAAGACGCCATGACCCGCACCGGCAACGTCCGCGCCTTCCACCGCGGCTGCGAAGTCCTCGTCAAAGGCACCGACGTCCCCGTCTACCCCGTCTACATCGGCGGCGCCTGGGGCGCCTTCACCAGCTACCACCAAGGCCGCCTCCGCACCCGCTGGGCCGGATTCCGCCGCTATCCCGTCACCATCCTCTTCGGCGAAGCCATGCCCCCCACCTCCACCGCCGGCGACGTCCGCAACGCCGTCATGGAACTCTCCGTCGACTACTACCAGGACCGCAAATCCACCCGCCGCCCCCTCGGCCTCCTCTTCGCCCAGGCCGCCCGCGAACGCTGGAGCCGCTTCGCCGTCGCCGATTCCACCGGCAAACGCCTCTCCTATGGACACCTCCTCACCGGCGCCGTCGCCCTCGCCGAAAAACTCCGCCCCGTCGTCGCCTCCCAGGACAACGTCGGCCTCCTCCTCCCCACCTCCGTCGGTGGCGCCCTCTTCAATCTCGCCGTCACCCTCCTCGGCAAAACCTCCGTCAATCTCAACTTCACCGCCTCCAGGGAATCCATCCGCTCCGCCATCGCCCAATGCGGCCTCCAAACCGTCATCACCTCCAAAGCCTTCCTCGAAAAATTCCCGGAGCTCCCCCTCCCCGACAACGCCCTCTTCGCCGAAGATCTCGCCGCCTCCATTTCCGATTCCGACAAAAAGCGCGCCTTCTTCAAAGCCCGCCTCCTCCCCCTCCGCCTCCTCGCCGGCGTGAAAAACTTCACTCCCGACCGCATCGCCACCATCATCTTCTCCTCCGGCTCCACCGGCGAGCCCAAGGGCGTCATGCTCAGCCACCACAACATCCTTTCCAACATCGAATCCCTCCGCGCCGTCTTCGTCTCCGAACCCACCGACAACGCCTGCGCCGCCCTCCCCTTCTTCCACTCCCTCGGCTACACCGGCGCCCTCTGGTTCCCCCTCCTCTCCGGCTTCTCCGCCGTCTACCACCCCAATCCCCTCGACGGCGCCATGATCGCCCAGCTCGCCCGCGAAAACAAATCCACCCTCCTCTTCGCCACCCCCACCTTCCTCCTCCTCTATCTCCGCAAGGCCCAGAAGGAAGATTTCGCCACCCTCAAATACGTCGTCGTCGGCGCCGAAAAACTCAAGGAACGCCTCGCCCTCGCCTTCGAGGAAAAATTCGGCGTCCGCCCCCTCGAAGGCTACGGCGCCACCGAACTCGCCCCCGTCGCCGCCCTCAGCCTCCCCGATGCCGAAGGCGGCGGAATCCGCCAACAAGGCTGGAAGGAAGGTTCCGTCGGCATGCCCCTCCCCGGCGTCGCCATGAAAATCGTCGACCCCGACACCGGCACCCCCCTCCCCGCCGGACAAGCCGGACTCCTCCTCGTCAAAGGCCCCAACGTCATGGTCGGCTACCTCAACAAACCCGACCTCACCGCCGAAGTCCTCCAAGACGGATGGTATCGCACCGGCGACATGGCCCGCATCGACGACGATGGATTCGTCGCCATCACCGACCGCCTCTCCCGCTTCAGCAAAATCGGCGGCGAAATGGTCCCCCACCTCGGCATCGAAGAAGCCCTCCACAAACAACTCGGTGCCACCGGCCAAGTCCTCGCCGTCGCCGGCGTCCCCGACGAAAAGAAAGGCGAAAAACTCGTCCTCCTCTACACCGACGAAGCCGGCGACTCCGTCCGCATCCGCGACGCCATCGACGCCTGCGAAATCCCCAACCTCTGGAAACCCTCCCGCGACGCCTGCTTCCGCATCGACTCCCTCCCCCTCCTCGGCACCGGCAAATCCGATTTGAAAACCCTCAAGGAAATCGCCAAATCCCTCGCCGCCCCCGGCGCGTAAACCCAACCACCCCCCATGCAAAACATCGTCCTCGAAAAACCCTACGTCTTCGTCCCCCCCTGCCACGGTAATTTCTGGCCCAAACTTCTCCACCTCATCCTCCCCCGCTACCTCGACCGCTCCCACGGCATCACCTCCGTGGAGTTGATCGGCGCCGACCACCTCCGCGACTCCCTCCGCGCCGGCCACGGCGTCATGCTCGCCCCCAACCATTCCCGCCCCTGCGACCCCATGGTCCTCGGCGTCCTCGCCTCCTCCCTCCGCACCTCCTTCTACGTCGTCGCCAGCCGCCACCTCTTCGAAGAATCGCGCCTCCAGAAATTCCTCCTCCGCCACGCTGGTGCCTTCAGCATCTACCGCGAAGGCATGGACCGCGAAGCCCTCAAATGCGCCGTCCAGATCCTCGCCGACGCCCGCAAACCCCTCGTCCTCTTCCCCGAAGGCGTCATCTCCCGCACCAACTCCCGCCTCAACCACCTCATGGACGGCACCGTCTTCATCGCCCGCACCGCCGCCAAGCAACGCGCCGCCCTCACCCCTCCCGGCAAAGTCGTCGTCCACCCCGTCGCCATCCGCTACTTCTTCGAAGGCGACATCCAGCAAACCCTCGCCCCCGTCCTCGAAAAAATCGAACGCCGCCTCTCCTGGCAGCCCCAGACCTCCCTCCCCCTCGTCGACCGCATCTACAAAGTCGGCGACGCCCTCCTCACCCTCAAGGAAATCGAATACTTCGGCCAGCCCCGCCCCGGCGAACTCCGCCAGCGCCTCGACACCCTCATCGACCACCTCCTCGTCCCCCTCGAAACCGAATGGCTCAAAGGCAAGCGCGACCCCAGCGTCATTGCCCGCGTCAAAAATCTCCGCACCGTCATCCTCCCCGACATGATCGCCGGCGAAATCGACGAACCCGAACGCGCCCGCCGCTGGCGCCAGCTCGCCGACCTCTACCTCGCCCAGCAGCTCAACTTCTATCCCCCCGATTACTTCCTCCCCGCCCCCACCCCCGAAAAACTTCTCGAAACCGTCGAACGCTTCGAAGAAGACCTCACCGACCACGTCACCCTCCACCGCCCCATCCGCGCCACCATCGAAGTCTGCCCCCCCATCGAAGTCCCCCCCGCCCGCGAACGCGGCCTCGAAACCGACCCCGTCATGCACGCCATCCGCGCCGCCCTCGAACCCCGCATCCAACCCCCCTCCTCAAATTCCAGTCCAAGTTAACGCCCACGACGCCACAATTCGCAAGCGCCAACCCATTCCATCCACTCTTGCATTGCCATTTTCCCTTCCCTTTTTCCAATCCTGTCCCCTCCTGTACATCCTGATCATCCTGTCAAAACCATCCCCTCCCCCCATGATCTGCCCCCACACCATTTCAACTAGTTATTATAATAACTAGTTGTTTTCCATATCCATTGCTTTCTCACCTCTTCGCTCTCTTCTGGAACATTCCTTGTGACTTCATCTATCCGTGTCCATCCATGTTCATCGGTGGTTCAGTCTGAAAATCGCTCACCTTGCCGCCACCCGCCGATCGATGTAGATTGATGTTGGAAACAGGATCCCCACCCGAACCGGAGAGCCACCATGAAACTCCTAGCCGCCTTGGATCTCGCCACCACGACCCCTGCCGTCTTGCGCGAAGCCCGTAGCTGGGCCCACCGCCTATCCGCCCAGCTGTTCCTCCTGCACGTGGCCGAGCCCGACCCCGATTTCATTGGCTACAAACCCGGACCCGACACCGTCCGTGAGGCCATGGCCCGCAAATTCCACCGCGAACACCAGCAAGTGGAATCCGCCGCCGTTGAACTGCGAAAGGACGGCGTCGATGCCACCTCCCTGCTGGTGCAAGGGCCAACCGCCGAGACCATTCTGCAGCAGGCCGACAGCCTCCACGTGGATGCCATCCTCATGGGTACCCGCGGACACGGTGCTGTTCACGACTTGATTGTCGGCAGCACCAGCAAGGGTGTCATCCTCAAATCCACCCGCCCCGTCCTGCTCGTCCCCCACCAAACACCGTCCTGATCTTTTTCTTCCGGTCTCTGAGGAAATCGTCAGCGCCCGTACCATTCCGCATCCACGCGGGTTTCCACGAAAATGGGGATCGCCAACCCCTCCCCCCAATAATTCGTCTGGCTTGCATCCGGAATCACGTACTCGCTCAACCCCACCGGGTTGTTCGGCGCATTCTCATAGTCATAGGTGTATCCTAGTCGCGTCCACGGCCAGCAGTTGTCGAGATTGTTCGTGGCGTCGTAGCCGCGCGTCTCATACGTAGCGGCATACCACGCCGCATATCCCGCCGACCGCCCTTGGAACGGATTAGCCGAAAGGAAGGGCGAAGTGTCGTCCGGCGCAAGCCCCGCGCTGGTGTCCTGAATGTCGGGGTCTGGCGCCGGTCGAAACAAATACTTCGGATCCACGAAAAACTCCGCCACGCCATACGTCCCCGTGCGCGGTGGCAAGCCCAGCGCCTTCTCCATGCGCAGCAAAGGGTCGGGCCCCTTGTAGTCAACACACACCTCGCGCAACTGGGGACACAAGGTCACCCAGAATTCGCTGGAAAAACCGTTGGTGAGCGTAACCGCCCCGTTCGTGAGCAGGGTATTCCACACCCACCCCTTGTACTTGAGCGCCGCCACTTTCACCCACAAACCGGTGGTGTGATCCACCCAGTTGGTGAACAGCCTCCATTCCGTGCCGGGCGTGTTGGTCGAAACCGGCCAGAGGCCATGGACCACCTCGTCGGGACGCGCCACTTTTGCGTTCAGCAGCGCATTGGAATACAGCCGGTAGCACTCCGTCCGATCCACAATCTCGTTGTACTGCCGCGCGGAAACACGGAAAAACCGGGGAATGGCAACGGAAATGAACTCGCTGTCCGACTGGATTCCCGTCAGCGAGTCCCATGTGGCCGTCCAATCGTTGGATTCCAAGCTCGATGCCCATTCCACCTGGTAGACGGCATTGCTCAGTCCATTGGTCCAGACCAAATGTCCTCCCGACTCCTCCACAATTTCTTGTGCATGAAGAATCGAGTTCCCCAAGAACAAAACAGCCACGCATCCAGCCACGGTTTTCCCCGTCATGGCCCCAACCTCTCTCCGCAGCCTTCGCCTAGTAGGTGCCCGTGATGTACTTTTCGAGGCTCTTGATCGTGGCGTCCTGGGAATCCATCATGTGCTTGACGACATCCCCGATGGAAATCAATCCCGCCAGCTTTCCATCCACCAGCACCGGCAAATGGCGATGCCTTCCCGCCGTCATCATTCCCATGCATTCCTCCACCGTCACATCGGGAGAAACCGTCTCCACGTCCTCGATCGGCGTCATCGCATCCTTCACCAGCGTGGTCTTCGTGGAATTCCCCGCGGCAATCACCTTCCACAGGCAATCGCGCTCCGACAAAATGCCCAGCAGCTCGCCCGCCTTCGTCGCCACCGCCAGGCAGCCGATCCGTACCTTGGCCATGTGCTTCACGGCATCGATGATCGTCGTCCCCGCCGCAATGGTCTCCACCTTCGTCCCCTTGATCTTCAACAAATTGCCCACTGTCGTACTCATGCTGAACGTTCCTCTCGTTGGATTCAAAACAACTGCCTATGCCTTCGAAAGTCTAGGCATCCTCCCCCCATCCCGTCAACGCACCATTCACCGATCCCAAAATTATGCATAAGAACTCCCTTCTGATTTGCATTGAATATGGCCAATCGTTATTTTTCACTCCACATCCTCAACGGACGCAGCACCCTCGTTTTGAAAATCTCCATGGAGACACCACATGCGTACGCACAACGATCCACTCGCGGAACGGCCTGTCCCTGCACCGGTAACCTGCCATAGCCAATCAGGAGGAAAAGGTTGGGCGCTGCTGGCGCTTGCCCTGCTTTTCGCTCTTCCAAACGCCTGGGCCTGGTCGCCCTTCGGCAATGGCATGGACGACTCCGTCAGCGCCCTGGCGGTCGACGGAACCCGCCTCTACGCCGGCGGCAGCTTCTTCATGGCCGGCACCGCCTCCGTCTCCCGCGTCGCGCAGTGGAACGGATCCGACTGGTCCACCCTCGGCGACGGCCTCGGCAACTCCGCCTCCTGCATGGCCCACGATGGCTCCCGCCTCTACGCCGGCGGCTCGTTCAGCATGGCCGGCGGCATTCCCGCCCAATACGTCGCCGCATGGGATGGAGCATCCTGGACCAACCTCGGCTCCGGCCTCGGCGGCTACAACGTCTACGCTCTCCTCCAACACGGCGGCAATCTCTACGTCGGCGGCGATTTCACCAACGCCGGCGGCGTCGCCGCCAACAACGTTGCCATGTGGAATGGTTCCTCCTGGACCAACCTCGGCAACGGCATCACCGGCGGCTACGGCGTCTTTGCCCTCGCCCACGACGGCACCAACCTCTACGCCGCAGGCCCCTACGCCAACCAAGCCGGCGACGTCGCCATCAGCAGCATCGCCATGTGGAACGGCTCCTCCTGGACCAATCTCGGCGATGGTCTGCAAGGCCAGCCCCTCGCCCTAGCCCACGATGGCCGCAACCTCTACGCCGGCGGCTTCATCACCATGGCCGGCACCGTCTCCGTCACCAACGTCGCCATGTGGAACGGCTCCTCCTGGACCAACCTCGCCGACGGCGTAGGCGATGCCGGCCACGGCGTCTTCGCCCTCCTCTGCGACGGACCCAACCTCTACGCCGGCGGCACCTTCGACCGCGCCGGCGACGCCGCCGTCACCAATGTCGCCGCCTGGAGCGGAACCAACTGGTCTTCCTTCGGCGCCATCAATGATGCCGTCTACACGCTCGCCCTCATGGATTCCAACGTCGTCGCCGGCGGCAGCTTCACCTCCGCCGACGGCGTCCCCGCCAACCGCATCGCCCAAACCCTCGCCTTGCCCAAACCGCCAACGACAGAGCCGCAGGCCATCTCCAATTTCTTCCCCGCGTCCGGCAGCCGGTTCCGCACCAATGCCGTGGTCGGCTTGAGCGCCCAAGGCGGCGCCTCCAGCAACTCCGTCGTCTTCACCCTCCTGTCCGGCCCCGCCACCCTCTCCGGCACCAACCTCTCCTTCA
>CAYNHA010000066.1:0-5279 GCA_964397035.1 uncultured Verrucomicrobiota bacterium
CTCCTGCTCCTGATGATGATGCCCATGATCGCCAACCTCGTCCCCCTCTTCATTTTGTTGCGCGACATGAGCCTCCTCAACACCCTCACCGCCCTCATCCTCGTTGGCGCCTCCGGCGGGCAAGCCTTCGCCATCTTCGTCTTCCGCAACTTCATCGCCGACATCCCGCAGGACCTTTTCGAGGCTGCCGAAATCGACGGTGCCAACCACTTCCAGCAGCTCAAGCTCGTCATCATGCCCCTCTCCGGCCCCATCATGGGCACCGTCGCCGTCATGCAGTTCCTCGGCCAGTGGAACGAATTCGTCATGCCCCTCATCGTCATGCGCGAGCAGGCGCGTTTGCCCGTCACCGTTCAGCTCATCCGCATGGCCGGCGAATACATCAAGCTCTGGGGTCCCCTCATGGCCGGCTACGCCATCGCCTCCATCCCCGTCATCATCCTCTTCACCTTCTCCATGAAGCTCTTCGTCAAGGGCCTCACCGAAGGCGCCGTCAAGGGATAGAACTCATGGATGTCTTCTCCGAGTTCGAGCAACTGGCCCGGATCTTTGCGGAGAAGCATATCCCGTATGCCCTGATTGGCGGCGTTGCCATGGCCTTCCATGTGCAACCGCGCTTCACCAAGGATATCGATTTTCTGATCACGCCCGACCAACTGCCTGTGGTATCCTCCACCCTGAAATCCTTGGGATACCTCGCTTCCGCCGATCCTTGGAAATTTCGGAATGCCGAATTAATTCTCCATCGTTTCTTGAAACCCGCATTGGATGACGAATTCTTCGTCGATGTGTTGGTCGCGACTTCACCGGGAACCGCGCTGATTGTGAATCAGGCTCAACTCATCGAATCTCCGGACCATCCTTCGATCCGCCTTGCCCGCCGGGAGGACCTGATTTATCTCAAGAAACTTCGATATTCCGCTCTCGATCAAGCCGATATCGCCCTGTTGCAACATGAATGACCCGCGCAAGGTTCTCAAAGAACTTTCCGAGCTCTATCAGTTTCACAAAAAACTGAAAAAAGCCTATTCTCTCCCGCTTTCTCCACCCTCCCGCCTATCGGAAGCAAAACCACATCCGCCTTCGATGAACAACATTTCTCCCGCCCCCTCCTCCCCCCAGCCGACTATCACTTATAATTATAAGTGATAGTTCGCCTCTGAAGCCCAAATGCCCACAAGAATCCTCCCCTCCACGCCGTTTCGACTTGTACTGGACACGCAACGCGCCTAGCCTTCGGGCATGAAAACGCAACGCCTCCTGCTCCTGCTTGCCGCGCTTCTCTTCGCCCTTCCCGCTTTCGCCGCACCCAATGCCGTGCCTTCCATGGCCTCGATCGACTTCCAGGGCGTGCAGACAGCGGCCGATCTGGCCACTCTCGCGACCCAATCGCCATGGATCCAATCCATCCGCCAGTTCCACGGGTCCTTCGAATCAAAGCGCGGGACCTGGGTCGCCGCCGCCGATCTGCCCTTCGGCCAAGGCTCCATGGTCCTGACCTTGCGCCGCGATGCCATCGCCGCCGACCTGGCCCTGACCCTGGTCTACGACGAAAGCACCAACAGCGACTTCATCGTGCAGCTCTGGGACGCGCAGGACCGCATCCTCGCCGCCGATCTCTTTTCCAACATCATCGTCGCCGGCCGCGAAGCCAAAACCGACACCTTCATCCTCGACCTCGCCCGCTATCCCGCCGCCACCCAGGTGGTCCTGCGCCGACTCAAGGGCGAAATCTGCATCTATGGTCTCGTCCTGTCCCCTGTCGCCTGCGAAGTCCCCACCGAAGAATGCGACGCCTTTGAAATGGCCGTCCAGCTCGACCACTCCATGACCTCCGAAAGCCCCCTCGTGCAGGCCACTGCCCAGCTCGCCCCGCCCCAGGGCCAGCCCGTGGACTGGAGCGACCGCACGGTTCAGCAGCCCCTGGACGTCACCGCGCAAAATCCCTATGCCCGCGAAGCCTTCCTCGCGGAAGACTATCCCGTCTTTGTTCCCAGTCCCCGCAAGATCAAAGGCGACTTCCAGCTTCGCTTCACGGCCTCCTCCCTCTTCGCCGTGATCGATATGGTGCGCCTGCTCAATGCCTACCACCCCGAAGCCATCGGCCAGGTCGTCACCAGCCTGAGCAGCGAAGACTCCCTGCGCTCCTTCCTGGCCGGAGAAACCCGGATTTGCATGACGAGCATCCCCATGACCGTGGCCGAACGCGAGCGGTTCTTCCGCGCCCGCGGCTATCCCGTCATGGAATTCCCCGCCGCCATCGACCCCATCCTGGTCATCGTCCATCCCGCCAACCCCATCCACGAACTGACCATCCCGCAGCTCGATGCCATCTTCGGCACCGAACTGCGTTCCGGCGCGGAAAAACCCATCACCACATGGGGCGGCCTTGGATTGGGCGGCGAATGGGCCAACCGTCCCATCGTCCTCTGGGGCGGCTCGCCGCAAACGGGCACCTCCCGCCTGTTCCGCCACATGGCGATGCAGGATGGCCCCCTCAGTCCCCGCCTGCAAAACGATCCCTACAACATGTACATCGGCGTGCTCATTCATGTCGCCGAAGACCCCGCCGCCATCGGCTTCCTCAACGCCCAGCACGGCACCGAAGGCGCCAAGGCCCTGGCCCTTTCCCCGCAAACCGGACTCCCCGCCTTTGGTCCCACACCCAAGGACATCTATGCCGGCCGCTATCCCCTCACCCGAAGCCTCTACCTCTACGTGGACGCCCCATCCCCGGACCAAATCAACCCCATCGACCGCGAATTGCTCAACATCCTGTACAGCAAAAGCGGACAGGAACTGTTCGCCCGCAGCAAGCAGGCCCCCCTCCCCGCCGCACAAGTCCGCGAGATCCGGGAACGGCTCGGCCTCTGATCCGGAAGGTGGCAGCGATGGCTCAGCCCTCCTATTTCGGCGATGACATCCCGCTCGACTCCCACATCATCGAGGTCCGCCTCCACAATTTGAAAAACCTGTTTGATGCACTGGACCCCTCCCCCTTCATCGCCCAGGACCTGGACGACACGGCGCAGCAGTACATCGTCGGCAGCGCCAACGAAGTCTCCTCGCGCCTGCCCCTGGCCCTCGCCGTCCACATCCTGGAACCGCCCGCTTCGGGAGAGGAAAGCCTCGATGCCAGCGAAGCCGTCCGCGAACATTTTGCGCGCCAGGCCGGCTTCGCCGACTTGCGCCTGAACGAACTGATCCGGCGCGGCGGCATCAGCCTGATCATCGGCCTGGCTTTTCTCAGCGGCGCCCTCACGATTTCGTCCGCCCTCTTGAAATGGGCCGCGCTTTCCAACGCCGTGGAGGTCTTCCGCGAAGGACTTCTCATCTGCGGCTGGGTCGCCATGTGGCGGCCCATCGAAATCTTCCTCTACGACTGGTGGCCCATCCTCGGCGAACGCAAGCTCTTCGAACGCCTCTCGCGCATGCCCGTTCAAATCGTGTATGAAGGGGCCTCCCAGTCGGAAAAACACTAGCCTTTGGAGCAAATAAGACTCCACCGAGAGTGAGAGCCTATCGCTTCCGCCACTTGTGCAACCGTTGGATTCAGCAAACAAACATCGTTTTCGCCACGGGGCGCATACGGAATCGATTTCTTGCTCTGAAGAACGGCGATGGTGGAAACATCCAATGCGACCGAAAGATGCATGGGTCCTGTATCGGGTGCAACAACCAGACAGGCTTGCTGGAGAAGAGCCGCGAAATCACGCAGGGGAAGAGGATCCATGAACTGGACAGAGCGAAACACGTGGTTCGCCTTCATCGCCTCTCCCATCGCGGATTCCTCCGGGCCAAGAAGAATCAGAATCCGGGCCTCTTCGCTCATCGCTCTCAACCGGCGGACCAATTCTTCCCAGGATTCCAAAGGCCATCGCTTGTGCTTATGCCCGCCGACGAAAAGGGCTACAAACGGAAGCACCCTTTGCTGATTCCGAAACCCGATTTCGGAAAGACGCAAGATCGCCTTGTCTTTTTCTTGTTGAGATACCACATAAAATGGGCGGTCTCGGCAATCGGCTCCCAGTAACTTGGCCATCTCCACAGGCAGATCATAGGCATGGCAATAGTCTGTGTTGACGGTTTTGATGTTGCATGCGCCTTCTGCCCACTTGCCGGACCCCATCCGGTAACGAGCATTCAACACCACCATGCAAATCATGTCGGTGAACGATCCATTGCCGGTCGCCACCACCAAGTCATACCTCTCCCTGCGAAGTCGATAGAGCAGTTGAACAGATCGCCACGGACTCAAAATCTGCGAACGGGATACCACATACACGTTATCCAGTGACAGGTTTTGAAGAAGGATCGCCGTTGTGTCTGCGCCCAGATAATCCAGCATCGCCGTTGGAAAGCGCTTTCTCATCACATCAATCAAGGGCGTACTGCACAACGTGTTGCCCATTCTGTAATTGGGCCTCAACAACAAAATTTTATGTATGGATTCGAGCTTGGCTGGATCCTGGGGCGCGGGAGCTTTGACAAACACCCGGAGTGTTTTCAGCAAAACACGCTTTGTCCTCCGTTCAATCCCTCTCCCAAAACGACGGACAGAATCATGTCGTCGAAAAGCCATCAGCCACGTGGGTGTCTTCACTTGCGAAATCCGAGAATATGGAGGTTTGCTTGACTAATTCTATCACTAATTTCCGAAATCTATAGTGAATCAGTAGAGAACTCCACCCCAAAATTCGTCTTTTCCATACACCCCTCAATCGCGCGCGATTCCCCCGCACCCCTTGGCATGGGGGCAGCCCTCGCACGGCGAGCCGCAGGCGCCGATCTTGCCTTTCAAATCCCGTTTCTTGCGCCAACTGTGACGGAAGTGAAACCCCAGCCACGCCACCGCAAAGGCCACCGCCACGCCCACCGCAATCCAATCCGCCGTTTGCGAACTCATGTCACACCACTCCCCACTGAAGCCACAGGCCCAGTTGAACCACCACGAACGTCACGATCCACGCCACCGCCGTCATGCCCAGCAACATTCCCAGCGCCCACCCCCAGGAATCCGTCTCCCGCTTGGTCACCGCAATCGTGGCCAGGCACGGCGCGCTCAACAGGCAAAAGAGCATCATCGCCAGCCCTTGCAAGGGCGTGTAGTTCCTGCGCAACGTCTGCCGAAGCGTATCCGATTCCTCCTCCACTTCGCCCAGCGAAAAGACAATCCCCATCTGCGCCACAAACACTTCCTTCGCCGCAAAGGCCCCCACCAGCGCCGTTCCCACTCGCCAATCGAAACCCAGGGGGCGGATCGCAGGCTCCATCCATTT
>CAYNHA010000067.1:0-6021 GCA_964397035.1 uncultured Verrucomicrobiota bacterium
AAGTCCACGCGCGTGACCCCCGGCATGCAGATCGTCGAGCGCCTCTACGGCATGCTCGAAGTCCACTCGGACTCCCAGGCCGACGTCCGCCAGGCCGGCGCCGCCATCCTGAAGGACCTGGACCTGGCCGAGGACCAGCGCATCAAGCCCAAGGTCTATTCGTCGCAGGTCATCCGCAACATCGATGACCACCAGACGATGCTGATCAACCGCATGCGCCACGGCAACATGATCACCCCCGGCCAGTCCATGTACGTGATGGAAGTCGCCCCTGCCGGCTACGCGGCCCTCGCCGCGAACGAAGCCGAAAAGGCCGCCAACATCAACATCCTGGAAGTGGTCACCTTCGGCAGCTTTGGCCGCATCTATCTGGGCGGCGAGGAACGGGACATCGATGTCGCGTTCCGTGCGGCGGAAGCCGCCATCGAAGCCGTCACCGGCCGCGCGGATGGCAAGTAATCCTTGATTTAAAAACAACAACCAACAACAAGAGGTACGAAAATGGCAGATGCATTGGGAATGATTGAAACCCGTTCCTTCCCCGCAACGGTGGAAGCGGCGGATGCGATGGTCAAGGCCGCGAAGGTCGAATTGGTCAGCTACGAGAAGACCGGCGGCGGGTTCACCACTGTCATCGTCCGTGGCGATGTCGCCGCGGTCAAGGCCGCCTGCGATGCCGGCCAGATCGCCGCCGCCCGCGTGGGCGAAGTGGTCGCGGTCCATGTGATCGCCCGCCCCCACGCCAACGTGGATGTGGCGCTCCCGCTCGGACGCGCCGCCGCTCCGGCCAAGGGCTCCAAGTAAGGCACCGTTCCCTGCGGAGGCCGGTCGCGCGGCGGCCGGCTTCCGCAATCCCTTTTTAAGTAGTTTCGTTTCGAAAAGGCCCCGGAGGCACTCGCATGAATCTCGGCAAAGTTGTCGGCACCGTCGTTTCCACCCGCAAAGAATCCACCCTGAACGGCGTCCGCTTTCTGCTGGTTCGTCTCGTCGACACCGATGGCAAGGAAACGTCCTCGTTCGTTGTCGCCGCCGACGCCATGGGCGCGGGCCCCGGCGAAATGGTGCTCACCGCGGCCGGTTCTTCCGCGCGCCAAACAACCCTGACCGACAAGAAACCCGTGGACAATGTCATCATGGCCATCGTCGACACGTGGGAAGTCAACGGCGAAACCAAGTACACCAAGTAACCGCAATCCAACTGGCGGGAGTTTGAAATGAAATTGACCGATCAAGACATCGAGGCCATCGCCCAGCGCATTGCCGGGGACATCCGCGGAGCTTCCGCGCCTGCTTCCTCCGCCGCTCCGGCAAAGGCTTCTTCCGCTCCCGCCGCTTCCTTCGCGGAAGGCACCATGGGCGTTTTCCGCACCGTGGATGAAGCCACGGCCGCCGCCAAGGCCGCCTTCCCGGTTTTCTCTTCCTTGCCGCTGGAGAAGCGCGGCAAAATCATCGAAAACATCCGCGCGGTCATGCGCGAAAACGCCACCGCCCTCGCCAAGGCGGCCTATGACGAAACCGGCTATGGCCGTTTCGAGGACAAGATCCAGAAGAACCAACTGGTCATTGAAAAGACGCCGGGCATCGAAGATCTTCCTCCGGTGGCCTGGACGGGCGACCACGGCCTGACCTTGATGGAGCCCGCTCCTTTCGGGATCATGGGCGCCATTACGCCGACCACCAACCCCACCTCCACCATCATCTGCAACACCATCGGCATGCTGGCGGCCGGAAACGTCGTGGTCTTCAACGTGCATCCCTCCGCCAAGCAATGCTCCATCCAGACCGTGGTTTTGCTCAACAAGGCGATTGTGGCCGCAGGCGGTCCCGTCAATGCGGTCGTCTGCGTGGGCGAGTCTTCCATGGAATCCGCCACGCAGTTGATGAAGCATCCCCACATCCGTGTCATCGTCGTCACCGGCGGGGGCGGCGTGGTCAAGGCGGCCATGTCCAGCGGCAAGCGCGCCATCTGCGCTGGCCCCGGCAACCCTCCCGTGGTGGTGGATGAAACGGCCGATATCGAGAAGGCGGCATCGGACATCGTCCTGGGCGCCTCGTTCGACAACAACATGATCTGCGTCGAGGAAAAGGAAACCGTGGTTGTCGCCTCCGTGGCCGACAAGCTCATCCAGGCCATGACGCGCAACAACGCCGTCCTGATCGACAAGTCCAAAATCGCGGCCATGGAACAGGTCATCTTCTCCAAGATGGCGGGTCCCCGTGGCCATGCCGAAATCAACCGCAAGTGGATTGGACAAAATGCCGACAAGATTTTGTCCGCCATCGGCATCTCCGCCCCCGCCACCACGCGCCTCGCCATCGTGGAAGTTCCCGAGGACCATCCCCTGCTCTGGACCGAGCAGATGATGCCCGTCATGCCGATCTGCCGCGTCCCCAACGTGGACTACGGCATCGACATCGCCCTCCAGATGGAAGGGTTCAACTACCACACCGCGTTGATGCACTCCCGGAACATCGACAAGCTGTCCAAGATGGCACGCCAGTGCAACTGCTCCATTTTCGTCAAGAACGGCCGCTCGCAGGCGGGACTCGGCTTTGGCGGCGAAGGCTACACCTCCTTCACCATCGCCTCCCCCACGGGCGAAGGCCTCACCACCCCGCGCAGCTTCTCGCGCTTCCGCCGCTGCGCCATGATCGACCACTTCAGAATCGTATAAATGAAATCCCATCCCGCATTTGCCTCGATTGAATTCAACAGCGTGCCCGTCGGCCTTTTTGCCGCGGATGCGCTGCTGAAGAAATCGCCCATCTCCATGATCCGCTCCGGCACCATTGGCGCCGGTCGCTTTCTCATCCTGATGGCGGGCACCACGGCCTCGGTCGAAGAGGCCCATGCGGAGGCTCTTTTCCACGGCGGGCTCCAAGTGGCCGACAGCTCTTTCCTTCCCGACATCCATCCCGCGCTCTATGACGCCATTCTCGGCAATGTGCGTCAAATGGGCGAAGGCCCCCTCTGGATTCTCGAAACCCCCACCGTTTCCTGCAATATCCTGGCCATCGAAAAAGCCATGAAGGGCGTGGCCGTCGAGTTGATCGAATTCCGCGCCGGCGATCCCCGCATGGATGGTCGCGGACTGGCGATCTTGCAGGGCGACCTCTACGACATCGAAGCCGCGCAGGAAATGGCCCTCTCGGCGCTGGAAACCCGCGGCATCCCCGCCCAGCACCGCATCCTGACGTCCCCGCACGATGCCCTCCTCGCGCAGATTTCCATTTCCACCCGTTTCGATCTTGCCAAACCCCTCGCCCTCGAAGGAGAAACCGCGTCCTAGCGCGCGTCAAGGAACCCGCCATGCTTGTAGGAAAAGTCATTGGAACCGTGGTCGCCACTCAGGTCTATGAGGGCCTCACAGGTGTGCCCTTTTTGCTGGTTCAGCCGCTTGCGAAGGATGGCGCAGAGAAAGGTTCTCCCATCGTCTGCGCCGACGGCACCCGCATGGCAGGCCCCGGCGAACTGATCTATTACGAGGGAGGCCGCGAGGCCGCCATGACGCTCAACCCCGTGTTTGTTCCGGTCGATCATGCCATCGTCGGCATTGTCGACGGAGTCGAGGCTCCAAAATGGAAAGGCGGTCCCGAATGATCATCGGCAAAGTCATCGGCAACCTCCACTCCACCATCCACCACCCGTTTTACGGCGGGAAGCCGTTGCTGATGGTGGAAAAAATCGAACCCAATGGAACCCCCGCTTCCGGATACCTGGTGGCGGTGGATCATGCCGGGGCAGGCCCCGGGGAAACCGTACTGATTCTCGACGAAGGAACAGGAGCGCGGCAAGTCTTGCAGTCCGCAGACGGGCCGGTTCGAAGTGTGATTGTGGGTATCGTGGACGAAATCAGCGAAACCAAAACCCCGTGACCCCACGGGGTTCACTTTTTGGATAGAACAAACCGAATGAACAACCACCCGCGCACAGCGCGGAAAAGAAAGCAGGTCAACAGATGAAAGCCATCCTGATCATTCTGGATTCCGTGGGCATTGGCAGCGCACCCGATGCCGCCGAATATGGCGATTCCGGAGCTTCCACCCTTTCTCATCTGGCCGCTGCCAATGGCGGTCTTCGCGTCCCCACCTTGCAAGCCATGGGTCTTGGAAACATCCCCGGCCTTCTCCCCCACGTTCCAAAAGAGAAAATCGATGGCGTCCCCTCTGAAAAACTGCCCACGGCTTCCTATGGCGCCATGCGCGAAATGTCCGACGGAAAGGACACCATCACCGGCCACTGGGAAATCGCGGGTCTGGAAGTGGATCCCGGCTTCCATGGCTTCCCTCCCGTGAATTCCTTCCCCAAGGATTTCATCGCCACTTTTGAAAAAGAGACCGGCCGAAAATTGATCGGCAACAAGGCCGCCAGCGGAACGGCCATCATCGACGAACTCGGCGCGGAGCACATGAAATCCGGCGCACTCATCTGCTACACCTCCGCCGACAGCGTGTTCCAAATTGCCGCGCACGAAGAAACCGTTCCGGTTCCCGAATTGTACCGCTATTGCGAAATCGCCCGCCGCCTATGCGACCCCCTGCGCGTCGGCCGCGTCATCGCCCGTCCCTTCGTGGGCAAACCCGGCGCATTCAAGCGAACGGAAAACCGCAAGGATTTCGCCTACCTGCCCGACGAGAAAACCATTCTGGAGCGCCTGGTCGCCCGGAATATCCCCGTCTATGCCGTTGGCAAAATCGAGGACATCTATTGCCACCGCGGCATCACGGAATCCATTCACACCGGCAACAACGCCGACTCCCAGGCGCTCGTCGAAAAATGGACGAAGGAAAAAACCTCCGGGCTCATCATGGCCAACTTCATCGACTACGACATGGTCTATGGACATCGCCGCGACGCCAAGGGCTATGCCAAGAGTCTGGAATTGACCGATGCGTGGCTGGCGAACTACCTGCCCCTGCTGGGCGCGGACGACATGCTCATTCTCACTGCCGACCACGGCAACGACCCGACCTTCAAGGGCACCGACCACACGCGCGAGTATGTGCCCCTCCTCGTCTATCGCCCCGGTCAGCCTGGCGTTTCTCTCGGCATCCGCCGCGGATTCTACGACATCGCCCAGTCCCTGGCTTCTTTCTTTTCCATCCCCGCCATTCCGCGCGGAGCCTCGTTTGTGTAAAGCCGACGAGTAAACCGCAAATGAACGCGAATAGACGCAAATGGTTTTGATTTCCAACTCATATATGCGTCCATTTGTGTCCATTTGCGGTTCTTGTTCAGTCTGTTTTGTATTTTGATCGAAGTTCACCCTAGGAGACACATATGGTTCCTCAATGGATCATTGAAAAAAAACGCGATGGGCATGTCCTGTCGGATGAGGAAATCCGTTTCTTCATCAACGGCTTCACGGCTGGCACCATTCCGGATTATCAAATGTCGGCGATGGCCATGGCCATCTACCTCAAGGGCATGACGCCCGAGGAAATCGCCACGCTCACCGATACCATGATGCGCTCGGGTTCGATGGTCGACACGTCGTCGATCAAGCTGCCCAAGGTGGACAAGCATTCCACCGGCGGCATCGGCGACAAGGTTTCTCTCATCCTGGCCCCCCTCGCCGCTTGCGCCGGTCTTGCCATCCCGATGATCTCGGGCCGCGGCCTGGGCATCACGGGCGGAACCCTCGACAAGCTGGCCTCCATTCCGGGATTCCGGACGGATTTGTCGGAGTCGGAATTCATTTCCACCATCCACAAGTGCGGCTTCTCCCTGATCGGTCAAACCGCCCAGATCGCGCCCGCCGACAAAAAGCTCTATGCCCTGCGCGATGTCACCGGCACGGTGGCCTCCATCGCTCTCATCACCGCCTCCATCATGTGCAAGAAAATGGCGGAAGGCATCGACTCGCTCGTGCTCGATGTGAAGTGGGGCTCGGGAGCCTTCATGCGCACCATCGAGGATGCCACGGCCCTGGCCAAATCCATGGTGCGCGTCGGCAAGGCCATGAACAAGGGCATGGTGGCCCTGCTCACCGACATGAACCAGCCCCTGGGCCGCACCGC
>CAYNHA010000068.1:0-7574 GCA_964397035.1 uncultured Verrucomicrobiota bacterium
GGCAGCGCCGCGCATATGGGGGGGAAGCCGCGCAAAGGGGGGCCGCGTAGCGGCGGCGCAAGGGGGGCTTGATGGATGTCAGGCTATACGATAGACAACTTGGCATCGAGTGACTTAAACAGGGGCCACCACCCTCCAAAGCCCCGTAAACATTGGTCAGAATCGATGTTGAGGGGTTCTTGTTTTTACCCTCTACAAAGTGCCAAGTGGCCACTTAGTGGCCACTTTTGCAGGGCACTTGCGTCTGGGGAGGGCAGGGAATTCTCTTTGGCCCAGCAAACCAAGTCTAGCATTTGGACCTGCCATGCTCTGCCAAACTGGCAAGCACCCCCTCTCTTCCCTTGAAGTCCCTGCAAGTACTAGAATTATGAAAGTGATCCCGTTACGTTTCACAGATTGATACTTTCCGATTCCCTCTCTCCGCTTTGGATTCTCCATATCCTTCCGGCTCGAAACCGGAGGAGGAGTACGGCCAGACTCTGCGGGATAAACGGCTGTTTCTTTTCCATCTTCACCCACTACTTCTTGCACAAACTCCGCCAGGAGTTTTGCAAGGGCCTCAATAGTTACAATATGAAAGCGACCCGTTTACATCCCCTTTACGGTTGTTCCGGTTTTCTTTCGCGTGATTCGCGTGTTTCGTAGTTTCACTCCTGCCGTTCTTGGCAGCACATCATCCGCATTCTTATTGCACGATACCGCCTCATCGTGCAATACGGCTTGGCCTTATTGCATTCAGTGAAATTAGGAGCCGCTGGGGTGGATTCGGCACCTGACGTTGCCAGCTTCATATTTCACTGGTTTTCATTGCAACGGCGGGCAATCTGTTTTTTAGCACGGAGAAGCTTTGCTTTTTCGCGGCGATCAGGCAAGCATGTGCCCCACCATGATCTACTTATGCATTGTCTCGATTGTGTGGGCCTTCTCGTTCGGCCTCATCGGCAGCAAGCTCGGGAATCTGCCGCCCGCGTGGCTGGCGTGGATCCGTCTGGCGCTTTCGGCGGCGGTGTTTCTGCCGTTCGTGCGACGCGTGCCGTGGAAAACCGCGCTGGCGCTGTTTGCCGCGGGCGCGCTCCAGTTTGGCCTGATGTATCTGGCCTACATGACCAGCTTCCGCTATCTCAAGTCGCACGAGGTCGCACTCTTCACCGTCATGACGCCCATTTTTGTCGCAGCCCTGAGCGACCTTTTCGGAAAATCTTTCCGCCCCCGCAACTTGATCGCCGCCTCGCTGGCCGTGGGCGGCGCGGCCTGGATCAAGTGGGCGGAAATGGAAACGGCCGCCCCCTTCTTCGGCTTTCTGCTGGTGCAGATCTCGAACCTCTGCTTTGCGGCGGGCCAGCTTGCCTACCGCGGCATCATGAACCGCCTGTCCGTGCCCATCCCCGACCACCGCGTCTTCTTCTGGCTGCATTTCGGCGGGTTCGTCATCCTGACTCCCCTCGCCCTGCCGCTGGCGCTGGCGGCACAGCCCCCCACCCCGACGCCGGAGCAATGGGGAATCCTCCTCTATCTCGGCCTCGTCGCCTCCGGAATCTGCTTCTTCCTGTGGAACCGGGGTGCACGCCTCGTCTCCGCCGGACAACTGGCGGTCATGAACAATCTCAAGATTCCGCTGGGCGTCGCCGTTTCGCTGCTCGTTTTCAAGGAGACGACGGGGCTCTATACGCTGCTGGCCGGCAGCCTTCTCATCGGCGTGGCTCTCCTGCCGGTGAGGAAATCCTGATCAGCCCCAGGCACATTCCTTCCGTTTCTCACAGAGGGCACGGAGGTTCACGGAGGACTCCTCTGTGACTCTGTGTGAGAAATCTTCGGCTGCTTGATTGATTTCTGATTCATTCGGTTGCGGCTCACCCAGCGGTCGACCCCCACCCGGAACCGGTGGAGGGATGCGCAACAGATCAGTGAAACGAAGATGCGCCCATCAGGGCCTAATCCTTCTTCTTGGCCGTGGCTTTTTCCGCCTTGGCCTGGACTTCCTTCAGCGTGCGCCGGGCCGAAGCCAGGCGGCGCTTGGCCTGCCGCTTGGACTTCTTGGCCAGCTTGTAGTCCCGCTTGATGACCTTGAGGTTTTGGCGAAGAACGTTCGCCTGGTTTTCGGCCTCCAGCAGCCGTCCCTGCGCCTGCTCCAGCTTGCGTTCGGCGGCTTGAAGAGCGGAGTCGGTTTTCGCCGCCTTGTCTTTCGACGTCTCGTTTTTCATGTGCGTTCCTTATTTTCCCGCCGGCAAACCGGCCACTTCCGGCGTATGTCTCACGATCCGGCCTTCCACGAGATAGATCAGATCTTCGGCGATGTTGGTGGCATGGTCGGCAATGCGCTCCAAATGGCGTGAAATGTGCATCACCTGCATGAGCGGATCGAACTTCTGCGGAACCTCCATCACGGCTTGGCGCACCTGGCGGAAGGTGTCCTTCTTGATGGCATTGATCTCACCATCCATGGCGCACACCTCATGGGCGGCCTCGGTATTCAGACTCACGAACGCGTCGAGGGCCTTCTTCAGCATGGCCTGCACCTTCGTACCCATTTCATCCAGCCGAAAGGGAATGTCCAGCGAAGGAAGCTCGAACAGCGCCAGCCCCCTCTCCGCGATATGCGCGGCCAGATCGGCGATCCTCTCCAGGTCCCGGTCCATTTTCAGCACGGCGATGATGTAGCGGAGGTCGCCGGCCACGGGCTGGTGCAGGGCGAGGATTTTCAGGCAATCCTCCTCCACATCCACTTCCATGGTGTTGGTCTGGATCTCCCGCTCGACCACCTGCCGCGCCAGGGCCACGTCGCGCTCGGCCAGCGCGCGGATGGATTGGCGGACGGCCTCCTCCACCTCCGTACTCAGCACAAGCAGGCGGCGCTTCAGTTTTTCAATGTCGCGTTGCAAATGGATGCGCATGGCGTCCTCCTTATCCAAAACGTCCGGTGATGTAGTCTTGGGTCTGCTTTTCGCGGGGTTTGGTGAACAATCCCTGCGTGGCTCCAAACTCCACCAGAACGCCCTCGTACATGAATGCCGTCATGTCCGACACCCGTGCGGCCTGCTGCATGTTGTGAGTCACCACGATGAGGGTATAGCGTCCCCGCAGTTCGTCCATCAAATCCTCGATGCGGAGCGTGGCCCGCGGATCGAGCGCCGAGGTGGGCTCATCCATCAGCAGGATTTCCGGATCCACCGCCAGCGCCCGTGCGATGCAGAGGCGCTGCTGCTGGCCGCCCGACAGCCCCATGGCGCTCTCCTTCAGGCGATCCTTCACTTCGTCCCAGAGCGAGGCGGCCACCAGACTCTTTTCGACCACGTCTTCCAGTTCGCCGCGCCGGGGATTCCCGTGCAGTCGCGGACCGTAGGCCACGTTGTCGAACACCGATTTCGGAAACGGATTGGGCTTCTGGAACACCATGCCCACCCGGCGCCGCAACGCCACCACATCCACCTCCGGGCTGTAGATGTCCTGCCCCCGGAAGAACAGCTCTCCGCCGGTGCGGCATCCCGGGACCAGATCGTTCATCCGGTTCATCGCTCGCAGCAAAGTGCTTTTTCCGCATCCGCTCGGCCCAATGATGGCGGTGACCTGCCCCGACGGAATCCGTAATCCCACTTTCTTCACGGCTTCCTTCTCGCGGTAGAACACGGAAAAATCCCGGGCCTCCACCGAATGGAGATCCAGCCCGTCGCCGCCCGCCACCGCGCCCATGGCCGCCTCCGCCGTGGTGGAGGAATCGGTACCGAAACTACCTGCTACCGTGCCCATTCTCATTTTCAACTCCTCATCTTCCGCGCAATGCGCGCCCGCAGGACAATGGCCAGCAGGTTCAGCACCAGCACCAGGCAGACCAGTGTCAGCACCAGTCCGTATTGAACGTGCCGGACCAAATCCACCGCCTCGTGCTCCGTGGCCAGGTTGTAGATGTTCCAAGACAGCGCCGGCGTGGGTTGCGTCAGGGTTTGCCAGAGGGCCAGGGGCTTGCCCACGCTGACGGCAGCCGTGAAGATGATGGGGGCCGTCTCTCCAGCCGCCCGGCCCATGCTGATGACGATGCCCGTCAGCACGCCCGGCAGGGCCGCCGGCAGAATGACGCTGCACACCGTGCGCCAGCGTCCCGCGCCCAGGCTCAGCGCCGCTTCCTTGAACGTCCGCGGAACGGCCTTGATGGCCTCCTCCGAGGCACGGATCACCGTGGGCAGGATCATGAGCGCCAGCGTCATCGATCCCGCCAGAACGCTTTTCGACGGCGAGACCCGCGCGGTGTTGATGAAAAACGCCAGCCCGAACAGACCGAACACGATGCTGGGCACACCGGCCAGGGTGTTGATGCAGGTGCGGAGAAAAGCCAAAAATCGGGTTTCGCGCGCATATTCCGTCAAATAGATCGCCGCAATCAGCCCCATCGGCACCGCCAGCAGCAGGGTTCCGAGGGTCAGATAGAGCGTGCCGAGGATTTCCGGCCAGATTCCGCCAAAGAAATGCGAATCGAACGATTCATCCGTCAGGAATCCCCAATAGACCGTCCGGCGCGGCAGCAGCATGCTCTCCGCATTCCGCTCCACATAAGGGAACAGCGGTTCCAGCGGCGTACCCGCGAAATCCGCCGCACGGGATTTCAAGACCCTCACGCCCCCGCGCGCCGGATCGGAATAATCCCATTCCTCCCGCCACAACACCCGCTCCAGGCCCCGTTGCGCCAGCTCCATGCGGGTCTGCCCGTATTGATCCCGCATCAGCAGGGGCGGGGCCTTCCCCGGCTCCGGCCCCAGCAGGAAGTGAATCGCCTGGCGCAATTCCTTCACGGGCTTTCTATACCGGGTCCGGGCCGCCGCATCTCCTGCCGACAGGTGTTGCTCGAAGTCCTTGAGCCATCGCCAGACCGGCTCCTGCGCCGCACGGGCCGCGCGGATTTCCGCCTCCACTTCCTCGCGGTTCCCCCGCTCGAATTTTTCGAGCAGGAATCGCCGATGCTCCACTGTTCCCTGAAAGACCAGGGCGGCCGATCCCCGCAAAAACAGGGGAACCAGCAGGAGAAGCAGAGCCGCCGTCATGAGCGCAATCGCCAGCACTCCCGTTCCGGAGAAAGCGCGGTCCAGAATGTTGCGCGTGTGCAGGTTCATGCGTTCATCCCCCCGACTTTCGGCGCGTGCGCCGCAGCACCCATTCGCTTCCCATGTTGCACAGGAAGGAAACCGCAAGGAGGCAAAGCGCCATCGCAAACAACACGTGGTAGCGCGAGGAGCCGGTCACGTGGTCGGCCTCGCCCATGTCTCCCGCAATCGTGGCGGTCAGGGTCCGCACGGGTTCCAGCACGTTGTACCACGGCTCCGGAATCTGCGAGGCATTCCCCGACGCCATCCACACCACCATGGTTTCGCCGATCGCCCGCATCAGCCCCAGGATCACCGCCGCCAGGATGCCGCTGCGCGCCGCCGGCAGCAGAATCCGCAACACCGTTTCCGCCCGCGTCGCCCCCAGCGCATAGCTGCCCTCGCGCAACTCCCGGCCCACCGCCTGCAACGCATCCTCCGACACGCTCACCACCGTCGGCAACGCCATGATGCCCAGCACCAGCGACACGTTCAGCGCGTTGGTTCCGCTGGAAATTTCCAATCCATGCAGCACCCGCCCGGCGGCGCCAAGGCCCGCCACCGCTCCACCACCCAGCGCAACCCGGCACACCCACCGCACAACCGTCTGCAGCCGCTCCGGGAACCGCGTGGCGGCCAAGTCGGACACAATAAAAAGGGTCAACGCGGCCGCAGGCAAGCCCAGGATCCAGACGAAACCCGCCAGCAAGGCCCCCCCGCTCCGCTGAAGCAACGGGGCCAGCACCACCAGCGCGAAAAACCCATAGGCCACCGATGGAATCGCCGCCAGCATCTCGATCACCGGCTTGACGACCTGCCGCGCCGAAAAGGGCAGCACATCGCTCAGACAGACCGCCGCCGCGATTCCCAGCGGAACCGCCACCAGGGCCGCCCCCAGCGCCACCAAGCCGCTTCCCGCGAAAATCGCCAGCGCCCCGAATTCCGGCTGGGACGCCGCGGGATACCACCGCGAACTCGTGAAAAACTCCCTGAATCCCTCCAGCCGGAAAAACGGAATGGCATCCCTCGCGATGAAGTAAAAAATCGCAAATACCGACAGCGCGGAAAGGGAGGTCACCAGCAGCAGGAACCCTTCCCCCGCAACCGCGCCCCACCGCTGCCGCCGCTGGCTCCAGCGGCTCAACTTCAGCGATTCCCTCGGTTGAAGGGTCATGTCCATCTCATTTCTCATGCTGGGAAACGGCGGCCGGGACTTCCCCGGCCGCCCTTCATCCCATCGTTCCATGATGCCTTATTGGAACGCCACAAAACCCACGTCCTGGATGATCTGCTTGCCTTCCGCCGTATCGGCCAGCCCGATGAAATCCGCCAAGGGCGACCCCTCCTTGGGACGGCCATTCGTGTACATGAACAAGGGGCGGGCGATCGGATATTCCTTGCCAACCACCGTCTCGGAGGACGCTTCGATTCCGTTCACCGTCACCGTCTTGACTCCCTCGGTGAAGGCCAATCCCACGTAGCCGATGGCTCCGGGCGTGCTCATCACGCGTTGCCGGATCGATCCATTGCTTCCCACATACTCGACCTTCGCATCCATCTTCTCCTGGTTCATCACCATGACCTCGAAGCACTCATAGGTCCCGCTGTTCGTCTCCCGGCTGATCGCCACGATCGGTTGGTCAGGACCTCCCAGTTCGCTCCAGCGCCGGATTTTTCCCGTGAAAATGTCCCGGATTTGCTCCAGCGTCAGGTCCGCCACCGGATTGCTGTTGTGAACCACCATCGCGATGCCATCCATGGCGATGGCATGCTCGATCGGCAGAACCCCGGCATCCCGGGCCGCCTGCTTCTCGGAATTCTTCATGGGGCGAGACATCGTCGCCACGTCGCACGCCGCATTCACCAGGCTCTTCGCCCCGTTGCCGCTTCCGGACTCGCTGACGGAAATGTTCACATCCGGATTCTTGCCCATGTAGTATTCCGCAAACGCCTTGGCAATGGGTCCCACTGTCGTGGACCCGTCCACCACGATCTGATTGGCTTCCCCCGCCATCGCCATCCCTGCCATCCACATCAGCGCCGCACAACCCGCCATCGCTTTCTTCATCGCTCTCATGTTCATTCCTTTTGGTATGGATACTCTTGCTAGTAGGCCACCCCGGCGTTAGCCGTTTGTGACGCCCTTGTTAGTTTTCTGTAAGCCGGACGGAGATCCGTTTCCCCGTCCGGCCATTCCGGATCTAGAAATTGACCGACAGATCCACCTGGAGGCGGTCGTAGTCCGTCGTCTTCGTGGCATCGGATATTTTCTTCTCGCCGAAGAGATAGGTCGCCCCCGCCTGCACGTTTTTCATGATCTGGTACTTGCCGTACACGCGATGGCTCTTGCCATCGGTTCCGCCGCCCCAGCGGTCCGAGTCCGTCAGCATGCCCAGCGTGCCATCCTTCTCCAGCTCGGCATAGCTGTAGCCCAGTTCCCACGTCCGTGGATTTTTCGCCTTGCCCAGCGAAAGACCATACAAGTGTCCCTTGTCCAGATCATCC
>CAYNHA010000069.1:0-3197 GCA_964397035.1 uncultured Verrucomicrobiota bacterium
TCCCATCCGCGAAGAATCGCCATCGCCAAGCGGTTGTGCGCCTCTCCCTGCACCGCAGCAACCCTGAGAGTGGAAATGAAGATTCCGTCGAGTCCCTTGCACCTTCATCTGGCCACCCTTGCCGCCGGTGGCTGGACGCAACGGGATGGACCACTTCTCCGCTTGTGCGTCCCAAGCCACCCCCTGGCCCAAGCCCTGGCCAAATTGCTCTAGCATTCACGCGAACTCAGCCTCACCGCTTGCTTCCAGCCCATCCCATGAGATTCCTTTTATATTTCCTCCTCTGCCTCCTGCAACTTTCCCTCTGCCTCGGTGCTCCCGGCGGACGTTCGGTCACTCTCACGATCGCCACGGCCAACCTGTCCGACAGCACAAACCAATCCTACGAAGCCCCCGGCATCCGCATCCTCCAGGCGCTCAAGCCCGACATCGTGGGCATTCAGGAGTTCAACTACAAGGACGGCACCTCGCAGGATCTGGCCCGGCGGATTTTCGGCAATCCTTTCTATTTCGCCCGCGAAAGCGGCGGCACCAGCCTTCCCAACGGCATCCTCAGCCGCTATCCCATCGTGGCCCACGGCGAATGGGACGACCCCTATGTCGGCAACCGCCGCTTCGCCTGGGCCACCATCGCCATTCCCGGCTCCAAGCCCCTGCATGTCGTCAGTGTCCATCTGCTCCAGCGGCATGCCGACCGTCGCGCCCCCGAGGCCCGCCACCTGCTCCAGCTTATTCGGAGCACATTCCCCGAAAACGATTATGTCGTCCTGTGCGGCGACTTCAACATCTCCACTCGCCATTCGGAAGCGCTGGACATCCTCACCACCTGGTTCCGGGATGACCACCAGCCCGCCGACCAAAACGGCAACAAAAACACCAATGCCAACCGAAACCGCCCCTACGACTATGTGCTCCCGAATCCCGCCCTCGCCCCGTTCCATCTCCCCACCGTGTTGGGCGGACTCGATTTTCCCGACGGACTCGTCTTCGATTCCACACTCTGGACTCCCTCCCCCCCCCGCCAAGATGCAGGACTCCGTCGACAACATGCAGCACATGCCCGTCATGAAAACATTCCGGAGTCCATTGGATTAAGGTTTTTCCGTTGACGATCCAAACACCCCTTTGCTACACGCTCGCGACGATTCTTTCACAACCCCACACCAAGGAAACACAATGAAGAAGCTTCTCTGCATGGCTCTGCTGGCTCTTGTACTCCCCCTCGCGCTCGCCGGCTGCGGCGGCGGCTCGGATGGCGACAGCGGCGATTCCGGTTCCGGCGACAACAGCAAGTTCGTCGGCACCTGGGCACTTTCCAGCGGCGGGGCCGTCTCCTGGTACATCATCTTCAATGCCGATAATTCCTGGGTCATCTCCGACACGGCCGATGGCAGCGCCCGCCGTTGCTTCGGCACCTACACCGTCGACGGCGACACCGCCGCCGGCCCCATGGTCAACCCCGGCACAGGCACCGGCGAAATCGTCGCCACCCTTTCGGGCGGCACCATGGCCCTGGACTTTGTCGAGTACTGGCACTCTCCCTACAAGCACGTTCCCTACACCGGGGTGAAGCTCTAGTCTTCCGTCCCCGTTCCTGCTTCCCAAGGCCACCCGGCAACGGGTGGTCTCTTGCTTTCCCGCAACAGGCCACCATCCAAACCGGTTTCGTTTCGTGATTGCGCTTCTCCCCTGCTTTTGGCAATTTCCGCCCCCGTGAAAATTCTAGCTCAACGGATGAAACCCCTGCTGGGGGCTGCTTGTCTGTCGATCCTCACCACCCTGCTCTGCCTGGGATTGGCCGAGGCCGCCGTGCGCGTGTTGGACATCGGACCCAAAATCATGGCCGTCAACCACGGAAACTACCGCCTCTCCGAGAACCTCCAGTTGCGCTACGAACTGGCCCCCGGAACGCCCGACGGCGAAACCGTGATCAACAGTCGCGGCATGCGCGACCGCGAATTTTCCGCCGTCAAGCCCGATGGCACGTTCCGCATTGCCTGCATTGGCGATTCCGTCACGTACGGTTTCGGCATCGACCCCTCCACCAACTCCTACCCCAAGCGCCTGGAAACGCTGCTGAACACGTTCTGTTCCAATTCCAAAACCCGTTTCGAAGTCCTGAATTTCGGTGTGCCGGGCTATGATGCCGCGGAGATTGTCGAAACCGCGAAGCAAAAAGTCCTGCCCTTTCAACCGGACCTCGTGCTCTATGGCTACTGCCTGAACGACCCCCAGGAAACCAGTCTGGAGTTCCTCAAAATCCTGGCGGAAATGACCAATGCCCAGCGCCACTACTACTCCTCCCAGACTCATTCGTTTCTGATGAAGCATTCCCGGGTTTTCCGCCTCGCCAGCTATATTCTTCACCGCTCCGCGCCCCAGGGAAAAGCCGTGGGTGACCATGTGTTCGCCCGCGCGGATCCTGAAAATGCCGCCCTGCAAAGCCACAATTACGCCTCCTACTTTTCGGCTCTGCACGAGGGAGGCGATGGTCGGCGGAATCTGGAACGTTCACTGGACGACCTGGCCGCCGCCTGCGCCAAAAGCCATGTTCCCGTCTGCGTCTTCATCTTCCCGGTGACGAACAACCTCGATCCCTATCCCCTGGCCGAAACCCATCGCCTAATCGCCGAACTGTGCGAAAAACGAGCCTTCCGCGTGCATGACCTGCTGGAGGATTTCCGCGCCTATCAACGGCAGGAAAACAGAGGAATCTACTTCGACTACCTCCACCCCGACACCCCCGGCGCGCAATACACCGCAACCGCCATCCTTTCCTTCCTGCTTCAGGATTCCATGCTACCAACCGTGGATCCGCAGGAAGTGAAACTCCGGCTCCCCGAGGGAACTGAGGAAGACCGGAAGTTCGCCCAACTGGCCCAACTGTTGCCGGCTCCCTGATGTGCAACACCTCAAAGACAAGGAAACCATCATCGTGAATCCATCCGTTATATCCGTGGCCTGGCCCTGGCGCAAAAAGGCCTCCGGAGAGGTCGTTTCCCATGCGAAGTCTCCTTCCAAAGTCGCCGTGCTGGTCCAGTCCATTCTCATGGCCACCATTGGCGCTTTTCTTTTCTGGAAACTCGGAAAACACGTCATGGGAATCATCGCTTGGTGCCTGGCCACCGTGGTGCTGGTGTCGGGATTCTTCATTCCGCGCTTGTTCGCCGCCATCGAGCGCTTTGGCAAACTCCTGG
>CAYNHA010000070.1:0-9436 GCA_964397035.1 uncultured Verrucomicrobiota bacterium
CGCTTCGACTGGCTGATATAGTCGAAGATGCCGTTGGCACTCAAGTGCCCATCGGTGTCGAGCAACCCAGCCAAGACGCTCAGCCGGGTCTCCCTATCGGTGATTCTGTACTCATCTGGGACGAACTTCACGCCACCATCGACAGCAACACCGAGTCTCACCAACTCCTGCGAAAGTGGGTTTTTGTTGTCTCTCCCTCGGGGTTTGCTCGCGCCGATAAACACGTTCACCGAGTTCTTCGAGTTCGGAGCCATCCGAACTCCGCATGCCCACCGTTCAGCCTCGGCCATACAAGCACTGATGATCTCCTGATCTCCAGTAGTGACCATCACCGGGATGGTCGTTGTCCACCGGGATGACTTGTACTGCTTGCAGTGTCCATCGCCCAGAAACACGCCCATGAAGTAGGGGGAGATTGTTGGAGCACTCTGCGGCAGATCGATCCCTTTGCGTAGAAGTTTGTGTAGATGCTTTCCTGTCTTGCTCCACCCCAGCCATTCGCGAACAGAAACATCCACTGTCGCGCTCCCATAAGAAGGGTACTTCAAGTCGGCAGAACGCTGCGTCCTGACGAGGGTGAGGATGTGGTCGAGATTCACCACGAACGGCTCGCCCTTCACCGGAACAATCCGAGCCATCTCCTGCCGCCCACGCGCAAGACTGAGCACCCTCCGCGGCGTATTGTCCCATCCCATCAGGGAGTCGCCAACCACGATGTCCTCCACCAGCTTCGTCCGCCCGTCTGCCAGCATGATCGGGGTGCCGGCTGCGTGGCATCCGGTGGCCAGCACGGCGAGTTGCCGCTTGTATTCAACCCAGCCGGCCAGCACGGCGTCGATGCACTCGCGCTGGTACTGGCGCATCTGCATCCCATTGGGCGCCGGCGGCGGTTGCACGACGGCGAGCGGATCGTCGAACTCGAGGATCATGCTGCGATCTCCTCGGCTTGGACCGCCCTCTTCTGCCGCCTGGCGTAGTTCGCGCGGAAGTTGATTTGCTCTTTGGTCAGCTTCGGGCGCAGCGGAGGCGGGGCATATCCGCGCCGAGGAACGACCGGGAGCCCCTCCGCGCGCCAGCGGGCAATGTCTTCGTGCCGGTCCGCGCCGCGCAAACCTGGAGGTGGGAATCCGAACGCGCGCACCCAGTTCCCGACCGTCGTGCAGGCCACGCCATAGACGCGGGCTGCATTCTTGTTGCTGGTACGGTGCGCCAACTCGGCGGCGGCGCGGCGGGTGGCTTCGGTGATAACGCCGTCGCCTCGGTACTTCGGCCAAACGCGCTTCATATGTCAGCGAACTCCTCGGTTGGCGCCGGCGCGGTCGGCTTGGCTGGTGCGAACAGATCCTGCTGGACGACGTGCAGGCCGTCGGCGGCGCCGTACTGCGTAACGCCGGTGGCTGCGGCTACCGCGTCACCCCGCGGACCGAGCGCGCGCGCCGCGACGTAGGATGACTCGTGCCGGTTCCCACGGTAGTCGGCGTCGCGGATCTCCGTGAGCGCAGCGATGAACCGATTGTCCCCTATCTCCTCCTCGATCCGCTGCGTCCAGTAGTCGATGATGAGGGTCTGTCCCCCATGCGGGATCGCGTCGACTACCTCACGGAAGCCGGATCGCAGTGCGATGTCGCGCCACAGCCAGTTGGCGATGCGTTTGGAGACCTCGCTCATTTCCGGATCTCGAGTTCGAGCAGAGCGAGCGCGTTCCACGCGACATGGGCTGCGTGCAGCAACTTGCTCTCCTGGTCCTGCTTCTCGCCGGCCGCCGCCATCAACAGGTGGCGGTGGAGCGCGTCATTGTAGCGGTCGCGAGCGTTCGGCACCGTCATCCAACTGCGCGGCGCGTACTTCTTGGCACCGAAAGTCGTGACCTCCGACACCGCGAGCAGCGCGTTCGCGAAGTCCGACGCCATCAGGCCGGCCATCGGCTTGCCGGCGTCGAACTTCATGCCCTGCGCAGCTAACCCCTCAATTTGTTCCGTGGTTAAGCGGAAGGGCGCCTCGGAAAAGAAGGGGTAATTCGGCGTGCCTGTCGTCGGCTTGCCGCGCAGACGATCCTCGGAGTCAATTGGCTCCTGTGCCTGTTGCTCGAGGTCGCTCACGGCATCACCCCTTCCAGCTTGGTGACGACGAGCTCGATGCGCGGGCCCAGCCCGTCGTCCCAGAACTTGTGCAGCGCGCCAGACGTCACGCCACGGTCGTCCGGAAAGAGCGCGTCGAGGATCGCCTTGTCGATGTTGTCGCGGTCCGGCTTCCCGAAGTGCGGCTTCCCGCGCAGCGCGGCCTTTTTCTTCTTCGACCAGGACTCGGGCATCGCGATGAACGCCATCCACGAAACGTCATAGAGTCCGGCCGGGAACTGGCCATCGACCTGAACCCCGATGGAGGCCGGCGCCGCGCGCACCGCGTACCGGGCCTTGTCTGCCCAGGCGCGGTACGCGAGCACGCACGGACGCCGGCGCCATTTGTCGGCCTGGGTCATGCGGGGCTTCCCGATCGGGTCGCCGTGAAGGGTAACGTGAATTGCTGGCATCGCTGTTGATCCCTGTTGCTAGACGACGACGAGCGTCTTGGTCACCTCCCGAGTCGTCAGGCTGTCGAAGTTCGTGGCGACCCAGCTCTCGGCGCTGGTCCCCTTCTTCGATGTCTTCGGCAGGCTGAGCCGCTTCGCGACCAGATCCGTGAACGAGGTGAGCGAGAACTTCACGCACTCGCTGAACAGCTCGTCCTCCGGCACCACACGCTTCGCCTTGTCGAGCGCGGCTGGCACGTCGGTGATCTTGCGCGGTCCGAATCCGCCCTTGAGAAACAGGCGGGTGCCGTCCTCGAGCACGATCTCCTTCTTCTCTTCCAGCCGAGCCTTCAGCAGTGCCCTCGCCTTCTCCATCGGCGCGGACAGGATCTTGGAGTCGCGTGCCCAGCGGCCGAGCGTCTCGTCGTTGCTGGCCGCCGCGATGGCGGCGATGTCGCCTTCGGTGAGTTGGATCTTCATTTCCTTCCTGAGTTCTTCCTGCGCCGCGCAGATGAGAGCGGCCGGGCAGTAGCGGCACTGTTTGCCCGTCTCGAGTGTCATTTGGTCGGCCAGCGCCTCCTTGATCTTCCCCTTCAGGAAGTTGATCACGCTGTCGTCGTTGATTTCCACGGTCACTTCGGTCACGCGCTCGAACCCGTCATCCGGGTTGTTGCGCGGCTGGACGATGCGCAGCTTCACCCGGCGCAGCGTCGGATAGACCAGGAGCAGCAGCACGAGGTATCCGGTGAGCTGCCAGTTGCAGTCGGCAGCGTCGACCGGGATATACCCAGCCTTGAGGTCGTCGATCTCCGCCTCGGTGGCATCGGCGTTTATCGCGAAGAGATCGAGGTGCCCGGTGAGCCGGAAGTCCGGCGTGTCCCACTCGAGCGACGCCTCCACCTCCATGGCCCAATCGGGCGGCGTGACTGCAAGGATCGTGTCCACCCAGTAGTCCTCGATGAACTTCTCGAACGGGTCCGGCTGCCAGATGTCGGCGTCGGGCGGCGTGTCCACCGTACCGACGGCGCCGGCGGCAATGAGCCGCTGGGCGCCGCGGTAGTGGATCATCGTGCCCGAGCGAGTAATCTCCGTCTCCTCGTTGGCCGCCAGCCCCCGCGCGATGGCAATCGGCACGAGCGTCCGAGCGCCGTGGCAGGAGAGCAGCCAGTTCAGGGAGGAGACGCGGATCTCGGGCTTCATGACGGGAGCCCGACCAGGGCGTAGGCGAAGGCTTCGCGATAGACGAAGAGAGGGGTATCCCCATTGATCACACGGAACTCGTGGAACACGAAGATGGTGGAGGCCTTCATTTCTGATTCGTCCCTTCCACCCCGCGGCGCACGCGGTCGAGTGTCCGCTTCTGGAGCCACATGAGCGCCTCCTCGAGCTTGGTGAGCGCGATCGCGTTCTCCCGACAGGCGAACGGGCCGGGCGCCTTGGTGTAGTTGCCCGCCTCGTCCCGCGTGAACTGGAAGCCGCGCAGGCGGTCGATCGCCACGGCGATGATCGCCTCTCCGGTGATCCCGTTCATGTCGGCCGGCGACGCAATCGGCCCGTTCTGGAACGAGAGCACGGCACACGATTGGGTTGGCCGGCCAGGCGGCGAGAGCTCGATGGCGTACTTGTGGTTCGCCCCGCCCGGGCCGGGCTTGTCGATGGCGGTGATACTGAGGGCCTCGTTGAGCCCGTTTACTTGGTGGTCGGTGATGGTGCGCATGGCTCAGATCTCCGGTGCCGAGGCTGCGGCGATCGAGGCGATGAACGGAACGGTGACACCCGGCTTCGTGGAGTGCGGGCGCTGCTCGATCTTCACCGCGACCCAGCCGGGGTCCGGCAGCTTGTCGCGGCCGTGCTCCCAGTAGGCGGTGAGCGCCTTTCCGTCGTCGACGTTCTTCAGCTCACAGGCTGTGATCGTCGTCTCCGCGCCATCCGGCTTCTTCGCCTTGATGTCGCGGAAGGCGGTGAGCTCATGCGTCGCCCACTCCTTCTCGGCGGCCGGGGCCGGCGGCGGTGCGGCCTCTTCCTTCTTGGGGTCTTCCTTCGCTGGCTCCTGCACGGGCACGGGGGCCTGGGCCGGAGCTTGCTCGGTGGCGGCAGGAGCGGCTTCCTGCTTCGGCGCCTCGGGCGTCACGTTCTTCATCGCGGCCACACCCTTGGCGCGCGGCGGCGGCTTCGGACGCGACACGGCTTCCTCGAGGGACTTGCCCATCTCGCCGGCGTCGATCACCAGCGCGTCGTCGGCCTCGTCCTCCTTGGTCAGCGCCTCGGCCAGCTCGGAGCTGATCGGCAGCCATTTGCTGTGGCGCTTGAACACGGTCTTCTTCGCCATCTCGCAGTAGCTTCCGCCCTGCTCCTCGTAGTCCCACGGATGCGACTTGCCGTACTTCTTCGCGGACTTGTAGCCCTGCGAGCGCCCGTCGCGGATCTGATTGACCTCCTCGACGCTCATCACGTCGCAGGCGATCCCGCCGTCCTTCATCTCCACGCGGGAGTAGATCGCATAGATCTCGCCGGCCGTCGCCGGCTTCTTCGCGTCGTCACGGAGAAACCACGGCACATGGTCGACTACCTTGCCGAACTTGTAGGTGAAGAGGTCTCCACGGCGCACCACATCGCAGTGGATGTCGGCGATCTCGCCCGAGCGGCGGACCAGCTGCACGATGCCCTTGTAGTCGAGCTGGAACTGGCACACGTTCCCGTAGGGGATCAGGTGCGCGTCCCGGCCGTTCGGTTCGAGCCCGAGGGCGGCGCTCTGGAGCATCGCGAGCATCAGGCTCTCGCGCGTGCACTCCAGCAGCTTGGGATTCTTGTTTATCGCTGTCAGCGCGATCTTCGCGAACTTCTCTCCGTCCATGTGCCGCGGGAGGGCGGCGGTGATCGAGGCGACGACTTCCGGCTTTTGGAGCCAGGCTTTCACATCGCGTTGCACTGCTACGAGTTGGTCACTCATTTTCGGGGGTGTGTTGTGTGTTGTTGATGCCTGTTGCTGCGCGGGTCGCCCGCGCTTTGTTCTGGGAAACCAGTGCAGGGCGGACGGTGTAGGCCGTCCCCCTGCTCTCAGTCATGTACTCGTCGAGCGCGGCCTTCGACCAGTAGCGGAAGCCGCCACGGATCGCAGGCCGAGGCGCACCGGGTCCTCGCATGAGTTTCGCGAAGGTCTTTCGGCTCATCGCCAGGTAGCGTGCCGCGGACAGGTCGCCGCGAAAGTACCCGGCCTCGACTGTGGTGATCGTCTTCACGTCCGCTTCGCCGCAGCGAGCACCGCGGCGCGATACTTCGGGTCGCTCGACGAGTTGAGCGCAACATCGACAGCGAACTCGATGAACCGGCTTGCCGGTACTCCGATCTTCGCGGCCGCCGCCTCAACTGCGGACTTCTTCCTGGACGGCAGCGTGTAGCACGCCGGCTCGCGTTTCTTCTCTGGCGCGATCGGCTTGCGACCGCGCGTTTCTGTGATGTCTGGTGGTGTCATTCGGGGGAATTTTGCGGTCGCGAGGGAGGCGAAATCCCCGTTAGTTCTCAATAAAAAAGTATGATGTTTTCAGACTTTATTTCCATCATATGGGAATTGCCGGGAGGGTCCGGCCGTGGTCAACTTGCGCATGGGGCGAAAGCGTCTAGGCAACGCGGCGAAGCAGCGGCACACCATCACCATCGATCCGGAGGTGGTTGAGCGGGTATCGGAGTTTGGCCGCGCGCGCGGGATCGATGGCCTCTCCGGCTCGATCGAGCGACTCGTCCGACTCGCTCTCATCAGCGAGTGGATACTCGAGACCCGAACGAACATGATCGAGCTGTTCCTCTCTGTCCGAGCGCTGATCATGGCGTCCGGACTCCCCTTCGAGGAGTATCCTATTTGTGGTCATTACCGTACTGACTTCAGAATCTCAGGACGTTACGTCTTCATCGCTTTCGATCCACCGGCCGGAGAACGGGTGGCGACCATGTTCCATCGGCGACGCCGTTTGATTGTCGTGGCCCCCGCTGCCAGCGCGAGCGACCCTCGCGTGGTTGATCTCGTCGGCTTCGGCGCGCTCCTCCGCCGCCTGGAAAAGAGAAAGCCCCGGCGTGATGCCGGGGTCGTTACGAAGCTCGAGAAGAAGCGCCGGGCCACAGGAAAGAACGGTTCGCTTGTGGCACCCGCAACCCGCTAGGCGAATTGTGAAGGTGGTCCCCGGTGGGGCTGCGGCCCGGCGCAAATCACCCGATCCGGTCAGATGCCGCGGCCTTCTTGATCGCCTCGAGCGCTATCTCCATGTTCCGGATGTCGGTGCCGAGCATGTCAAGCATGCGGTCGTCCAGGTACGTCGGCACCGGGATCTCATTGAGCATCGCGGCCACGCTCTTCGTGTACCCGATACCAGCCTTCAGTGCGCTCTCCGCCGCGTAGATCGTGTCCTTGGGCACGATGAGTTTCTCTGGCTCGTACTGGCGGCTATCGGGCAAAGTTCTGAAGTCTTCCAGAACATATTCGACCAGGTTGCGGCCATTCGTGCGCGCCCATGATCGGATGAGCATCTCCGCGCGGGCCTTCGCCTCCTCCATGGTCGCCAGTCGCTCCTCTCCGAAGAAAACACTGGTCAAACGGACCGATCCGCCTTCGATCACAAGCGCCATGAACGCGGGGGCCGCCCCGTTGTTCATCGGCCCGAACCCGTTGTGCCCGAGGAACCCTCGGCTCTCGGTCGGCAAAACATCCTGCCAGAGCAGGAGGTGTGGCTTCACGCAGCACCCGCCTTCCTCGCCTCGACCGCGGCGCGCAGCGCGTTGATGTACCCGGCCGTCGCCGGCGCATCCTTCCATAGCGGGGTATCCCAGCGCTCGACGACCGCCTCGGCCGCGGCCAACAGCGAATCCTCCCCGCACGCATGCGCCGGCCGCGTGCAGATGCGGTGCAGGCGTTGAATCTCGTCGCGATCTTCCCGCTCGAGCGCATGCTCGATCATGAGGCGGAAGCTACGCACGAAGTGCTCGGCCTCCCACGCCCGCGTCTGGTACACGTCCAACTCCTTCGCCATGCGGTCGCGCCGCTCCGTCAAATCCTCGACCAGCTTCTTCGCGGCCTCGGGCGCCACCCCGACGATCCGCTTCCGCATCTGCTCGAACTTCGCCCTGTGGCTGCTGTAAATGTACCAGGGCAACGTCCCATCGCCCCAGTCGCACTCCCCGGTCAACGCCAGCGACACGATCGCCGTCAGCAAGAGCTCGTCGAAGATCACGTGCTGCACCACCGAGCGAGCCACATCGGGGGCGTCGAGGATCAGGCTCTCGATGGAAATGCGGATCTCGCCGTCCTGCACATGGAGGTTCAAGAGGCACCTCCGTCGTTCTGATAGATCTCCACGCTCGCAAGGAACACCCCGCACAGCATCGGCAGGAGCCAGCCCCCATCGCGCCCAGCTAAGTAGCCGACAACCGCCACCAGCACGGGCAGCACGATAACCGGGATCTGCGTCGACACCCGCACCGACACCCGCCGGCCGAGGAACATCAGCCCAACCCGCCGACCAACCTCGCGATTCACTCGGCACCCCCTTCCTTCGCCGGCGCCGCGGGCGGCAGCGAGTACAGCGTCACGTTCATCAACACGTCACGCCCGTACAGCTTCTGCTCCTTCTTCACCTGCTTCGCCACCACCTTCCCGCTCTCCACGAGACGCTTCGCCCGCACGTAGAACCCGTCCTTGGTCGCCGTCATCTTCCCACCAAGCTCCTCGAAGGTGACCAGCAGAGCCTTGTACCAGTCGGGCCCACGCACCCCATCCGGATCCTTCTCAAGTAACATCGACAGGACCAGGAGGTACTCATCGTCCGGCACCTTCGCATCTTCCGCGGTCTCCGCCACAGGATCACCCCGGCGCCGCTTCCTCTGGTCCGCGATCCGATTGAGCTTCTCCCGCACCCGAACTCTGGCCGCCGTGACCTTCCCGGTCACAACCGCCAGCGCCATGTCGTACTCATCCGCATACCCGGCCGCTCGCGCAGCCGCCGCCATGAGATTCGCCTCATCGGCGATCCCGTATTGCACCTCCAGCAACCCACGCAGGGTCGCCTCTCGCTTCTCTTGTGTGGTGTGTTCCATGCGCCGCCACACATCGCCACACACGCACCAACCGTCAACACCTTTCACCACTTTCTGCTTGCCGACTCGTCTCTACTACCCCATGTAGAATACAGCCGCGCGCCCTCTGGGCGGGGCGGATGAACGGGGGGGTCCTCCGCGGCCCCCCCGAACTATCCTCGCCAGACGGCACGGCTGTATTCCCTACATGGGCCCCAAGAGACCGTCGCCCCGCACGATTCCAACAGAATCACTCCCAACCTATCCCCTCACCAGGTAGGTACGTCTTCCCCCAACACCCTCCTCGGTACGGCCTCCGGCTCAATGCCAGATACGGCACGTAGCACCCACACCCCAGCTTGCTCCCTGTCCACGGCCGGCAACGACGCATCCCTCCGTCGTACAACGGACACCGCGGACAAACCCGCATCCTCCGCACCCACACTCGGCGCGAAACACCACCAACGCCGCAGGCACCCCTCAGCACACTCACCACCACCGAGAAATACCCAACCTCCCTCCCCTCCTCCCTCACCACTGCCACCCACTCACTGATACGTCGCATCTTCATTTCTCAGTACCTTGTTCCACGTGGAACACTCATCAACTGCTTTCAACGCCATATCACACGCGGACCGCGAGTAGAGAACGCACCCGTATATGAGAGAGGGGGCCCCTACCCTGGTCCCCCCGAACGCCCCATCCGCTTTTCCGTAAACCTGTTACCGAACGTAAGTTATGTAACTTTTTCTCAGTAAATCCCTCTCTTTGTTCTTTGAAAGTCTGCAACGGAGTGAGCCGCTGGCGCTGGCAACGTGCCGCGGGCGGCTCGCAACGGTTTCTCGGTTGGGAATGAGTCTCAACACC
>CAYNHA010000071.1:0-4500 GCA_964397035.1 uncultured Verrucomicrobiota bacterium
GCCCGCACCGACCCTCGTCCCTTTTTCAAAGCCGCCATGGAACGCTCCCCCGTTTGCATCCAGGACTGCCGAACCATGGATGACGCCATGGTGGCCGCCTGCCTCCGCGACATGCCCAACGAATCCATCTACGACTCCACCAGCGCCGCCCAGCCCGACGAAGTATGGAACGCGCGCCGCGGCGATGGCTTTGAAAAGGCCGTCACCCTCGCCGCCATTCTCCACTCCCGCCAGCCCGATGCCCCTTTCACCCTCGGCGCGGAAGGCGCCAGCGCCACCCTCACCTTCGCCGGGCAAACCCACGCCTTCCACACCAGCAAAGGCCTCTCCCTCCAGTTGCATTGGCCGCTCTGACCCTTCCGGTCAACTATCACTTATAATTATAAGTGATAGTTCCGGTTTTCCACACCATGGAAAACTTTTTCGCGATTGGGCTTCGGGCCACGTTTGGCCCTCGTTCCGAAGCGGAACTTGCCTTCGGCAATCCGTGCGCGGGACGCGCGATTTCCACACCATGGAAAGAATGTTTCCACACGGTGGAAAACCTATTCTTTTCCTTGTCCTCGGCGCAAAAGGGCTGGTACATTCGCGCCCTGATTCCGTGAAACCCTAACCCCTACGATTCAACCATGAGCAAGAAACTTCTCCTCTCCGCCAATCACGCCATCGCTTGGGCCGCCTATCGCGCCGGATGCCGCGTGGCCGCCGCCTATCCCGGCACCCCCTCCACCGAAATCATGGAGCACGTGGCCGAATTCAAGGGCGCCATCAACTGCGAATGGTCGGTCAACGAAAAGGTCGCCATGGAAATCGGCGTCGGCGCCTCCCTTGCCGGCGTCCGCGCCATGGTCTCCATGAAGCATGTCGGTCTCAACGTCGCCATGGACCCGCTCATGACGTTCACCCACGTCGGCGCCATCGGCAGCATGGTCATCATCAATGCCGATGATCCCAGCATGCACTCCTCCCAGAACGAGCAGGACAACCGCGCCCTGGCCAAATTCGCCCGCTGCCTCCTGTTCGAACCGGCGGATTCGCAGGAAGCCTTCGACATGGTCACTGCCGGCTTTGCCCTCAGCGAGCAATTTCAAGTGCCCGTCATCGTGCGCGTCACCACCCGCACCTCCCACACCTCCACCATCGTGGATATCGGCTCCGAGGAGCGCGGCGAAGCCCCCTCCATCCCCTATGCCAAGAACCCGCAGCGCAATGTCGCCGTTCCCGCCTTTGCCCGCCTGATGCGGTTCGCCGTCGAAAAACGAACCGTCGCGTTGCGTGAACTGTCCGAACAATCGCCCTTCAACCGCGCCGAACCCGGAACGGGCGACATCGGTTTTGTCGCCTCCGGCGTGGCCTATCAATACGTCAAGGAAGTCTTCCCCGAGGCACCCGTCTTCAAAGTCGGCCTCTCGTTTCCCCCTCCTCTGGAAAAAATCCGCGCCTTTTCCGCAGGACTCAACCGCCTCCTGGTCATTGAAGAGTCCGACCCTGTCCTTGCCGACCAAATCCGCGCCGCAGGCATTCCGGTGTTCGAGCCCAGGACCGAGCTGCACATGATGGAACTCAATCCCATGCGCCTCCGCGCCCTGCGCGCCGAACTGTTCTCCACGACCGCCCCCACCCCGCCCGCACCCCAGACCGACCTCCCCGTCCGCCCGCCCGTCCTCTGCTCGGGCTGCTCCCATCGCGGCCCTTTCCATATCCTGTCTAAGCTCAAGGCCACCGTGTGCGGCGACATCGGCTGCTATACGCTTGGCTCCGCCCCGCCCCTCGGCGCCATGGACACCTGCATCTGCATGGGCGCCGCCATCGGAACCGCCTTCGGCATGCGAAAGGCCGGCCACCCCAACAAGCGCATCGCCGCCGTCATGGGCGATTCCACCTTCTTCCACTCCGGCATGACCGGCTTGCTGGATGTCGCCTACAACAAGGGTGCCATCACCGTCATGGTCTTCGACAACCGTATCACCGCCATGACCGGCCACCAGAAGAATCCCGGCAGCGGCCAGACCCTGCTGGGCGAAATTTCCAGCGAAGTGCGCGTGGCCGACGTCGCCCGAGCCTTCGGCATCCAGCGCGTCCATGAAGTGGATGCCTACGACCTGGCCAACCTCGAAAAAGTCTTCACCGAGTGCCTCGACTGCGGCGAAACAGCCGTCGTCGTGGTCAAGGGCCCCTGCGTGCTCCATGAAAAATGGGCTGGCAAATATCTCAACGCCGTCGACTCCGCCAAATGCACCGCCTGTGGCGCCTGCTTCCGGATCGGATGCCCCGCCATTGTGCGCGGCGCCCCCAAGGATCCCGACGGCAAACGGCATCAGGCCAGGATCGACCCCATGTTCTGCACCGGTTGCAATCTCTGCGCGCAGGTTTGCAAATTTGGCGCCATCTCCCCCATCAAGTAATCCAATAGGAAACCTGCGATGAGCACCACCCACACCCTAGACCACCTCTTCAACGTTTCCCTCGTCGGCGTCGGCGGACAGGGCATTCTCCTCACCTCCGACATTCTCGCTCTGGCCGCCATGCACGCCGGAATGGATGTCAAGAAATCCGAAATCCACGGCATGTCGCAGCGCGGCGGTTCGGTGGTCAGCCAGGTCCGCTTCGGCCAAAAAGTATTTTCTCCCATCATTCCGGACGGCGAATCCGACGTGCTCGTTTCCTTCGAGCGCACGGAAGCCCTCCGCTATGCCCATCTCGCCAAGCCCGACGCCAGGATCCTCGTCAACAACATGGAGCGCATTCCGGTGACCGTTTCCAGCGGACAGCAGCCTGCCGCAAGAAATGTCGAGGCCCGCCTGGCCGCCCATCCCGGCTTGATGCTGCTGGATGCCAATCCCCTCGCCGAAAAGGCCGGCCACATCCGCACCGCCAACATGGTCATCGTCGGCGCCCTCTCCACGCTTGTCCCCTTCGACGAAGAGCATTGGATCGCCGCCATTCACCAGCGCGTGCCCGCCAAGCTGCTGGAGGTCAATCTTCGCGCCTTCGCTCTGGGCCGCCAGGCCGTCAGCCGCTAGCGCCTCCATCTGCAATGGCCGGCAAGGCTCTCGCCATCCGCCAGTCATCCATTACAAATCCGTTGCCGATATCCGTCACCAGCTCGTCTGTCTTGCGGAAGCCCATTCGCTCATAGAAAGCGATGGAACCCGTGTTGTTCCGGTTCACCGTCAGCCACAGCTCGCGGCATCCCAGCTCCGCGCATCGCGCCGCCGCGAATTCCACAAAGGTCCGTCCCAGGCCCGTTCCGCGCTGCGTCGACTTCACATAAATCTTGCTCAGCAAAACGCTCTTGTTTCCCCGGTCCGGAACCAATGCCAAGTAGCCAGCACCCGGCAGCAGATAATACTCATAGCCCTCCCCCGAAATCTGCCGGGCAATCGCCGCCTCGCTCTGGAATTTTTCGAGCATGTACTCCACCTGCGCCGGACCAATGATCGGCACATAGTGTTCTGTCCAGATTTTCCTCGCCAGCCTCGCCACCGCCGCGATCTGTTCCGGGTCCTTGACTCGTTCGCACTTCATTCCTTCGCCTATATCGCATTCGCACCCACCTGTAAACCGGCTTGCCATCCCGTAGCCCACCCCCTTATCCTGCCGCCATGATCAGAATCCTTGCCATCCTGTTGTGCCTCGCCGTGTTCCGCTCGGTTTCGGCCCGCGCGGAAGAAACCTCCAAACCTGTCGTCATCGCTACCCTTTTTCCTGTCATCGATTTCGCGCGCACCATCGCGGGCGATTTCGCCGATGTGCGCCCACTCCTTCCACCCGGCGCCGAAGCCCATTCCTATTCGCCCACGCCCACCGACATGATGAGCCTCTCCAAGGCCCGCCTCTTCCTGTACGTGTCCGACAGCATGGAAACGTGGGTGCCCGGCCTCGTTGCCGATGCTCCCCCCTCCCTCCTGGTGCGCCCCGTGGCACCGGCGAGCGAAGCCCACCATGAAGACGAGGACAAAGAATTGGACCACGACGAGGACGGCGAGTCCCATCACCACCACGGCCTCGATCCCCACGTCTGGCTCGACCCGCTCCAGGCCCAGGCCATGGTCAGCGCCATCGCCGATGCCCTTTCGGAGGCCGACCCCGACAACGCCATCGTTTTCGCCGTCAATGCTCAGGCCCTTCAAAACCGGCTCCAGGAACTCGACACCGAAATTTCAACCGCTCTGGCCACCTGCAAGACCCGTACGCTCATCTGCGGCGGCCACTTCGCCTTTGGCCACTTTGCCGCCCGCTACGGACTGCAACACCTCTCTCCGTACTCCGGTTTTTCCCCCAACGCCCAACCCTCCCCTCGCGCCCTCGCCGAACTGGTCCAGAAAATGCAGACCTTGGGATCCACGGCTGTCTTCTACGAAGAAATCCTCGATCCCAAACTGTCCCGCGTTCTCGCCGATGAAATCGGCGCACGCCTCCTGCCCCTTCACTCCATGCACAATACCGCTCCCGAAGACATCGCCTCCGGCGCCACCTATTTCTCCCTCATGCGCCTCA
>CAYNHA010000072.1:0-14186 GCA_964397035.1 uncultured Verrucomicrobiota bacterium
GCGCCCGAGAATGGCCTGTTCGCTCACCCGGTGGTTGCCGCTCACCGCCAAGGCATCCACCTCCGTTTCACCGGGTTTCGGCCGCCGCTGCTTCTCCAGGAATTCCGCATACTCCGCTTCATCCACCGAAAGTTTGGAAAGCGCCTCCGCCTGCGCACGGGCCGCCGCCTCCCCGCGCGGCACAAACTCCGCCACGCGCTGGAATTCCGCCGCCGTCATCCCGTCCAGCACCGGCTGGATGCCAATGTCGGCTTGCTTGAATTGCTCCACCTGGCCGGGACGCTGCGAAATCGTGTAGGTGCGCCCCAGGATTCCGCCCAGCGTGTTCAGCGTGGCCGGGTCCACCTGGTCCGCCCCCGCCCCCACGTCAACAGCAAGGATCACCTCCGCCCCCATTGCCCGCGCCACATCCACGGGCAGATTGTCCACCACACCGCCATCCACCAGCAGATGCCCTTCCCATTCCACCGCCGTGAACACGCCCGGCACCGCCATGCTCGCCCGCATCGCGGTGGCCAAATTTCCGTGGTCCAGCACCAGCGCGCTCCCGCTCTGCAAATCCGTGGCCACCGCACGGTAGGGGATGGGCAACAAATCAAAGTTCGTGATCGAGGACGACCGCAGCGTCTCCAGTTGCAGCAAATTGTTGAACTTCTGCCCCGCCGCAAATCCGGTGCCGAGCTGGATGCCGCCTCGGCCAAGCCCCACCTCGAACAGGTATCGCTGATCGTCCTGCTTGCGGCGGAAGTACAGTTCGCGCCGCGGCGTGGCATCGCTCATCACTTCGTTCCAGTCGAGGCTTTCCAGCCACGCCTGCATTTCCTCCGGCGACATTCCGCTGGCGTAGAACCCCGCGATGATCGACCCCATGCTGGTGCCCGCAATGAAGTCGATGGGTATGCGTAGCTCCTCCAGCACCTTCAGCACACCGATGTGGGCCATCCCCAGCGCACCTCCGCCTCCCAGCACAAGCCACACCTTCGGGCGGCGGGGCGCTTCCTCTCCGGCCCGCGCCTCCGCCCCCGCGCCGCACATCAGGAACAGCAACAGCCCCCCGCACAAGGAAACCCGCCAAAACCCGGTTCCGCCTTTCCGGCGGCAGCCCCCCTCCGCCTCAGGGCTGTTCCAAACGAACATGCAGATTCCCCGTAAATTGCTCGAACCGCAACTCCACCTGCCACTTCCCCGCCGTGCCGACCTGCGTCAAATCCGAAACAACATAGTCTCGGCTGCCCATCAAATTGGTCACGCTGGAGGCCACCGCCAATTGGGTGTACACCGCATCTCCGTTCCCGTCGTAGAGGCGGATCGTGACGTTTCCGCTCGAAAAATTCTGGAGCGTGGTGGTGACAAACGCCTGGCGCAAGGTCGTGTCCCACGGATAGGTGTCCACCGCCGTATAGCCCGTCAAATAGCGGTCGAACTCGAACAGCGTGGGTCCAATCTCCACCGACGTGTTGTCTCCATCGCACCCGCCCAGCAGCATCACCAGTCCGCACAACAACGCGCCCAGCATTCGCCGCAAACCCATAACCCGGATCCATGCCTCTTGTGGTTTCACTGTCACTCTTTCCTCGCTTCCTTGGCTGCGCAATGCGGCAGGTACGGACACATTTCCTCTTCCAGCTTCTTGCTCAAGGCCATCAGGCGCTGCGCATAGCCCTGCAAGGCTTTCTCCGCCTCCGTCTGCGGCTCCCACGGGGGCACCGCCACCGGCTGGCCTTCTTCATCCAGCGCCACAAACACGATCACGCAATGCGTGGTCGGTTCGCTCACCTGCGTTTGCAAATTGCGCGAATTGACATCCACCGCGATGTGCATGCTCGTGCGCCCCGTGTGGATCAGGCGGGCCTGCACCTCCACCAGGTGCCCGATCGTGATGGGCTTGTAGAACCGGATCCCCCCCACGTAGACCGTCACGCAGGGACGTCCGCTCCAGCCGGCGGCACAGGCAAACCCCGCCTGGTCGATCCACTTCATGGCGGCACCGCCATGAACCTTGCGGTAGATGTTCCGGTCGGCGGGCTCCGCCATGAAGCGGAGCGTGATGGAGCTTTCCCTCATAGCGGCATCCGCGCCTGCAAGGCTGGACGGTACGGCAGCCATTGGTTCAAAATCTGGTCCAGCACGCCATTGGCGCGCCACTGCTCCAGAACCGCATTCACCCGCCCCCTGAACTCCACATCCTCCGGCCTCACCGCCCAGGCCAGTTTTTGATCCTCCAGCGGAATCGGAATCAATTCCAGCTTCGCCTCGTTGCGCGACACCACCTCGATCGCCGCCGCCAGGTCGTCCACGAACAAATCGATCCGCTGGTTCGCCAGGTAGAACACCACATCATCGCGCCTCGCCAGCGGCAGGACTTTTCCGCTCCGGAAATGGCGCCGCACGAACGTATCCGCCGACGTATCCTTCAGCATCCCGATCCCCCCCATCGTGTCCTGGATGGCTCTGGCCGTCGGAAACCGGCCCGACTCCCCGCGACGCGTCACCGCGATCAGCGGATTGGACATGTACGGCTCGCAGAACGCCACCCGAGCCTGCCGGGGCATCGTGACCGTCATCCCCGACATCACGATGTCGGTTTTTCCGGCCCCCAGCTCGTCCAGTTGCTTCTCCCACGGCACCGAAATCAGTTCCAGCTCCATCCCCAGGTCGGCCGCCAACTGCGTCGCGAAATCGCACTCCACCCCCGCCACATAACCGTCCCGCAGCATGACCAGCGGCGGGTAATTCGGCGTCATGCCCACCCGCAGCACCGGCTTGGAGGACGTCAATGTCGAACAGGAAGAAACCATCAGGGGCAACAGGCCCGCCACCAACCACCACATCCGTCTCATACCACCTCCTCGGGCCCAACCGGGCCAAACTGTCCTGACTTTGCCACAACAATTACCGCAATGCAAAACCCTGGTTGACCGGAGACCACAATGGAAGGCCTGAAGAATGGTGTGCCTGGCGGGGGTCGAACCCACAACCTTTAGCTCCGGAGGCTAACGCTCTGTCCAATTGAGCTACAGGCACGCGGAAGGATGCCGGGCAGACTACGGGGAGCCCTACGGCCTGACAAGCGAAAAAGAGCCCCCCCCTACCGGTGTTTTTTCAGCAGGAGGAATCCAATGAGCTGACAGCCCGCAACGTGGATCCACGGAAGCATGTCGGGACGCCACTCGGGACGGTCCACCATGGCGTCGGAAATGATGATGAACATGTAGAACAAAAACAACAGGATCAGCGCCAGTCCGATGCCGATGGAAGACTCCTTCCGGTGGGAGCGGATGCCCAGCGGAATCGCCAGCAAGGTGAAGGAGAAGCAGGACAGCGCCAGGGCCAGGCGCTGGTTGGCATCCACCGCCATCTTGGCGCGCATCCGGGGAACGTTTTCCTCCTGGATGTCGGGAAACGCCTGCCGCACGTTGGGAATCGCCGCCACCAGTTCCGAAAAGGTCATGTCGGGCGCCTTTTTGTAGATGACGCTTTTCTTCAGCATCTGCCGGAGGTCCAGCGTCACGGGATAACTGTCCGCGCTGAGCGTGCGGGCCTTGGCCAAATCCTCCGGATTCGTCTTGTCGTATTCGGTCAGCCTCACCTTTTCCAGCGTGATCTCCATCACCCGCGTTTCCGAATTGAAATTCACCTGCCCTGACTTGGCGCGGACCTCCGCGCGCACCCCTTTTTCATCGAACTGGTAGAGAATGATGTCTTCGAGCTGGGAACGGTCCTTTTTCCCGATATAGACCTTCACGCCGGGAAAGTCGCTGACAAATCGCCCTTCGTCGAGAAGGGCCAGGGGATCCTCCTCGCCCAGATCCCGCAGCATTTCCCGGCGCGCATAATGGCTGCGGGGCGACAGCTCCGCGTTGATGTACAGGCAAACGCAGGAAAGCAGGATGGAACAGAAAATGACGGGCGCGGCCACCTGCCACAAGCTGACTCCCGAAGATTTCAAGGCCGTGATTTCCCCGTCGGCCGACAACCTTCCAAAATGCAGCAGCACGGTGGTCAGCACGCTCATCGGAATAACAAAGGACAGGGTGAAGGGAATGTTGAGCGCGAAAATCTTCAGGATCAGCAGACCCGAAATGCCCCGGGACATGTAATCGATCGCCTGCACCACGGCACCCACGTACATCACGAACGTGAGAACAAACAGCGTGAGCAGGAAACTCTTGATGAAGTCTCCGAGGATGTAGCGATTGATGACCCGGATCATGCGGAAATGCCCCGGCGACGGCAGGCAGCCACCACCGTGTTATGGAGCAGCATGGCAATGGTCATGGGCCCCACTCCGCCGGGAACCGGCGTGATGGCGGAGGCCTTTTCCGCCACCGCATCGAAGTCCACATCGCCCACCAGACGATGGCCCGCCGCCTTGGTGGAATCGGGAACGCGGTTCACGCCGACATCGATGATCACGGCTCCGGGCCTCACCATGTCCGCCGTCAGGGTGCGGGGACGCCCGGCGGCCACCACGACAATATCGGCCTCTCGCGTGAAGCGGGCGATGTCCTTCGTGCGCGTGTGGCACAAGGTGACGGTGGCATCCACGCCTTTTTGCGACAGCAGGATCGACAGGGGCCGTCCCACAATCTGGCTACGCCCAATCACCACCACGGCGGCACCGGCCGTCGGAATTCCGGAACGGCGCAGAATTTCGACCACGCCGTTGGGCGTGCAGGGGATGAACGAAGGAAGCCCCAGCACCATCCGCCCGACATTCGTGGGATGGAATCCATCCACATCCTTTGCCGGATCGATGGCCTCGATGACTTCCCGCTCGATGGAAGCATCGGGCAAAGGCAGCTGCACCAGAATGCCATCGATGTCCGGATCGGCGTTGAGGGCCCGGACCGCGGCGAGAATTTCGTCCCGGCTGGAATGGCCCGGCAGGTTGACTTCGCGCGAATAGAGGCCCGCGGCCGCACAGGCTTTTTCCTTGGCGGTGACGTACGACCGCGAGGCGGGATTGTCCCCCACCAGCACCACGCCGAGACCCGGCACCACGCCCTGTTTTTCCTTCAGGGCGGCAACCGAGGCGGCAATCTCGGCCCGCAGGGTGGAGGCGATGTTTTTCCCGTCCAGAATGCGTGCGCTCATGTGCGAAACTCCTTAAAAGCGATACAGAACCGTCAACTGTCCCGAGGTTCCGCCGAACCAGTCGGCGCGAAACCCGAAGGAGAGGTTTTCCAGCAGCCACAAGTCCACACCCGCCACAACGCCGAACTCGTCCTTCCCTTCAAAATCCGTTTCCACATCGCGTCGCGTCCAGGTGCCATCCAGCTTGGAATAGGCCGGCCCGGCATACACACTCACGCTCTGAAACTCGGACATATAGGCATTGCGATAGGTGCGCGCGAAAGACAGGTGATAGTTCAGCGGCAGCATCGCAAGCGTCTCGCTCCATTGGAGATCGCCATCGCCGTCGTCCTCGCTGGTGCGGTAGGCATATTGGCCCGCCGCCTGGAGGGTGACCCGCCACGCCGTTCGCTGCACGCCCTCGTTCAATTGCCACACATTCAGGCGCGCGCCCAGCAACCCGCCGGCCCCGGCGGAGGGCTCGTCGCGCAGCACCCCATCCAGCGTGGCTTGAGAAGCACCCACCTGTCCATAGAGCAGCAGCCACGGCCAGGGGGAAACGCCGAGGGCGGCGTCAACCACGTCTCCCGTCAGGTCCCATTCCGCACCGCGAAGCTCCACAGGTCGCGAAAGGCGCGTGTAGGCGAGTCCCACCTGCCAGTTGGAGGGATCGCTCCAGGTCAGCAGGGCCGAATCCGCACTGCGGTCTTCCATCACGTTGCGCTGCGCGAACGTCGCCGTCGCGCCCAGCACCATCAGGGCTGTCCAAAGGACCAGTGGCTTCATCGTACTATCCTTCCGAGGGTTGAACCGGAGACTCCGTGGCCGTTCCCACTTCCGTTGGGGGAGTCGTCCCTTCCCCTTCGGGCTCCACCAAGGTCGCGCTCATCACCACGTCATCCGCCGCAAGATCAATGAGCTTCACACCCTGGGCCGAGCGGCCCGTGACGCGGACGCCGTCCACCGGCATGCGGATCATCGTGCCCATCTTGGTCACGATCATGATGGCGTCGTCCTGATGCACGCTGAGAGCCGTGACCAGGTCGCCCGTCTTGGCGGTGAGATCGTTGGCGATCAGCCCCTTGCCGCCGCGCCGCTGGACGCGGTATTCGCTGAAGGCCGTCCGCTTCCCATAGCCGTTTTCCGTCACGGTCAGGAGCATGGCGTCCTCGTGCACGACCTCCACGCCCTCGACCACATCGCCTTCCTCCAGGCTGATGCCCCGGACGCCTCCCGTGGCGCGCCCCATCGGGCGGGCGTCCTCTTCGTTGAAGCGGATGCCAATGCCCTTGCGCGTCACCAGCAGGATGTCGTCGGTTCCGCGGGTGAGCTCCACGCCGATCAGGCGGTCTCCTTCGTCGATGTTGATGGCGATGATGCCCGCCGAGCGCACGTTCTGGTAGGCGTCGAGATCGGTCTTCTTGACCGTTCCCTTTTCCGTCGCGAAGAAGAGATGCTTGTCCGAGTCAAAGCCACGCACCGGAATGATGGCCGCGATCTTTTCCGAACCGCCGACATCCAGCAGGTTGACCAGGGCTTTGCCGCGCGACGTGCGGGCGCCCTCGGGAATCTCGTATGCCTTCTTGAAATACATCCGGCCCTGCTCGGTGAAGAACAGCATCCAGTCGTGCGCGGAGCAGTTGAAGACGTGCTCCACATAGTCCCCGTCCTTGGTGTCCATGTCGGAACTGCCCTTGCCCCCGCGCTTCTGCTCGCGATACACGCTCGTGGGCGTGCGCTTGAGATAGCCCGAGTGGGACAGGGTGATCACGCAATCCTCGTCGGCGATGAGATCCTCCATGTTGATCTCGGCCGGGTCGGCCACCACTTCCGTGCGGCGCTCGTCGGAATAGGCGGCCCGGATTTCGAGCAGGTCCGCCTTCATCACCCCGTACAGCTTCTGGGGATCGGCGAGCAGCTCCTTCAGATAGGCAATGCGCTCCAGCAGGGCCTTGTATTCCGCCTCGATCTTGTCGCGCTCCAGACCCGTCAACTGGTAGAGGCGCATGTCGAGAATGGCGTTGGACTGCAATTCGCTGAGGCCGAACCGCCCCATCAATTGCACCCGCGCCACGTCGCGGTTGGGCGAGGAGCGGATGATGCGGACCACCTCGTCGAGGTTGTCCAGCGCGATCAGCAATCCCTCCAAAATATGGGCCCGGGCTTCGGCCTCGCGCAGCTCGAACTTCGTGCGGCGGGTCAGCACGTCGAAGCGGTGCTCGATGAAGCACGTCATCAGCTCCTTCAGGTTCATCACGCGCGGACGGCCGTGGTCGATCGCCAGCATGATGGCGCCGAACGTCACCGACAGTTGCGTCTGCTTGTAGAGGTTGTTGAGCACCACCTGGCCGATTTCGCCGCGCTTGAGCTCCACCACCACGCGGATGCCGTCCTTGTCGGTCTCGTCGCGCAGATCGCTGATGCCCTCGATTTTCTTTTCATGCACCAGCTCGGCAATCTTCTCGATCAGCGTCGTCTTGTTCACCGCATAGGGGATTTCGGTGATGACGATCCGTTCGCGGTCGGCCTTCCATTCCTCCACCGCCGCCTTGCCGCGCAGGTGCAGATGCCCGCGGCCGGTCTCGTACATCTGCCGGATCGGCGTCAGGCCGCACAGCGTGCCGCCCGTCGGGAAATCCGGCGCCTTCACGAAATTCATCAGGTCGGCCACCGTCGCCTCGGGATGGTCGATCAGGTGGATCACGCCGTCCACCACCTCGCCGAGGTTGTGCGGCGGAATGTTGGTGGCCATGCCCACGGCGATGCCCGTGGCGCCGTTCACCAGCAAATGCGGAACGCGGGAGGGCAGCACGGTCGGCTCCAGCAGCGACTCGTCGAAGTTCTTCTGCATGAGAACGGTGTCTTTGTCGATGTCCGCCAGCAGATCCTCGGCCATCTTGCCCAGCTTACATTCGGTATAGCGGTAGGCGGCGGCCGGATCGCCGTCGATGCTGCCGAAGTTTCCCTGCCCCTTGATGAGCATGTAGCGCATGGAAAAATCCTGCGCCATGCGCACCAGCGTGTCATACACCGCCGAATCGCCGTGGGGATGGTAATTACCAATGACTTCGCCCACCACCTTGGCGCACTTCACGAACGCCTTGGAATGCGTCCATCCGCGTTCCTTCATGGCAAACAGGATGCGGCGGTTGCCGGGCTTGAGCCCGTCGCGCGCATCGGGAAGCGCACGGCCCACGATCACCGACATGGAATAGTCGATGTACGCCTTCTGCATTTCCTCTTCGATGTTGATCCGCTCGATGCGGTCCGTCACGTTCTGCGGCGCCACCAGCGCCGCGGGAAGTTCCTGGCCTGCGGCCTCGCCGCCGGTTTCGTTGTCTTGTTCGTCGCTCATGATTCGTTCTTCCGCTTGTTCCGTACGGGCAAGTCCATCAAATATCCAAATTGCGCACGTTCAGCGCGTTTTCCTCGATGAAGGCGCGGCGGGGCTCGACCTCGTCGCCCATCAGGACGGTGAAGGTCTGGTCGGCGCGCACCGCATCCTCGATGTTCACCTGCAGAAGCTTGCGCTTCGTCGGTTCGAGCGTGGTCTCCCGCAACTGCTCGGGATTCATTTCGCCCAAGCCTTTGTATCGCTGGATGCCCAGGCCGCGGCGGCCCACCTCGCGCACCAGTTGCAGCAGGTCGCCCAGCGCGCGGATCGCGATCTTCTTGCCATCCACCTCGGCCTCGAAGATCGGGTTTTCGTTCCGCAGCAGGGTCTCGATGCCGAACCCGCGCGCCTTCAACTGGGCGAACTGTTTCACCAGGCCGGGCGCCTGGTGCAGTTCATCCCACTTGAACTGCGAAGGATCCAGCGGCCCCATGCGGGATTCTGCCTCCTCGCGGATGCGGCGCATTTCCTCGTCGGAAAAGGCCAGATGGATTTCCTGGTTTTCGGAAGTTCCACCAGGCGGCACCACCCGCACGCGGTAGATGGGCAGGCGGTTGCTTGCCGCGTCATAGCGCCGGACATACTCGTCGAAATCGATGCTCTTGCGCGCCATGGCTTCGGCGATGTGCTCCACTTCTTCCAAAATGCGGAGTACCTCGGCCATCTTGCCGTCCTCCAGCGCAGGGGTGCCGTCCAGATTCAGCAGGCGCACGTCCTCGATGCCCAGCTCGATCAGCACCTGGGTCAGGTGGCGGTCGTTGTCGATGTATCGCTCCTGCTTCTTGCGCTTGATCTTGTAGAGCGGCGGCTGGGCAATGTACACAAACCCATGCTCGATCAGTTGCGGCATCTGCCGGTAGAAGAACGTCAGCAGCAGCGTGCGGATGTGCGACCCGTCCACATCCGCATCGGTCATGATGATGATCTTGTGGTAGCGGACCTTGGTCACGTCGAAATCGTCCGTTCCGATGCCCGCGCCGATGGCCGTGATCATCGTGCGGATTTCCTGATTGTTGAGCATGCGGTCCAGGCGCGCCTTTTCCACGTTCAGGATCTTGCCGCGCAGCGGCAGGATGGCCTGGAACTTGCGGTCGCGTCCCTGCTTGGCCGAGCCACCGGCCGAATCGCCCTCCACCAGGAACAGCTCGCACAACGACGGATCGCGCTCCGAGCAGTCCGCCAGCTTGCCGGGCAGCGAGCCGGAATCCAGCGCGCCCTTGCGGCGGGTGAGGTCGCGCGCCTTGCGGGCCGCCTCGCGCGCCCGCGCCGCCAGCACGCCCTTTTCCACCACCTTGCGCGCCACGCCGGGATTCTCCTCGAAGAACACCGCCAGCTTTTCGCCCACCACCGACGACACGATGCCCTCGACCTCGCTGTTGCCCAGCTTGGTCTTGGTCTGGCCCTCGAACTGCGGATCGGGCACCTTCACGCTCACCACCGCCACGAGGCCCTCGCGGATGTCCTCGCCGGACATCGTCACGTCGTCCTTCAGCAGCTTGCTGGTGCGCCCATAGGTGTTCACCACGCGCGTCAGCGCGCCGCGGAACCCGCTCAGGTGCGTGCCGCCTTCGATGGTGTTGATGTTGTTCGCATAGGTCAGCACCGACTCGGCGTAGCTGTCGTTGTATTGCAGCGCAATCTCGACCTCCACCCCGTCCTGCTCCTTGTCGAAATAGATCACGTCCGGATGCAGCACGATCTTGTTCTTGTTCAGGTGCTGGATGAACTCCCGGATGCCCCCGGCATAGAGGAAGGTCTCCTCGCGCATCGAACCATCCTGGTGCTCCTGCCGGAACACGATCTCGATGCCCTTGTTCAAAAACGCCAGCTCGCGCAGCCGCGCCGACAAAATGTCCCATGAATATTCAATCGTCGAAAAAATCTGGTCGTCCGGATACCACGTCACCTTCGTGCCCCGGTCCGAGCAGGAGCCAATCACCTCCAGCGGCGACTTCGTCACGCCCCGTTCGAAACGCATGCGGTAGATCTTGCCCTCGCGCCGCACCTCGACTTCCATCCACTCGCTCAGCGCGTTCACGCAGCTCACGCCCACGCCGTGCAGGCCGCCCGAGACCTTGTAGCTGCCGTGGTCGAACTTGCCGCCCGCATGCAGCACCGTCAGCGCCACTTCCACGGCCGGCTTCTTCAGCTTCGGGTGCAGGTCCACCGGAATGCCGCGGCCGTTGTCGGACACGGACATGGAGCCATCCGCCGCCAACAGCACCTCGATGCGCGTGCAATAGCCCGCCAGCGCCTCGTCGATGGAGTTGTCCACCACCTCGTAGACGCAGTGGTGCAGTCCGCGCTGGAACGTATCGCCGATGTACATCGCCGGACGCTTGCGAACCGCCTCCAGCCCCTCCAAGACCTGAATCTTGGACCCATCGTAAGCTTCGGGAGCGGCCGCCGGAGTGGCCCCCTTCAAATCGTCATGTTCTTGTTCTGCCATGGTCGTGGATCTCTCTATTCAAATAATATAGGCAAACTATCGAAAACCCCCGCCCAATACAACAAAAACCACACCCCAAACCGCTCAGAAGAAAAAACGGGTAAAACGTTATGAAAATCCGCCCCCCTGCAGCCCCTCACGCAGCCAATCGAGGCTCAAGGCCATTATTTTGTCACTTTTAAATTAAAAATGACAAATTTAGTCAAAATCGACGCTATTTTTGTTCTCCAGGCGCCTTTTTTTGAAAAAATCCTTAAAAATAGCCGTACATTCCTCTTCCAAAACGCCTTTTAGCACTTCTGAACGATGATTTAGGCTATCGGATTGCAAAATATTGAAGCAAGAAACCCCTCCGCCCCGTTGCGGGTCGCTCATCCCCCATACCACCAGCGGAATCCTCGCCAGCACGATCGCCCCCGCGCACATCGGGCAGGGCTCCTTCGTCACATACAAAATACTGTCCGTCAGCCGCCAATCCCCTGCCGCGCTGGCCGCCTGCGTAATCGCCAGCATCTCCGCATGCGCCGTGGGGTCTTTCAGCAGTTGTGTCTGGTTCCACGCCTGCCCGGCCAGTTCGCCACCGTTGTAGATCACCGCCCCCACCGGCACCTCGCCCGCCTCCGCCGCCATCCGGGCCTGCCGCAACGCCATGCGCATGCGCATCTCGTGAATCATCATCCCCGGAGGCTCGCCATTCATTTCCCGTCCTCCGCGCCCAGCACCCAGCGCTTGTTGAACCAGAAATAGTTCTCCGGATGCGCCCGAACCGATTCCCCCAGCCGGTCCATCACGAATTGCATGATCCGCCGCCGGTCTTCCGCCTCGCCCAGAGCCGGATCGGGCATAATACGCCCCGTTTTGTGCCAGCTATGCCTCGCCCAGCCCGTCCGGATCACTTCGGCCGTGAACACCGGCAAGCCCGTCTCGCGCGCATAATGCGCCGCGCCGCCGGGCACATCGATGGACGTGTCCAAAAAGGTGACCGGGATCCCCCCCGCCTTGGACCGCACATCCGGCAGCAGCGCCAGCACCTTCTTTTCCTCGCGCAGCTTCCGCGCCACATCCCCCACCGCCCGGCTCCGCGTATCGATCGCCTCCACCCCCGTGCTCATGCGCAACCGATTGATCCACGCATCCATCAGCGGATTTTTCTGCTTCCGCGCCAGCGTCATCAGCTCCACCCCCTGCGAATGCAGGGCAATGCCCGCCAGCTCCCAGTTTCCCATGTGCGGAACCGCCACGATGAACCCGTGCCCCTGCGCCAGCTCCGCATGCACCTCGTCCATCGATTCCAGCTCCATGTGCCGATCCACCCATGACTTGCGGATGCCCGGAAACCGAATTCCCTCCACCGCCGTGAAGGCCAGATTGCGGAACGCCAGCCAGGCCATTCGCTTCAGCTCCCGATCCGGAATTTCTTCGCCCAGGGCCTGGCGCATCCGCCGGAGCGTACGAGCCTGCAGCTTCCCGTTCAGCGCGAAGGCCAACCGCACCGGCCCCCACACCAACCCCAGCGCCACCCGGTGCGGCAACGCCACCAGAAACGCCGAGATCGCCCGAACCACCCCGTATTCCAACATATGGGAAATTTTATACTTCATGATACTCGCCTGAATCTCTGTGTCCTCTGTGGAAAAAAGGGCGTTTACTCCGCTGCCCTCACTTGCGCCGGCCCTCTCTCACCATCCGAAATCCAACATCCCGGCCCCGGTACTCCGCATCGAAGGTCTGCCGGTGCCGCACTTCCACCCTTGCCGGATCCCGCTCCGCCCAGCTTCCGCCACGGGCCGCCCGCGAACCTTCCGGCAAATCCGAACCGAGCGCACACCACTCATAAACGTTGCCGCCCATGTCGAACAACCCAAATCCGTTGGCCGGGAACAGCCCCCCTCGTTTCGCAGGCTCCTGCGCATCGAATTGCGCCAGTTCCGATGGCGGGCCTCCCCATCCCCACGGATACGGCGCGCCATCCACGCCCCCGCACGCGGCCGCTTCCCATTCCGCTTCCGTCGGCAGCCGCTCCACCTGTCCCGACTCCTGCGAACGCCAGCGGCCGTATGCCTCCGCCTCTCCCGCCGTCACCTCGGCCACCGCCTGCCGTCCCGTTCCCCGGCGCGCCACGAATGCTCCGCCCGAACGGCGCACGATCTGCGCCGTATCCGGAAAACCATCCACTCCCGCCCCGTTCAGGAATGCCACGAACTCCGCCACCGTCACCTCTTCCCGGCCCATCTCGAATCCCCCCGCCTCCCCCGCACGCGTCGAATGCCGGGGAACCCGGACCCACTCCCCGGCCAGGCAGGCGCCGCACACCAGCCATCCCGCCAATCCAAATGCCCAATACCGCTTCATTCCCCGTATTTAAGCGCATCGGCCTTTGACATTCCACCGTTAAATCCCCATACTGTCCTGCCGAAAGTCAATCGGACTCGAAAGGCGGCAGAGGATGGACAAGCGTAAGGCGAAATGTGGCGGATACGGCATGTTCACGGGCATCTGTGGAATCGTGGGTCTTGGCCTTGTTTGCGGATTCGCGCTCAGTTTTCCCTTTCATCCAGAAAATGGCTGGACCCCTTCCGACCTCGCCGCCGTGGGTTCCTGCGGCATGGCCATTGCCTTCACCATTCTCTCCGCTCTGGATTGGATTACACAGAATCTGGCCCTCCTGAAAAACCCCCTTCCACACGATCTCGATCTCTCGGACCGTTCCGTGGCCTTGGAACGACTCTCCACCTTGTCCACCTGCACGATCCTGCAACGCCACCTCCGCCAGCTCCTCCTCGCCTGGGGCAATGGCGCTTCCGGTCCGCAAATCGTCACCATGGCCGGCAACCAGATGCTCCGCGTCCTGGGCCTCCTCGTGGCCGAATCCGCCGCCATTCTGATCCTTCTTTTTGCCTCCGCCGGATTTGCCGCGCCGGGGGCGCTCCTCACCCTGACCAGCGGCCTGATGGTCCTCATCGCGCTCGTGGCCATCGCGCGCTTCCAGCTCGCTTCCAAGATGTCCGGCTATATCGAATCCCACCTCCTCTCCAAGATCGGCAACGACACGCCCGCCGCCGCCAGTCTCGACTTCGCCAAGGCCGTCGCCAAATCCGTATCGGATTCCACCGCCGCTCTCGCCGCCGCCCAGACCCAGTTTGCCGTCCAGCTCGTTCAATCGCAGGAAAAGGCCTCCGCCCAGCTCGTCAAGGCCCAGCAGGACACCGCCGCGCAAATGGCGAAGGCCCAACTGGAAGCCGCCGCACAACTGTCCAAGACCCAGCA
>CAYNHA010000073.1:0-9606 GCA_964397035.1 uncultured Verrucomicrobiota bacterium
CCGGAACGAAGTGGGCTTTGTGGATCCGGCGGGCGTGGATCACGAGGCGCTGGGGAGGGGGCTCTCCAAGGCCCTCTACAACTACATGCACGGCGTGGGGCTGGAGGCGGATGTGCGCAGTTGGTTCGAGGGGCGCGTGCCACGCACCACGGTGAAAAAAGGGCACATTGAGCGGGCCATAGGACCGGGCTGGGGCGCCTGAAGCCACAGCCGAACCACCGATGGACACGGATGGAAAGGGGGTAGGGGGGGACAGCTCGGGTCTTGGTTCAGGCGAACTCTCTGTGTGAGCCGTGAAGCCGGAGCCATCCCGGCTACACCATTTCCGAAAATGCTTTAGAAGCTGGTATCCATCAACTGGTAGAAGTCGAGGATGGACCGAATGGATTGGCGCATGACGGCGATGAGGAGCCATGTCAGGCCGAGAATGGCGATGGTGAGGCCGATTTTCCACGCCACCGGGGTTTTGGGGCGGAACCAGATCATGGGCAGGGCCAAGGGGCCGATGCAGGCGAGGGCCAGAACGATGTTGGCGGTGCGGAAATACCACGGGCCTGTCTGCCCGGGAGGGGCAGGAGGAGGAGGGGGCCGGAGCGGGCGGAGTCTCCCGTCCAGAAATTCTCCGCAGTGCTTGCACTTGATGGCCGCATCCTGAATCTCCTCGGCACAGAACGGGCACGTTTTCATGGTGGCATCCCCTTTCGGGAGAGGGGCGGGGATCAGCCGACGACGGGGGCGTCTTTCCAGAGCTGTTCAAGGGCGTAATAGGTGCGCATGGAAGGCGTGAAGAGATGGACGACGAAATCAATGTAGTCGAGCACGTACCACTCGCTTTCGGCGGAGCCGGCGTGCCGGTGGGCGGCCACGGGGGGCGTTTCGAGGCGGAGCTGCTTGGCGACTTCGTCGGAAAGCGCGCGCAGATGGGGGGCGTTCAGGCCGGTGCACAGGATCATGTAGTCGGTGACGCTGGAGACATCGGTGACATGCAGAACGACGACATTCTCGCCCTTCTTGCCGTCGAGGATGGCGCGGACTTTTTCCACGCGGGCGCGGAGCGGGGATGCGGCGGGTTTGGCGCGCGCAGCTTTTTTGACGGCGGCTTTTTTCGCTGCCGGCTTTTTTGCGGCGGCCGGTTTTTTCGCCGCGGTTTTCTTGGCGGCTTTGGGGGTGGCGGATTTCTTGGGTGCGGATTTCGTAGTTTTCATCGGTATAAGTGATGCTCCTGAATGTAGTGGAATACGGGGGCGGGGACAAGGGGAACCGGTTGAAGGGCGGCGATTTTTGCGCGGATGTCGCGGGAGGCCACCTCGAGGGGATGGCCGGTGCGGAGGTCGGCGAGCAGTTTTTCAGGCCAGGGCGGAGGGAGGTGGAGGTCGTCGCGGCGGGGGGTGCAACCGGGGCGGGCGAGGGTCACGATGCGCACGAGGGACAGCAGCTCCAGCGGCTTGTGCCAGGTGTGCAGCTCGGGGAGGGTGTCGGCGCCGATGATGAAAACAAACTCCTGGCCGGGGTGAAGGGCTTGGAGGGCGCGGAGGGTGTCGACGGTGTAGGATTTTCCGGGGCGGTCGAATTCAATGGGGAGTGCCCGGAAGCGGGGTTCGTTCGCAATGGCGAGCTGGAGCATGGCAAAGCGGTGGGCATTGGAAGCGAGGTTGTGGACGGGTTTGTGGGGCGGGACGGCGCAGGGAATGAACCAGACAGCGTCCAGCTCAAAGAGACGAAGGGCCTCGCGGGCGATGGAGAGATGTCCTTCGTGCACGGGGTTGAACGTGCCGCCGAGCAACCCGATGGGACGGGACATTAGAACAGCACCGGTTCGCTGGCGGGGGAGAGGGGGACGATTTGGCCCACCACGACCACGGGCATGTCGCTGGTTTCCACCCAGAATTCGCGTCCGCGGATGGAGACGCCCTTGCCGACATATTCACGGAGGATGTCGGAGTGGCCATGCACGTGGCAGACCATTTCGAGGATGCCGTCTTCCCGGGTGACGAGGCGGTAGCGGGAGGGGGAGCCCGCCATGAAGGGGGCATTGCGCAGTTCGCCCTCCACTTGCACGGCTTTGCCCTGGGTCGGAATTTCGTTATCCAACTCCAGATCGTCCACGAGGGATTGTTCAACCTGGACTTCCGGCGCCTTGGGTTTGTGGGCGGCGACAACGGTGGGGGGGGCAGGAACGGTTTTGGAGGTCGGACGAAGAACCGTACCCGGGCGGATGGGGGCGGGTTTGGTCAGGGTTTGGGGCTGAAGGGGGGGGGGATTGGGTTTTGCGGCGGGAAGGGCGATGGCCGGACGGAGGGGCGGCGGCGGGTTGGCGGGGGTGTGCGCGGGTGTGGTCACGGGCCTTGCGGGTGCCGCGCCCGAGGCCATGGGCGATGTGGTGGTTGGGGGGGGGGGAGTCGCAGGGGTGGGGCGGGGCTGGGGTTTGGGGGCGGGGGTGTTGGGAATGGAAGGGGCCACTTTGATGGCGGAGGAGGGCGGCGGGGGTTCCGGGGATGGCGTTGTGGCGGCCACCTCGGTCACGTCTGCAACGGGCGGTTCGGGCGTGGAGGGAGGAGGCTCGGTTGTGGAAGCCGGTTTAGGGAGTTCGGCGGAATCGGTGGAGGGCGGCGTGGTGGGATCCGGGAGAGGCGGGGCGGGGGGCGCGGGTTCGGCCTGGATTTCCGGCGTGGTGACGGTGGCCACTTCGCGGATGGGCGTGGTTCGGGTGGCGATTTCGGAAAGGTCGCGGGTCCGGACCCACAAGGTGGCGGAGGAGGGAGGGGCGATTTTGCACCACTCGCCTTCCTCGCCGAGAGGCATGACGGGGGCGCCCCGTTCGAGGGAGCCCACCACGTCGTATTGGACGCCGGGGCCGGAACGGACCTGGATGTTCTTGGCGATGACGCGGTTGCCCTCGACGAAATCCTTGTTGAGCCAGACCGAGTGGCGGTCGAGCGGGGCGATGGCGGCCCATTCGCCGTCGATGCGCGAGACAAAGACGATCTCGCCGGAGGAAGCGTTGCCGAGTTGCTGGGCGCCCGCGGAAGGCTGGGTGTAGACGGGGGTGGAGGCCACGGAAACCTGCATCCGCGTTTCGGCCATGGCGGAGGTGGAGGCCGCCGCCAGCAGCGCGACCAGGAGGAAACGAATGGAAATGGAAATTTTCATGGGCGGGAGTGTAGCGACGAGGTAGGGGGGATTCAATTATTCTCTTTCACATCGCGGTTTTCCACCGGTGGAAAACCAGGGGCGTATTTTTCAACACTGTGGAAAAAGGTTTTCCACCGGTGGAAAAACGGATGCGGCGGTTGCCGGCTTGGGAGGCCGGTCCCGGACGGAAAGTGCGGGAATGCGGTTTACAGAGGCGGGGGGCGTGGCGTAGAGTGCGCCGAATGAACGTGGCCGCGGTGGAGCGGCGGAAAAAACCAGGAGAAACGGATGAAGAAGTTCTTGTTTGGATCGTTGACCATTCTGGCGGTGGCGGCTTTGCTCGCGGCTTGCGGGAAGAAGGACACCACAAAATATCTGGTGATGGGAACCAATGCCGAGTTTCCTCCATTTGAAACGCTGGGAGGGACGGACGGCTCCGAAGTGGTGGGGTTCGATGTGGAAGTGGCCAAGGCCATTGCCGCCAAGGTGGGATTGCCCCTGAAGATCGAAGACATGAAGTTCGACAGCCTGCTGCCCGCGCTGGGAGCCGGCAAGGTGGACATGGTGCTGGCGGGCATGACGATCAACGAAGAGCGCCGCCAAAACGTGGATTTCTCCGCTCCCTATTACAAGGCGACGCAGGTGGTGCTGGTGCCGGCGGATAGTGGATTCGTGCCGGCCTCGAAAGACGACCTGAAGGGCAAGATCATTGCGGTGCAGTTGGGCACGACGGGCGACGGCGTGGCGGCGGAAATCACCGGGCAGGACAATGTGCGTCCCTTCACATCGGCCATGGATGCCGTGGTGGAGCTGACGAACAAGAAGGTGGATTGCGTGGTCATCGACGAGCAGCCCGCCCTCCAGTTTGCCAAGAAGAATCCCCAGCTTTCCCTGATCCGCCTGGCGTTTGACGATGAATTCTATGGCGTGGCCGTCAAGAAGGGCAACGCGGAGCTGCTGGCCAAGATCAACGAGGCGCTGGCCGAGATCGCCGCGGATGGACGCTATGACCGGTTCGTGGAGCAATGGATGGTTTCCGTGGCGACGGAAGCCCCGGCGGCGGAATAGCCGGTTTCCGGTTACCCCATGTGGTGGGCCCGCATCCAGCAGTGCCTGATTGATCCTCTTCCCAACGGGCTCCCGCCCGGCTGGAAGATGATGGTCAACGGGCTGGGCTATACCCTGATGATCACGGCTCTGGCGGTGTGCCTGGGCGTGATCATCGGGACGCTGGTCGGCATGATGCGGATGTCGAAGCGCTGGTGGGTGTTCCTGCCGGCGCGGATCTATGCGGACATGATCCGCGGCACGCCGGTGCTGGTGCAGTTGTTCATCATCAACTTCATCGTGTTTGCCAGCGTACAGGCGGACAAGTGGCTGGTGGCGGTGATTGCCTTCGGGCTCAATTCGGCGGCCTATGTGTCGGAGATCATCCGAGCCGGCATCCAGAGCGTCAACCCGGGACAGATGGATGCGGCGCGGTCGCTGGGAATGCCCAGCGGAATGGCGATGCGGGAGATCATCTTGCCGCAGGCGTTCCGGAACATCCTGCCCGCGCTGGGCAACGAGTTCGTGGTGCTGCTCAAGGAGACCAGCGTGGTGGGGTTCATCGGCGGGATGGACCTGATGCGCATGGGCGACATCATCCGCAGCAAGACCTACGAGGCGTATGTGCCGCTGCTGTCGGTGGCGGCGATCTATCTGGTGCTGACGCTGGGTATTTCCGCGCTCCTGCAGCGGCTGGAGCGGAGCCTGAGCTGGGGGAGGGCGAAATGAGCTCCCTGAAAATCCAGGTGTCGTCGGCCGCCTTTGCCGGTCCGATGGTCAAGATCGAGGACCTGCACAAGAAGTTTGGCCACAACGAAGTGCTCAAGGGAATCAACCTGGAGGTGTTGCCTCGCGAGGTGCTCAGCATCATCGGCCCATCGGGCTCGGGCAAATCCACGCTCCTGCATTGCGTAAACCGCCTTCAGCATGCGCACCGGGGCCACATCTGGATCGAAGGCCAGGACATTCTGGCCAGGGGCGTGGATGTCAACCGGCTCCGCCGCAAGGTGGGCATGGTGTTCCAGCATTTCAATTTGTTCGAGAACAAGACGGCGCTGGAGAACGTGATTTTGGCGCCGGTGAAGCTGGGCGTGTTGTCGGGGGGGGATGCGATCACCCGCGGAATGGAATTGCTCGACCAGATGGGCCTTTCGGGGAAGGCGGCGGCGTGGCCCCACAACCTGTCGGGCGGGCAAAAGCAGCGCGTGGCGATTGCCCGCGCCCTGGCGATGAATCCGGACGTGATGCTGTTTGACGAACCGACCAGCGCGCTCGATCCCGAAATGGTCAAGGATGTGCTCGACGTGATGAAGGAACTGGCGCGAGGGGGCATGACGATGATGGTGGTGACACACGAAATGGGATTTGCCCGCGAAGTGTCCAACCGCATGTTGTTCATGGATGAAGGCGTGGTGGTCGAGGATGCCCCTCCTGCGCAATTCTTCAACCAGCCCAAGAGTCCCCGGACGAAGGCGTTTCTGGATAAGATTTTGTAAGGCCATGGATATCGAAAAACAAAGACTGAACCTGCTTCTGTTCTACGCCGTGGTTTTGCTGATGGGCTATCTGTGCTTCCGCATCGTGGAGCCGTTCGGGGTTCCGCTGGTGTGGGCGGGCATTCTTTCGCTGTGCGTCCAGCCTTTGCACCGGCGATTGCAGACGCGGCTCCGGCCAGTGCCCGCGGCCGTGGTTTCCACGGCGACGGTGGCGGTGCTGCTGATCGTGCCGGCGGTCTTTCTGGCTCTGGCCCTGGCAGGGGAAATTTCCTCCGGGCTTTCGGGGCTGCAGGGCGCACTGGGAACCTTGCACCAAAATGAAAAGATCTTGTCCGCCTGGGCGTGGGTGGAAGAGCATGTGCCGATGGCGAGCCTGAACCAGATTCAGGGAAGACTGGCCGATGTGGCGGCGAAGCTTACGCGCTACATGGCGGGACAGGCGGGAATGGTGCTGCAATTTTCCTCCGTGTTTGTGTTCAAGCTGTTTGTGACGCTGTTTGCCCTGTTTTTCTTTTTGAGGGATGGACGCAAGTGGGTCGCCGGAATCCGCGGCATCCTGCCGTTTAGTCCAAAGCGAAACGAGGAATTGATATCGCGGACGGGTGATCTGGTGTATGCCGGATCGATGGCCACGTTGACGGTGGCGGCGGCGCAGGGATTGGCGGGAGGACTCCTGTTCGCGGTTCTGGGCTTGCAGGCGCCGCTGTTCTGGGGCGTGGTGATGGGCTGCTGCGCGTTGCTTCCCCTGTTTGGAACGGCCTTGATCTGGTTGCCGGCCGCCATCGGACTGATGGTGGTGGGGTCCTGGGTGAAGGGACTGGTTTTGATTGTGCTGGGCGTTCTGGTGGTGGGGGGATTGGATAACTTTTTGCGGCCGGCCCTGGTCAGCGGGAAGACGGAGATGAACGGTCTGGTGGTGTTCATCAGCATCCTGGGCGGCGTGAGCGCCTTCGGCTTTGTGGGGCTGGTGCTGGGACCGGTGATCGTGGCGGCGGCGGTTAGCATGCTGCAGTTGGGCGTGGGGACCGAGCGTAGCGAATCGTGAAAAAGGTTGTAAACGGGGCGGCGAACGTCAGGTGAAGCGATGAAAACAGGTGTGCATGGAAGAGAAGGCCCTTCGGCGGTGGATGAAATCCAGATTTTGTTGTCGGAAAAGCGCACTTCGCTTTCCGTGATGCGCACGGGGATTGCGGTTTTTGCCTTGCCGCTTTCGGTGCTGAGCGTCCTGATTGCCACATCCAGGTTATACACGCTGTCCCACGTGCTGCATTTGCTTGTTCCGCTGATGGTGATTCTGGCGATGCTGGTTTTGCTGGGGATCTATCTGGTGACGCATGCCTTCCGGAGGATCCGGTCGTATGACCAGTTTATCCGGAAGCTGAAGGATCAGTATGGCATTCTGACCGAACTGGTGGAGTGAGGCGGAACAACGTTTGGGGGATGGCCTGCCGGGTTTTGTGTGCAGCGGCCTCCGGCGGCCGGGGCGGCGAATATCTGTTTGTCTGCGGATGGAAGGGCGGGTATTTTACGGGACAAACGATGGAATTGACCTGTTGCCAGCGGAGAGGAACACGGATGAATGCGAGTTCAAGATGGGTTTTTGTTTTTGCGGGGATGTGCCTGGCGGTGCAGATGGCGTGGGGAGCCGAAGCTCCGGTGATCCGGGCGAGAACGGAGTTGCAACTGTCCGTCTTTCCGCCGATTCAATTGGTGGATTCCGAGTACGACGTGGTGGGATTGCGCCTGGGATTGTTTTCCATGAACCACGACGTGACCGGCTTGGATCTGGGCTTTTTGAATTGGACCAGCGGCGATGAACTGGCGTTGCAGTGGGGCGTGTTGAACAAGACGACGGGCCGTTTTGCCGGTGTGCAATTTGGCCTGGTCAGCCTGGCAGGCAACGGATTCGTGGGCTGGCAGGCCAGCGTGGTGAATCTGGATTCCGGGAAATCGGTCGGGTTCTTCAATGGTGCCGTCAATGCCTCGCTGGAAAGCGGCGTCGGGTTCCAAATGGGCCTGTGCAACTATGCCAAGGAATTCACGGGTCTTCAGTTCGGGCTGGTGAACTATGCGCAGAAAATGGTTGGCGTCCAGATCGGGCTGTTGAATTTCATCAACAGCAAGGAAACGCTACCTGTTTTGCCGATTGTCAATGCCTCGTTCTAGGCCATCTCGCATGTTTCGGACCCTGCAACCGGTTGTGGCGCACCCTCTGGGTGGCGGAGATTTTCGCCGGCGGCGCGCGGGTGCGGCGCTGGCCCTTTTCGTGCTGTGCGGCGCATGGGCCCGGGAACTTGCGGCTGCGGAAGAAAGCGTCCCCGGAGCGGTGGGTTCGGCTCCGGTCTCCGCCACTTCCTCTCGCCCCTCGTGGGGGAAGCGCATCCTGTGCTATGTGCCGAACCGGGCGATGGATTTCCTGGATATTTTCCGTGCGCGGCTTCGGCTGGGGCCCGGGCTGGCCGTGAATCTGCGTATGACGGATTATGGAGCCTTCTACTACGGAAAGTACAATGCGGTGTATGTGGGATTGCCGGGGCCGCGCGCCCCTCACCGGGTGCGCTGGCCGGCGGGAAGGGAATCGCTGAATGGCGTGGTGCTGGCCGGGGTGGATGCCACGGACGACACGCCGCACGGGCCGGAGTACGGGGCGGCCGAGGCGGACGTGGGCGTTCAACTGTTGCTCGTGGGTGGCGAGGCGGGGGTGGACGCAGTGGAATTCATTGATTTTCTGGCGGGGTGGGTTTTCCTGGATCCCCGCGACGATGACTATCCCCGGGCCGCTCCAGCCCTGCCCAAGACGACGAGTGCCATTTCCATGGGCGCGGGGGAGGGGGTTTTCCGGGTGGACTCCAAGCCGGACACCTTTGATTCAACCGCTCAGCGGCTGGACTATCTGCACGGGAATGTCCATCGGCGGGTGTCCGAACCATTGCGCGCATCCGATGCCTATTTTGCGTTGGACCCGGAGGCTCCCATTCCTGCGCCGGAAACCCAGTTCCGGCTGGGATTGTATGCCAGCGTAAGGGAATCGGAGGGCTTTGAGTTCAAGCTGTCTCCCAATCTGGAAATCGACGTGGAGCTGCCAAACCTGAAGCAGAAGCTGCGGGTGTTCGTGGAAAGCGCCCGGGCGAACGACCTGCCGCAAAACCAGTTGTCCGAGCTGGAAAACAAGGGCATCAACGTGGGGGCCCGGAAATTCTGGGACCGGATGAATCTTTCGTTCGATGCCGGTGTCCGAGCCAAATGGCTGCCTGAGGCGTTTGGACGCATATCGTGGAAACGGCAATTGGATTTCGGACGGCTGGATATCACGCCGGAGGCCCGCCTCTTTTACGAGACCGAAGACAAGGAAGGCGCGTTGGTTTCTCTGTTCGTGAACCGATGGATCGGCGACTCGAATGAAGGCATTGTGATTCAGGATGCATCCGTGAAATGGCGGGAGAGCAAGGACACGCTGGAATGGGGTGCCAGCCTGACGGCGGTGAAGGTGGCCGCGATGCTGGATGAAAACCAGCGGGGGCACCACATGAGCTGGGAAGACACGGCCCGTGCCCAGGGACTGAAGTACACCCTCTATGGCTCCTATGGAAACGTGGATGCGCATCGGCTGGGCATCGGGTTCCGTGCACCGCTCTACAAGAAGTGGATCTATTGGGATTTGGTGCCGGGCCTGGAATGGAAGCGGGAAGAGGATTACACCACAGCCATCGTGCTCCAAGCGGGGATCGACATGCTGTTCTGGGGGCAAGCCTACGAATAGCCGTCCCCGTCCGCGGGAGGATGCGGCATAACGCAAACAGCGCAACGGATGCGACAGGAATGTCAGCGAAGATTCAATGAGCCACGGCTGCATGCCGATGGACACGGATCGGAAATGGCGCGGGTACGGAGCGCTCTGTGAGGATGCTGTTCTGCCTACCCGGGACCGGAA
>CAYNHA010000074.1:0-30958 GCA_964397035.1 uncultured Verrucomicrobiota bacterium
TCGGCGCCCATTCCGGCCACATCGCCGACGTTGTCGCCCACGTTGTCCGCGATGACCGCCGGGTTGCGCGGATCGTCTTCCGGGATTCCGGCTTCGACCTTACCGACGAGATCGGCGCCCACATCGGCCGCCTTCGTGTAAATTCCGCCACCCACGCGGGCGAACAGCGCGATCGAACTTGCGCCCATGGAGAAGCCCGTCAGGATCGGCAAAACCGTCTCAACCAGGGCGACGGAATCCGAACCGAACATCCTGAAATAGACCAGCGTCAGCGCCGTCAGGCCCAGCAGGCCCAGACCCACCACGCACATGCCCATGACGGAGCCGCCGGCGAACGCCACGGCCAACGCCTCGGGCAATCCCTTGCGGGCGGCATTGGTTGTCCGCATGTTGGCGGCCGTCGCCACCTTCATGCCGAAGAAGCCCGACAACACCGAACAGAACGCGCCGATCACAAAGGACACCGCAACCAAACCGAGGTTCTTGTTCCCGGTGACCTTCACATTCAGGAAAGCGAGCAAACAGGCCACGACAATGACAAAAACGCTCAGCACCTTGTACTCGCGGCTCAGGAACGCCATGGCGCCCTCGCGAACGGCGGCTCCGATTTCCTTCATGCGATCCGTGCCGGGATCCTGCTTGTTGATCCACTGCGTCTTCCACCAGGCAAAGAGCAGGGCCACCACACCCGACCCGAGGGCCGTGTAAAGAAGGTTGTTTGTAGTCATAGTTAAACGTTTCTCCTGTTTGTTTTTCTAAATCGTCGTGGGAGGGTAGGCGATTGGCCCCCCCGCTGTCAAATACGAAGAAGGCCCTACATCAAGTTGCCGATCTGGCCTCCAAAGAGCATTTCCAGCCCGATTCGGATCGAGGGCCTGGGGTGATAATCGTCTTCCCGGGGAAAATCCACCTGCGGGGTGATCGTATAGTAGATCCACTTCCTGTAGAGCGCGTCGCGCCAGGACAGGCTCACCAGGGCATCATCCAGCAGAAGCTCCGAATATTCGATGTTCGGGAACACGCTCATCTGCATCACCCATCCCCTTCCCCGGCCGGACCGCAACCAGGCAAACCGCAGGCTTTGCTCGAACTCCACGCCGACCTTGTCCTCCCCCGAACTTTCGGCGGTTCGGAATTGCAGGATTTTGCGCCCTTCCAGGGGACGAGTCCACACCAGCTCCGTCATCTGCCCCAATCCATCGTTGCTATACCAAAACGCGCTGGGGGTCAGCCTCACCTGCCAGCGTCCCATTTCCCGCTTCCACTCCCACTCCAAGTCGGCAAAAACCACCGGTTTGGAATCGCTAAACCGCAATCCGGTGCTCAGATCGAGCTGATTGTGAAAATAGGTATCCCACACCGTTTTGATTCCCAACCGGGTATCATCCTCCTGTTTCAAGCTGTCGGAACCGGGCAGTTCGTTCCGGCCCGAGTTGTCCAGAAACAGCCGGAGTCGCTCCTCCAATCCCGGCAGCGCGGCATCCACGCGAAAGCGCACTTTGGATTCGAATTCCTTCTTGTTGCTGCGCCCGCCGTACCGGGTTTCCGTCCGCAGCGCGAAGGTCGAGAGCTGGTAGTCATACATCATGCGCTCGGAAAGCCACATCGTATCCGCCCGCCGGATCAAGTTGTCCATGCAGCAGAACGTTCGCTGGTGGATGCGATCCAGCCACCGGGTGAAGCGGTTCGAATGCCGGTCCAGCGCAGTTTGCCCCTCATGCTGCTCGGAAATCTGCTGCAACTGGAGCGTCAGCACCTTCGTGGGATCCGGAGTCAACGGCGCGGGTTCCGGAGGCATTGGCTCCTCAAGAGCCGGCGAAACGGCGTGCAGGTCCGGCTCGCACCGCTTGGGGCATCGCAGGCAGCCCGTCCCGGCCCAAATCAGAATGAGTCCGCACAGCAGCACACAGCCGGATCTGGAAGACTCCCCTTTATGCATGCTAGAGCTTGCGCACGACACAATCGTATTGTGTGGTCTTGACCATCTTCACTTTCACGAAATCCCCCGGACGTGCCCCTCGGGAAGACTCTTCCAGAAGCGTTTCCCCGTCCACTTCCGGCGCCTGCCACGGAGTTCGGCCCTGCCAACCTTTCTTCGTCCGGCGTTCGAGAAGCATCACCGTTTCAAGCCCCTTGCGCGCTTTTAGGCGCGCCGCCGAAACCTTCGCCTGCGCCGCCATCAGTTGCGCGCGCCGACTCTCGGCCACTGCCACGTCCACCCGTCCTTTCAATGTGGCCGAGACGGTTCCCGGTTCCGGCGACCACGCAAAAACACCCATGTGGTCGAAATGCCCCTCCTTCACGAATGCCAGCAATTCCTCGAAATCCGCTTCGCTTTCGCCCGGATGCCCCACGATGAACGTCGTCCGCAATGCCACGCCCGGCAAATGGCGCCGAACCTGTTCCAGCACTTGATCCACACGCGCCCGTCCATATCCGCGCTTCATCGCGCGCAGCATCTTTTCGCTCACATGCTGCAACGGAAGATCCAGATACGGGCAAACACGGGCATCCGAAGCCATGACGCCGAGAATTTCATCCGTCAGATGCCGGGGATGCGTATACATCACGCGGAACCAAATGTCGCCCGGCATCTTGAGCAGCTCCCGCAGCAAGACCGCCAGTTGGGGCGTTCCGGCAAGATCCAGTCCATAGGCCGTCGTATCCTGAGCAATCAGGTTCAGCTCCTTCGCGCCCGACGCCACCAATTCGCGCGCCTCCTTGAGAATGGCGGTCATCGACCGGCTCGCCCGTTGCCCGCGGATCAGCGGAATGGAGCAGTATGCGCAGTTGTTCGAACAGCCCTCCCCCACCTTCAGATAGGCCGTATGTTCCGCCCCGATCCTCATGCGCGGCCGGTCCAGCCAATCCAGATAGGTGCGGGGCAACTCGTCTCCCGCATAGCCTCCGGCCCGTTTTGCCGCCGCATGGCCTTCCAGCAGCCGGAGGCAGATTTCCGCAATCCGCGCATAATCCGCAAATCCCACCCGTGCATCCGCCGCCTGCAGAAAGGCATCCAGCTCCGATGTCCCCCCCGCGCGCTCCACCAGGCATCCCGCCGCCACGATCAACGGGCGCTTTTTTCGTCCACGCTGCGCCACCAGTTCCTCCAAGACGCCTGCCGCTTCCCGCCGCGAGGCGTCCAGGAATCCGCACGTGTTCACAAGGCACACATCCGCCTCCACGGGCTCCACCACAAACTGGAATCCAGCCAGCGCAAAACTGCCCAACAATCCTTCCGAGTCGACCGTGTTCTTCGGGCAGCCCAGATTGACCAAGCTGAAGCGGCGACTTCCCCTAGACATGTTGCTCCATCATCCGGAACAGCCAAACGATCTGCTCTCCCAAATCCCGCATATTCTTGAGTCCTTCCTCGTCATCCAACACGTCGAGGCGCGCCGAACCCAGTCCCATGTTCCAATAGGTCGAACCCGGAACGATCATCTGGTTAATCAAAAACAAGTGGTTGATCCCATCCAGCACATTCACCGCCCCGCCGCGGCGCTTGGCCACCACCGCCGCGCCGATCTTCCGGCGCAGGAGCCCCCCGTTGGCCAGCGCCACATAGCCCGCGCGGCTGATCAGCGCCGCCGTCTCCGCCGTCATGTTCGCAAAATAGGTCGGCGAGCCGATCAAAATGGCGTCCGCATCGATCATCTTCATGAAAACCAAATTGAACAGATCGTCATCCATCACGCACTGGCGGTTCTTCATGCGCCCGCACGCCCCGCACGCCGTGCATCCACGGATGAGGGCTCCGCCCACCTGCAGGAATTCCGTGCCGTATCCGGCCTCCGCAATCGGCTCCATCGCCTTCCGCAACAGGGTTTCCGTATTCCCGCCTTTCCGGGGACTTCCATTGATCGCCAACACCTTCATGTTTGATTCCTTTCTGCTTCGGCCTCATTCCAAATACCATCCCAGCAGGCGACTTCGTGACCTTCGCACACCTCGCGCAAAGTCGGCACGCACTCCCGGCAGACTGGACGGGCCAGGGCACAACGCGGCGCAAACCGGCACCCCGGCGGCGGGCATGCCAATGGCGGCAACTGCCCCGGAATGTCCGGCAGCCGCTCCGCCCGCGAATGCAGCCGGGGCATCGCCGCCAGCAATCCACGCGTGTAGGGGTGAGCCGGACGCTCGAAGACCGCCTCCCTCGGCCCCTTCTCCGCCAGCCGCGCCGCATACATCACATGCACCCGGTCGCACACGTCCCACACCACGCCCATGTCGTGCGTGATCAGCAGCACCGCCGTATCCCCGCCCCGCACCGACAGCAGCAACTCGAAAATCTGGGCCTGAATCGTCACATCCAGCGCCGTGGTCGGCTCATCCGCTATGATCAGTTCCGGTTCGGTAATCAGCGCCATCGCCAACATCACGCGCTGGCGCATCCCTCCCGACAACTGGTGGGGCCAATCCTTCATCCGCTGTCCGGCATCGGGCAGTCCCACCCGCCGCAGCCAATCCACCCCCAAGGCCCACGCCTCGTCAAAGCCGATCTCTCGGTGCAACCGAACGGCTTCCGCCAACTGGTCGCCGATCCGGTGCAGCGGGGACAGCGCCGTCATCGGCTCCTGGAAAATCATGCCGATTTTCCCACCGCGCACCTTGCGCAATTCCTCGATCGGCATCGACAGCAAATCCTGTCCGTGAAACAGGGCGCGTCCTCCCTCGATCACCGCCGGCGGTTGTGGCAGCAGCCGCAGCAGGCTCAGCGCCGTCACCGTCTTGCCGCATCCCGACTCGCCCACCAGCCCCAGCACCTCGCCCCGGCGAATCTCAAACGACACTCCATCGACCGCGCGCACAAAGCCCGACGCGGTCCTGAATCCCGCGCGCAACTCCTCCACGCGCAACAAAGCCTCGCTCATGGCCCGCCCTTCACCCGGCTCATCCCGGCCTGTCCCCAGGAAAGGAGACGACCTATGAATCGGTGATTTGGGGATTCACCGGCGACGGAAAGGCACCGCCTGCCACTTGTTGCGCCTCCGCATCCTTCAACTCATTCGTCGGTTTCGGGGATTGCTCTTCACTTTCAGAACTATTTTTTTCGTCCACCGCGTTCTCCTTGTTTCGGAAGCGGCAACAATAGTTCAGACGTGTAGCCAACGCAAGCCCACGGGCAAAGAATCGCCCGCCGCCGTGGCCTGCTCGTCCGGCGCCAACTCACCGCCGTCCTCCACCAGGGCAATCGTATGCGCGGGCGCCGGCTGCTCCCGGAGCCAATCCAGAATGCGCAAGCGGACATCTTCATCCATGTCGCGATATCGGTCTCCCGTACGTCGTGCCATCATCGCCACTTCAAACAGGTTTTCCGCCCGGGGCTTCCCAATCCCAAGAAGCGGCTCCAGCCATGCGGATACGGGCTCGGGCGGCAATACCGTATGGAGAGAGCCGTACATCGGAACCCGCGCGGCCAGACGGGCCAGCGCCCACGAGGCGGCACCATGATCGGCCCCCCACCCCTTGCGCACCAACCGGTCGGCCAAGCGTTCCCCCAGCTTTCGCCTCAGCTCCTGCGGCAAGCGTTCCAGACAAGCCACCATTCGCCAAATTTCCGCCGCCTCGTGGGGGCCGCATCCCCAGGATCCTTTTTCCGCCTTGAGACGGCTGACCAACGGACTGGCCAAAGCCAATTGCCGGCCCTCGTTCAGTCCCCCCGCGATGCGCCTCCACATAATCCACCACTCGGCGCGGCACAATTCGTTCTTGGGATGGAGGACTCCTTGCGGAAACAGTTTCCACATCTCATCCATCCGCTCTTCGTCGCGGGCAGCCCCAAATCCGGGGCGCAGGCAAAACCCAATCAAATTGATCCAGCGGGCTTCATGGGCGGGGCTTTGCTTTCGTGCCGCCGGATGCTCCATCAACGCCGACCACAAGCGCCGCAACAGCACCGGCGGCCAATCCGCGCGGAGCATGCCCGTACGCTCCTCCAGCGCGCGCGGAAGCGAGGCAAGCGAAATGGATTCCTTCTCAAAGGCTTCATGAATGACCTGTTCTCCAGCCTCCAGAATCGATCCTTCGATGATCGTCTCCATGTCCACGGACAAGTCCGCCGGGGAATCCGGCCGCGGCCGCAAATCAAACTGAAGCGGCCACTGGCGGTCTCCATCAACCTCGCGGCAGGACACCTCGAACGTTCCGATTTCCGTCACGCGGCACGTCAACTGAACCTGCACCGAAGAACGGCTCGCCTTGCGGCTGGTCTTGAGAACCGTCCGCATCGTGGGCAGGGCCGTCAGATGGTTCGGATCGATTTCCACCACGTCTCCCGGTGCATCCGTGGTGCGCAAGGTCGAGGCATAGAGCGTAAATTCCGCGGGCTGGCGCAGCAGCAGTTCGAAGGATTTTCCCGGCACCACGATTTCGCTGCCCTCCTCAAGCCCGGAAGGCGCCACGCAGACGGCACTCAAACGGCCGCGGGAATCCGCCACTCCCACGTAATACGCGCGCGGCAGGCCCGCGGCAATGCGCACGCCACGCCCACGGCGAACGAGCCCGTAATAGGCCGCGCCGCGCGCCACGGCCATGTCCAGCCGGTCATTCCGCAAGGTCTGGAACTTTCCTTCCCCCAGCCAATCCGCCAGGATCTCCAGCAATCGATTCCTCAGTGCGGACGACTCGAAAAATCCACCATTGAGCAGCACGGCCTCGGGCGGACGAACCGCATGGCGCTTCAAAAATTCCGCCAAATAGCGCGTGATGGCCGCATCGGCCGCATACGGCAAGCCGAATTCTCGGAATCCCGAAGCTCCCCGCATCGGCACCGAATCCATCGAAACGCGCGGCAAGAATCCATCCAGCAACAGGGTTTCCACCTCCGCCCGGGTCACCTCGGTTCGAAGGCTTCCTCCAATCAATCGGCTACCCATCGAAGGCAGGGAAATCGTCAGCGATTCCGGAGCCGGGTCCCCCAGCAGCCGCTCCTTGGCCTGGCAACACAACCGAACCAGCACGCTCCACTGGCGCGCAGGCAATTTGCCCCCGCCCGCCAGCCGGGGCTCCACGTGATGGGCCAGCGCCAGATCCAAGTTGTCACCGCCCAATATGAGATGATCCCCCACGGCTACGCGGCGAAAATTCACTCCACCGTTGCCATCCTCCACCGTCTCCACCAGCGTGAAGTCCGTCGTGCCGCCGCCCACATCGCACACCAGCACCCATTGCCCCGGACGCAGGCACGATTTCCATTCGCCTGCATGGGACGCCATCCACGCATAGAATGCAGCCTGCGGCTCCTCCAGCAGCGTGACGCGTCCGAATCCCGCCTGCACAATGGCCGCCGCCGTCAGCTCGCGCGCCACCTCGTCAAAGGAAGCCGGAATCGTGACCACCGTTTCCTGGTTTTCAAGCCCATGGTCCGGGTGCGCCTCGTTCCAGGCGCATCGCATGTGCGCCAGATAGCGCGCCGTGACCTCCACGGGTGACAACCGCTGCACATCCTCGGCCCCGTGCCACGGCAAAATCCGTGCCCTGCGGTCCACCCCGGCGTGGCAGAGCCACGACTTGGCCGACGCCACCAGCCGCCCCGGCGCCTGCGCACCACGATCGCGCGCCAGAACTCCCACCACCGAAGTGGAAACGACTTGGCTCCACGGCACGTTCAGCGAACCCGCCTCCGCCTCGCCCGGCGCTGCTTCGTAGTGAAACGAGGGCAGCGTTTCCCGCCGCTCGGTTTCACCCGGCGCCACCACTTGCAGAATCGGAAAATCCTCGATGCCCCCCGCTCCCTCCAGATCGACAAACGACATGGCCGAGTTGGTGGTTCCCAAATCGATGCCGACCGCATAGCGGGGCTTCTGGAGTTTCTCCGATGGCAGACGGGGCATCCCCATTCACCCCTTACGCCTGCGCGTCGCCCCGAACGCTGAATTCAAGCTTCCAGCGTTCATCCGACCGTGTTCCCACGCACCACAATTCAAGAACGCCCAGTTCCGTGATCCGCGACTCGAAGCGGATAGGGACATAGCCCTCCTCGTTTGCGGAAGACGCCTGCAAGGCCGCCTCCATCGAATCGGTTTCGATCAACTCCTCCTCCGTCCAATGCTCGACCACCTCGCCCGGCCGGTCCGCCTTGCGCACCGAGGAACTGAAGAACCGGAAATGCGCGGGCTCTCCCACCACCAACCCGATTTCCTCGCCCGGAACATCGGCCGAAGTTCCTTCCTCCATGCCATGCGGCACCACGCACAGCGCCCGCAACGGACGGGGTGCCCCCGGCACGGCAGGCCCCGAGGTTTCGATGCCCACATAATACGCCCGCGCCGTTCCCCCGCGAATGCGAATGCCACCCGACAATTTGGCCCGGCCGTAGTAAGCCGCTCCGCGCGCCACGGCAAAATCCAAATCCAGGCTGCCCTCGAGAACCGTGGGCGCATTCTCCACTCCGAACCAATCGCCAAACACCTCGGTGAGACGCCCCCGCAAGGCACCGGATTTGAACACGCCGCCATTGAACACGATGTGCGTCGGTCGAACTGCCGCCGCCCCCGCCTCCGCATGCTGCGTCAAAAACTGCGACAAGTGGTGGGTGATCGCCGCATCCGCCTCAAACGGCAGCCCCAGCTCGCGGAATCCCGAAGCCCGTCGACGAGCCGCCATCGTTCCCAACGGACATTTCGGCAGGAACCCGTCGACCAGCGTCGACAGAACCGCCTCGCGCTTCAAATCAATGGAGATCGTTCCTCCCACCAACCGGCTGCCACGCCCCAGCACCGTCACCGGATGCTGGTCAGGCCCGTTTTCGCTCAGCAGGGACTCCTTGGCCAGACGGGCGGCATGCCACAACGAAACCGACTGCCAGGCATCGATCTCGATCCCCTTCTCCTGAAAAGCCGTTTTCGCCAGATGCGCCAGCGCCAGATCCATGTTGTCTCCACCCACCAGAATGTGGTTTCCAACGGCCACGCGCGTGAGTTGCAAATCGCCATCCGCCTCTTCCACGCGGATCAACGTGAAATCGGTCGTGCCACCACCCACATCGCAAACCAACAGGACATCCCCTACCTGAAGCTGGCGCCGCCATGATTCTCCCGCTGTCGCCAGCCACGCATACAAGGCGGATTGCGGCTCTTCCAAAAGAACCAAGTCTTCGGGCAAACCGGCCTGGTGTGCCGCTTCCCGGGTCAAGTCGCGGGCGCTGGCGTCGAACGAAGCCGGCACCGTCAGCGTGACCTTCTGTTCGCGCAACGGCGCTTCCGGATGAGCCAGATCCCACGCCGCCACCAAATGCTCCAGATAGCGCTGGGATACTTCGACAGGCGAGACCTTTCGAACCGTATCCGGAGCATTCCAAGGCAAAATCGCCTGCGACCGATCGATCCGGCTGTGGCACAGCCAGGATTTGGCCGCCGCCACCGTTCGGGTCGGCACGCTCGCCGCCTGTTGGCGCGCCCATTCGCCCACCGCAAACTCGCGCCCCGTCGCCCACGGCAAATCATAGCTGCCCCGCTCGGCTTCCGGCGCCACGTACAAAAAGGACGGCAGCATCGCGCGGTTCTCCACCGTCGCCGTCGAAGTCAGTTGCGGAATATCCAGCAACTGCACCGGAGCCTTCTCGTCGGCCAGCGGCACATACGCCACCACGCTGTTGGTGGTGCCCAGATCAATTCCAACCGAATAGATAGAACCCATCTCAAAACCTCACAATCAATTAACCAAGTTGAACTTCCGCTGGCGCCACCACAAGGGCTGATTCCCCACGCCCCGTCCATTCCGGCACCTCGCAGCGCTCGGCCCGCCAACCCGCATGGCACAGTTTGCCTCGGTAGGGCGGCTCGCCTGTCACCTGCCCCGTCAGGCGAATGCAGGCCGGATCATAACCTGCCTCCACCACGATCACGTCTCCTTCCGCACGCTTCTCCAGCGGCTGGAGTCCGAACATTCTCTCCACCACCGCACCGGCATCCCGGTGCAATGCACGCACCGCCGCACCCACTTGCGCATCAGAATACGCATCAATCGGTTCCATCAGAAAATCCACCAATCGCGCATCGCGCTGCAAAGCGGCCAACACGGCCAACCCCGCATTCCGCGAAGCTGGAGCCACTTTCGGGGCGGAAACCTTCGGCGGCTCGGCCACCGGTTTTCCGAATGCCGCCACATGTGCCGCAAACTTCGCATCTCCCAAAACCCCGAAAAATGCCCGAAATGCCTTGAAGATTCTACTCATCATCCTACCTTCCAACAAAGTCCACTCTCAACAGTAAAAACGTTTTACCAAACCACTTCTACCACATGCCCCAGTCCATTCAACCCAAATTTATGATTTTGTCGGCACCGGCACGTATTCGAACGGATTACGTAAAGCATAACTTGCTAGTAAATAGAAAGATACATCGCTTGAAGGACCAAAGGAACCCGGATTTCCCGTCCAGGATTTTCATGGATGCCAACGATCCTCTGGACCAAAGATCCAGGAAATGACCGACAGGGAACCCCTGCGGGCCAGATCGGCTCCTTGTGAACCCGGCTACTCGTTTTCTACGGCGGCCGCCAGGAGGGCGTCGCCGATCTTGGAGAGAGGCAACTGGCTGGAAACCGCCCCGAATTCAACCGCCTTGGCCGGCATTCCATACACCACGGAGGACTTTTCATCCTGCGCAAGGGTCCACGCCCCCGCCTGCCGCATTTCCAGCAGTCCTTTGGCGCCGTCGCTTCCCATGCCGGTCAGAATGGCCCCCACTGCGTTGGCACCGGCATACCGGGCCGTTGACTTGAAAAGCACATCCACGCTGGGCCGTTGCAGGCAAACCGTGGGGCCATCGCGAACCTCCACGTAATAGCGCGCGCCGCTCCGTCGCAGGAGCATGTGGTAGTTGCCGGGCGCAATCAGGGCCAGCCCCGGCCGCACGGAATCCCCATCCTGCGCCTCGCGGACTTCGATCTCGCACAACTGGTTCAGCCGCTCGGCGAACGACGTGGTGAAATAGGCCGGCATGTGCTGCACAATCACCGTTCCCGGCGCATTGGCCGGAAACCGCATCAGCACCTCCCGAATGGCCTCCGTCCCCCCCGTCGAAGCCCCAATGGCAATGATTTTGTGGGTGGTCTGGGCAATCGACATCGTCGGAGCGCGCTTGGCAGCGGGAGACAAGGAGTCGTCCGATCTCTTCACCTGGGCCCAGCGGACGGCCCGGATCTTCTGCACCAGTTGATCGGTCATTTCCGCCACACTGAAGGCGGACCCGGGCTTGCACATGACATCCAGCGCGCCCGCGTCCATGGCATCCAGCGCCAGCGCACTCCCCTTGGCCGTCAACGATGAAACGATAATGACCGGCATGGGCTGGTAGCGCATCAGCTTGCGGAGGAACGTGACGCCATCCATCCGGGGCATTTCCACGTCCAGCAGGAGCACATCCGGCTTGAGCTCGACGATCTTGTCCCGCCCCACATACGGATCGGGAGCCGTACCCACGACCTCAATGTCGTTGAACGCCTGCAATTCCCGGGAAAGCACCTGGCGCACGATGGCGGAATCATCGATCACCAGTACGCGGATTTTGGGGCTCGCCGTCATGAATGCTCTTTCCCTGGCGCCCCTTCCATCCGGTCATGCCTTCGAATCGGGCCGGGCAACCAGGTGCCGCATCGCGGCGCGTCTCAATTGCCGGGCGGAAACGGGCTTCAGCAAGACATCATCGGGCGGGGACCCGCTCCAGCGCTTCGCCAGATCGAATTCGGTGTGCCCGCTGATCATGACCACCTTCGCCCGGGGATCGATCTGGCGTATGGCGGCCAGCGCCTCGCACCCCCCCATCCGGGGCATCACCGCATCCAAAAAGACCAGATCGATCTTGCCTGCGTTTTGCCGAAAGCACTCCACCGCCTCCTCCCCATCCGATGCCGTCAGGACCCGGAGTCCCGCCCTCGCCAGCATCACGGAGCCCATTTGGCGCAGTTCAGGCTCATCGTCGACCAGCAAAACGGTTTCCGAACTGTTCCAGTCCGGATCCTCGTCCAGATAGTCGCCGAGGGCCGCGGAGGTGGATTCGGCCAACGTCTCCAGCACCGGGAAAAGCAAGGTGAATGTGGTCCCCTTCCCCAAAACGCTCGCAGCCTCGATGGTCCCCCCCATGGATTCCACCAGCGTACGCACCGCCGTCAGTCCCAGCCCCCGGCCCTTGGCCTTGGTGGAGTAAAACGGCTGGAACAGCTTTTGGAGGACTTCGGCCTCCATGCCGCAACCCGTATCGGTGACCCGGATGCGGATCGAAAGGACATCGGGGATCGCCGGGTCCATGGGCGGGGCCGGTTCGATTTCCAACCGGATCAGTCCGGGTTTGTCCCCCAGCGCCTCCACGGCGTTCAGGATCAGGTTCATCAGGATCTGGCGAACATGGCCGGGATCGCCCATCAGGGGCGGCAAGCGGGGGGCCACCACGCACTCCAAACGGCTTTGACGGGGCACCGTCACCCGCAGCAATTGCTGCAACTGCGCCACCAGTTCCGGCAGGTTCACAGGGGTTCGGATGGGTTCCGCGCGCCCCGCATAGGCCAGCATGGCCCGGCACAGGGCCGCCGCATGGACCACGGCCTCGCGGATGTCGCCCAGCCGCGGCACCGTGGTCCCCGCCTGCGAGGCTTCATCGATGGCCAATTCGGCATGCCCCAGAATGATCGCCAGGATATTGTTCAGGTCATGCGCCACTTCCCCCACCACCAGGCCCAAGCTCTCCAACTTTTGCAGATGGCAAAAATCCGCCGTGTGGGGACAATCCACATCGCAGGGCTGGTCGCACGGAAGCGAGGGAAGCGAATGCTGACGGGTCTCCGCAGTCACCCTCAAACTCCGGCTGGCTTTTCTTCCAGCACCGCCACAAAAAGGTGTTCATCCACGCGGAAGCGCAGGGCCCCGGGACGGGCCAGCAATTCCCGGATCTGGTCCGGTCCCAGCATCCGGGCCACCGGAGGGGACAACGAACACTGGGTCCCCACCCCGAGACGGCGGGCCGTCAACGACCCGGCCAGAATGTTGGACAGTTCCTTGATGGCATCGGCCGCCACGTCCGCATCGATCTCCGTGTTGTCCTGCCCCAGAATGTTCCCGGCCATTTCCCGGCACAAAACGGCCGGTGCGGCGATCGTCACCGTCCCCTGCTCCCCCCCGCCGGAAAATCCGATGGTGGCCTGGATATAATCGACGGGACGGGCGGGAACATCCGTCCCCGCTTCGGGTTCCACGAACAAAAAGGCAAACTGCTCCAGCGTTTCCGCCACCACATCGGCAAGCAAGTGACTTTCGCCATTCATGTTCTGTTTCCCCTTGTTGCCTCAGGACAGCGTCAGCAGGATTTCCGACTTCTTCGATTCCTCGTTGATCTCGTCCACCACCAGCGAGATGTCGCCCACCGACAATCCCAATTCCTTCCAAACGGCCTGGGTCCACCCCGGATCGGCCAGGTCGCCGCCATCCCCGATGCGCTGGTTGTTGCACACATAGTTGGCCACGTGGCACAAGGCCGTCAGTTCCCAATGCTCCGGCGGAGCCGAGAAGGGATCGTGGTGCCAGCGGACGGTCGCCACCAAGTCAGGCGCCAGGTTCCACTTGCCGCTCAGCCACGCCCCGATCCGCGCATGGTCGGCACCCAACTGTTCCCGCTCGGCTTCGTACAGCGGCATGCAGCGGTCCCGGGCCTGGCGCAGGGAAGCCTGGAACTCATCCCTCCAGTATCGGTACATCACCAGCTTTCCGATGTCGTGCAGCAGGCCGGCCAAACGGAGGGATTCCTTGGTGCATCCGCGCTTGAGATGCGGCTCCGCCCGGTCATAAAGCACGCAAGCGGCAATCCCCACGCTGACGGAATGGCGCCAGAAGGCCTCGCGGTTGAATTCGCCTTCCCCATCGTCATCGAAAACCGAAAAAACCGACGTGGAAAGCGCGATGTTGTTCACCGCCCTCATCCCCAGGCGCGTCACCGCGTGCTGGATGGACTGCACCTTCACGTCGCCTCCATAAAGCGAGGAATTCACCACCTTGAGGATGCGGGCCATGATGGCCGGGTCGTCTTCGATCAGACGGGCGATGCTGCGGGCGTCGGCCTTGGGGTCCCGCACGGCCGCGGACAGCTTGTGCATGACCACGGGCAACGTCGGCAGGTCCCGAATCTGGTCCAGTTTTTCGATGATCGATTGCTTTTTATCTTCCGGCGTCTGCATGGCGACCCTGTCCTCTTGTTGTATGCCGTGCCTTCTCCTGCACGGTCTCTAGGCGGTCGGGGCGCCACCGGGGCCCCGCTCCTTCAAACATGCGTTCAGAATATCTCGAATCGATTCCGGCGTAAAGGGTTTGTTTAGGTATTCCCTCACGCCGTGCTCCTTGAGCTGCTGCATGCGGACTTCGCTGCGGTCCGTGCTTACGATCACCACCGGAATGTCCCGCACCAGCCCCCTCCGGGCCATTTCCTCCACCATCTGCACGCCATCCATCACGGGCATGTTGATGTCGGCGAACAGAATGTCGATCCATTCCTTGCCCATCATGTCCAGCGCCTCCTGCCCGTTGGCCGCCTGGTAGATGGAGCCCACGTCCGCCCCGGACAGCTCCACCGCGCGCTGAATCACGGATCGCACGATTTTCGAATCATCCACGATCAGAATATTGTATGCCATTTTCTTCTCTTCCTGCCCATTGTTGCCATCGGCGATCCCGCGCCGGACCGCCCCCGGATCCTACATCATCGCCTCCAGTTCGCGCAGCTGGTCCAGCGCGCCGCTGGCCACCTGCTCCACGTCGCGCGACCTCAATCCCAACCGCGCCGCCGCATCATTGGCCACCGAATACCGGAAACCATCGATGCCGTCGCCAATCCCCTGGCTGTACAGCAGCGTATCGGCCAGATGCACCATCAGGGTCTCACTGGGAAACACCGTTGAACGCTCGGGATGATGGTGGCAGGCCACGATTTCCACCACGTCGTCCGGGAAATTCCACCGCGCCATCAACTGCGAACCGGCTTCGGGATGCGTGATCCCCAGCACCTCGCCCTCGATGTCGTCGAAGGTGCGCGCCGGATCCTGCGCCAGCCGCTCCTCAAACCGCTCCCGGTATTCCTTCACGAAAGGATCCAGAATCACTTTCCCCATGTCGTGCAGCAATCCCGCCGTGAAGAGCATTTCCCGCGTCTTCAACCCCAGCAGGTGCGCCAGACGCTCGGCCGTCACCGCCACGCCAACCGAATGCATCAGCAACCCGCGCGGCGCCAGCGAGTACCCGTCCAGGCGGCCCGCCAGCTGGGCCGAAACCCCGTGCGCAATCACAATCTGGAGCAAGCGCCGCGAGCCCAGGCGTACCAGCGCCTGTTGAAGTGAATCGATCCTCTCCGGCCCCGAAAAATAGGCCGTGTTGGCCATCCGCAGAATGTTCATGGTGACGCCCGGGTCGTTGCGGATGATCTTGGAAAGCTCCTCGTAGCTCACGTCCGGATCCTGGACGTGCGGAATCAAGTCGCTGTAAAACGCGGGCATGGGCGGATGCCCGGCAATCGCCTCCTGAATCCGCGCCAGCACGCCGGAACGGCTGGAATCCATGGGGGGAGGAATGGGGTTCATCTCACAGCTCGCTTTCTATGCCGCCCGAGCGCAGGAGGCACCGCCCCGTGGCCATCTCCAGCCGGACCGTGCGGGACACGCTCCCGCCCACGCTCTCGGCCTTGATCATCAGGCCGTTTTTCCACAGCAATTTGCGCAGCACCGTGTAGTTGCGCTCCCCGATCCGGAACAGGTTGCTGTTGTCGAGGATCTTGGAGCATCCCGCCACCTTCACGATCGCCCGCGACCGCACCAGCCCCAGGTCGAACAACTGCGTCAGGAACTTCACCACCCCCGTGTCCACGAACATGTACGGCTTCTCCTGGGCCTTGTTCGCATCCACGCTCGACAGCGGCAGCATGCAATGCACCATCCCCCCCACGTGGATCACCGGATCGTAGATCACCACCCCCACGCACGACCCCAGCGAATAGGTGACCAGCACATCCTCCAGGGATTTCGACACCTTGGCATCCGCGATGTCCACAACAATCTGGTTCATTTGACGTACACCGACGGTTCGAGGCTCCGGAAATGACTCAGCATGCCCGACAGACTTTCGGCATGCCCCACCAACAGATATCCCCCTGGCTTCAGCACCCTCCAAATCTCATCCAGCAACGCCTTGCGGACCGGATTGTCGAAATAGATCATCACGTTCCGGCAGAACACCACGTCAAACGGCCCCTTCATCGGATACGGCGGCTTGGCCAGGTTCAGGCGGGCAAAGGAAACCATCCGGCGCAGCTCGTCCTCCACCACGAAATGCACATCCCCCTCTTCGTCCGTCTCCCGTCGGAAAAAGCGCCGCGCATGGGACTCGGACACCTTCTCCAGATGGCGCGGCTCATACCTCCCCGCCTTCGCCACGTTCAACGCCCGCGTCGAAATGTCCGTCCCCAGGATCTTCACCTCGCACGAAGCCGGAAGCGCCGCCTTGGCCGTCATGGCGATCGTGTAGGGTTCCTCCCCCGTGGAGGCCGCCGCGCTCCAGATGCGGAAGGATTTCTGTCCCTCCTGCGTCCACTTGCGCAACAGGTCCGCCAGCAGCTCGAAGTGGTGCTCCTCCCGGAAAAAATACGTCACGTTCGTGGAAATGGCATTCAGCATCTCCACCAGCTCGTCCCCCGTCGCGTCCTCCTTCACCAACTGGTAGTAGTCCTCGTACCGGGCCAACCCCAGCGCCCGCATGCGCTTCCCCATGCGCGCCGCCACCAAAGCCTCCTTCTGAGGCCCCAAATGAATCCCCGCTTTTTCATAGACCAGATCGCAAAAGCGAAGGAACATTTTCGGGCTTAGTTCAAGCGGTGTGTCGTTCATGTTGGTGGCCCCATCATACCGCCCCCTTTCCTCCCATGCAAAGGGATTTTTGCCGCAAACGAAAGTTCGCTGGAAGGATTGACGGTGGCGCAGGAAAGATCTATATCTTCCGTCCATGATTTCGGAACCCGCCAGCCCCAAGCACAAGCGCCCCGGCGAGTACTATCTGGACCTCAACCAGGCCGAAGTACTCACGGAAATCTCCATCGACAGCCATCAGTTCAAGGTCACCCTCCACCCTTGGCTCGATGGCCGCTGCGTCCTCTGGTTCCGCGATGAAAGCATCAACGGCCGCTTCAACGCCCTCGGCCATTTCACGCAGTTCGACAAGCGCAACGTCCTCTTCTTCGTCGCCCGCTACATCACCAACCCCGAACTGCGCGAGGAAATCGAAAACCGCCGCTTCGCCCGCCAGATCGACGGCCTGACCCCCAACTTCTTCGACCAGGTCGAGCGCAAGAGCCGCCTCGACAAGACCGCCGCCTTCCGCAGCCTCTTCAACCTCGACGCCGAAATCGATCCCGATTCCCTCGCCCGCCGCCGCCGGATCATGGCCCGCAAATTCCATCCCGATGCGGGCGGCGACGACAAAACCATGTCGCTCATCAACGAAGCCTACGAACACCTCGCCTCCACTCTCCCCAAGTAGCGGTCGGCAAAAAGTTTTCCACACTGTGGAAAACTTTTTTCCACACTGTGGAAAAATCCAAAACCAAAGGAAAGGCCCCATGAAACCAATCGCCGCCTCCTGCACTCTCCTCCTCGCCCTGTGGGCATGGACACCGCCAGCCACCGCCGAAACAACCGCCGAGGCCGAAGTCCGCCAAGCCATGACCGAAGTCATCACGGCGGCCTCCAACCTCGATGCCGCCGGCATCCTCTCGCGTCTTGATTCTTCCTCCGCATCCCGCTTCTTCGTGCAGGGCCAATCCTTCAACCATGCCGACCTCGCCACGTTCCTGCTCCAAGCGTTCGCCGACATGAAAAGCCAACAAGTCATTTGGCTGGAAAGCGCCGCCCGCGAGCTCTCCCCCGATACCGTCCTGTGGACCTCCAGCGGCCGCAACCCCGTCGTGGAAGCCAGCGGCCGCGAAGTGGAATACATGCTCGCCGAAACCTGGATGTGGAAAAAACTGAATGACCAATGGAAAGCCATCCACTACCACGAGTCCTTCCTTGAAATGCCCGCGCGCGATGCCCGCAGCCGCGTTGAAACAGCCCTCCTGCAATTTGCGGCGTCCTTCACGCCTCCGGCGGCCGCCGCCGATGAAGCCTATCCCCAGCTCGAAGGATTCCTGACCGCCAACCCCGCAATCCTGGGAGCCGCCTTCGCCACCACCTCCCCCGGCGAAACCCGCTGGCCCGCCATCTATGCCTTCCGAAAAGGTGCCGATCTCATCCGCAAGAACCTCCCCTTCGATGCGGAATATACGAAGGCGGAATGGTATGCCAAGCCCCTGTCCGGCGTTTCCCCCGCATGGACCAACCCGTACTTCGATGCCAGCGGCGCCGAACGAATGATGATCACCTGCAGTGTCCTCGTGATGGACTCCGACGGCAAACCCAAAGGCATTCTTACGGCCGATCTTCCCATTTACTGAAATTCCACCCATGCACAAAAAAGCTGTCTTCCCGGGTAAGTATATTCAGGGCACGGGGACTCTCGCCGAGCTCCCCGCCCTGCTGGATTCCTTCGGTCGTCGCGCCCTCATACTCGCCTCGCCCACCGCGCGCAAAACCATCCTTCCCGCATGTGGAATCGATTGGAGCCAACGTCCCGACATCCTCGATACGTTTTGCGGCGAATGCTGCGAAACCGAACTGGCTCGCGTGGCCCATCTCATCGCGCAACACAACGTGGATGTGGTCGCCGCCGTCGGCGGCGGCAAAACCATCGATACCGCCAAGATCGCAGCCGACCGCGCCCGCCTCCCCGTCATCGTGGTGCCCACCATCGCCTCCACCGATGCCCCTTGCAGCGGCTGCGCCGTCCTCTACACCGACCAAGGCGTCTTCCTGTCCGTCGCCTACCAGAAGATGAACCCCGCCGCCGTGCTGGTGGATGAAACGGTGATCGCCGCCGCCCCCACCCGCTTCCTCGTCGCCGGCATGGGCGACGCCCTCGCCACCTGGTTCGAGGCCGACTCCTGCCATCGAACCCAGTCTCCCAATGCCTGCGGCGGCCTCAGCCCCATGGTCGGCCACCACCTCGCCCGACTCTGCTACGACACGCTGCTCGAATACGGACTCCCCGCCAGGATTGCCTGCGACAACCATCTGGTCACCCCCGCCTTCTCGCGCATTGTGGAAGCCAACGTCCTCCTCAGCGGGATCGGCTTCGAAAGCGGCGGCCTCGGCGCCGCCCACTCCATCCACAACGGCTTCACCGCGCTGGCAGAAACCCACCGCTTCTATCACGGCGAAAAAGTCGCCTTCGGCGTGCTGGCCGGCCTCCAGCTCACCGATGCCCCGCCCGGCGAATCCGACACCGTCTACGCCTTCTGCGAAAGCATCGGCCTCCCCACCACTCTGGCGGATTTGGGTCTCCCCGGCTGCGCTCCCGAACGCCTGATCATGGTCGCCGAAAAGGCTTGCGATCCCGCCGAGTGCATCCACCACGAAGCCGGACGGATCACGCCCGAAAAAGTCCTTCACGCCATCCTCGCCGCCGATGCCATCGGCCAGCAACGCAAACAACAGCCGTCCCGCTAACCCCAGGAGCACCGATCCCCATGATATCGATCCCCACCGGAAAACAAACGATCCTGGGCATTCAAATGCTGTTCGTGGCCTTCGGCGCGCTGGTGCTGGTGCCGCTGCTGACGGGCATGGATCCTTCCATCGCCCTCTTCACGGCCGGCGCAGGCACCTTGCTCTTCCATGCGCTCACCGGCGGCAAGGTGCCCATCTTCCTCGCCAGCTCGTTCGCCTTCATCGCCCCCATCCAGTTCGGCATGAAAGAATTCGGCCCCGGCGACACCTTCGGCGCCCTCTTCTGCGCGGGCCTGGTTTATCTGATTTTCAGCCTCATGGCGCGCGTGGGAGGCCGCGACTTGCTCAACCAATACCTGCCCCCCATCGTCACCGGCCCCGTCATCATGGTCATCGGCCTGAAACTCGCTCCCGTCGCCGTCGGCATGACAAAATGCTTCGACGGTTCCGGCGTTCCCAATGGCCACGCCCAGTTCATCGCCGCCTGCTCGCTCCTCACCGCCGTGGCCGCCGTCATGTTCGGAAAGAAACTGTTCAGCCTCATTCCCATCCTGTGCGGCATCATCGTGGGCTATGCCGTCTCGCTGGCCATGGGCGTGGTGGACTTCACCCTCGTGCGCGATGCAGCCTGGCTGGGAAACCCCTGGACCGCCGCCATGAAAAACGGTTCCTTCGCCTGGCCCACCTTGGATCTCGCCGCCATCCTCTACATGCTCCCGGTGGCCCTCGCCCCCGCCATCGAACACGTCGGCGACATCCTGGCCATTTCGTCCGTGACCGGCCACGACTATCTCAAAAGCCCCGGACTCCACCGGACACTGCTGGGCGATGGCCTCGCCACCTCCCTGGCCGGCCTGCTGGGCGGCCCGCCCAACACCACCTATTCCGAAGTGACCGGCGCGGTCGCCCTCACCAAAGCCTATGATCCCATCCTCATGCGCATCGCCGCCGTCACCGCCATGGTCCTGGCCTTTGCCGGAAAACTCGGTGCCATCCTGCGCACCATTCCGGCCCCCGTCATGGGCGGCATCATGCTGCTGCTGTTTGGCATGATCGCCGCCATCGGCGTCAATTCCCTCGTTCGCTCCCGAGTGGACCTCTCCCGCCCCCGCAATCTGGTGATTGCTTCGGTGATCCTCACCGTCGGCATCGGCGACATGAGTGTCTCCTGTGGACGATTCTGCCTCGGCGGCATCGGATTCGCCGGCCTCGTCGGCGTTCTCCTGAACTGGGTCCTGCCCGGAACCCACGAGTCGCACGAGGAACAGGCCGCTGAAAAATAGCCGTTCTCGCCGTCCATTCTAATCGCTTGCGTCTCCTCGCCAACCGTCATATAAATTCGCGCCTATGAATCCGATCCGATACATCAGCACCCGCGGCGCCCAGGCGCCTCTCACCTTCAAGGATGCCGTCATGACCGGCCTCGCCCGCGATGGCGGCCTGCTCATCCCCGATCGCATCCCCAATGTTGCCGACAAGCTGGAAGAGTGGCACGATCTGGACTATGCCGACCTCGCCTTTGAGATCATCCGCCTCTTCACCGATGACATTCCCGAGCCCCGCCTGCGCGAGCTGATTTCCTCCGCCTATTCCACCTTCTCCCATCCCGAAATCGCCCCCGTCCGCAAGGTCGGCCGCCTGCACATCCTGGAACTCTTCCACGGACCCACCCTTGCCTTCAAGGATGTCGCCCTTCAGTTTCTCGGACGCCTGTTCGCGGAAATCCTGGAAGAACGGAACGAGCGCCTGAACATTCTGGCCGCCACCAGCGGCGACACCGGCTCGGCCGCCATCTGCGGCGTCCGCGGCCAGAAGCGCATCCATATTTTCGTGATGCATCCCCACGGCCGCGTCAGCCCCCTACAGGAACGCCAGATGACGTCCGTGCTGGACGACAATGTCTTCAACCTGGCCGTCGAAGGCAGTTTCGACGACTGCCAGCTCATCATGAAGACCCTCTTCAGCGACCTTCCGTTCAAGGATGCCCACGCTCTGGGAACCGTCAATTCCGTCAACTGGGCCCGCGTGCTCAGCCAAATCGTGTATTATTTCTATTCCGCCTTCCGCGTCTTCGAGGAAACCGGCGCCGGGCAGGTCCAGTTCTCCGTGCCCACCGGAAACTTCGGCGACATCCTCGCCGGGTGGTACGCCAAGCAGATGGGCCTGCCCATCAGCCGCCTCGTTCTGGCCACCAACGAAAACGACATTCTGGCCCGCTTCTTCAACACCGGTGTCTACGCCAAGGGACAGGTCGTCCCCACCGTCAACCCCTCCATGGACATCCAGGTCGCCAGCAACTTCGAGCGCTGGCTCTACTACAAGGTGGGCCAAGACCCCAAAGCCATCTCCCGCCTCATGACCCAGTTTGCGCTGGAAGGCCGCATGGGAATCCCGCGCGACGCCAAAGGCCGCGTGGATCTGGAAATCGTCGCCGGCTCCTCCGACACCAAGCACACCCTCGCCACCATCCGCCGCTATTACGAAAAACATTCGTATCTCATGGATCCCCACACCGCCGCCGGCGTGTTCGTGGCCGAACAATACAACGAGCTGGACGACCCCACCATCTGCCTGTCCACCGCGCACCCCGCCAAATTCGCCGAGGCCATCGAAGACGCCACGGATCAGGAAGACCTCGCCCACCACCCCACTCTGGACAGTCTGGCCAAGGTCCCCACCCGTTGCGAAGTCATCGAGAACAATTGCGAAACCGTGAAGGCCTATCTCGCCGCACGGGCGCGATAGTTTCGGGCTTCCGCCGCGCGGGGTGCGCTAGGCCCTCCGTGTTCGTTCCGCATCCTCTCCCGACCGAAAATGCGCGCCACCCGAATCAACTAGTTATTATAATACATAGTTATTTTCCACCGCCCCTTCCCCCTGCGACAATCCAATGGAAAAGGCGCGGGACATCCCGCGCCTTTGGGGCCACTACAATGGAGTAGCCAATTGCCGGTCAATACTTGTAGTTGCTGCCACCGATGAATTCACGCAGGAGCGACGTCTTGCCAACGGGACTGTCGTCCTCGACGGACGTCAGGTCCTTCAGCGTTTCATATACGCGCTTGGCGCGCACATAGGCATCCTGCCGCTTGGCGTCGTTTTTGAACTTCTCCATCGCCGGCGGAAAATACTTGAAGAGACGCGCCTTCAGGATCGGCAATTCAAACGGCATCGCGCTGTTCATCAGGTAATCCACTGTTCCGATGAACGGAATGATGTTCCGCAGTTCACTGCGCCGCACGTAGTGCCAATGCGTCAGGGTCTGCTCCGGCTGGAGATTCCGGTGCCAACTGTCGCGGATCATGCGCCGCAACAGCCGGTTGTCCGCCCAGCGCATGAAAAGCCCCTCGCGGTTGCGAACCTGTCCGAGAGTCTCGATGTAGAGCTTGAATTTTTTCTCGTTCGGGGTGCTCTGGGTCATCTCGCCATACAGGCCATGCAGGGAGTCAATGAGCAGGATCTGGTTCTTCGCCAGCTTCATTTCGTGCACGTCGAGCTGGCGGGTTCCCGTCTTGAAGTCGTAGTGGGGTGTCTTGATTGTCTTTCCCGCGAGCAATTCCGCGATGTGCTGGTCGATCAGCTTCAGGTCGAGGGCGTGCGGCGTTTCGTAGTCGTAGTCGCCGAATTCATCCTTGGGATGCTGCTCCAGATTGAAGAAGTAATGATCCAGGTTGATCGCCAGGAATTCCATTCCAGCCTCGGCCAGCTTCTCGCTGACCTTGATCGTGGTTGTGGTCTTGCTGGAAGAGCTGGGACCGGCAATGAAGGCCACCCTCACCTGCGGGAGGCGGTCAATGATCTTCTGCGCACCCGCCTTGACTTCCAGGTCATAGCGCTCCTCACAAGCCGCAATGAGCTCGGGAAACTTGCCCTTCTCTATGATGTGGTTCAGGCCGTCCACCGTCTCGCAGCCATGATCCATGTTCCAACGCAGCACTTCGTAGATCTTCTTGTAGGGAATGTTGTCGGTGGCCTCGAATTTGTAGGCCCGCTGCGTACGCTCCATCTGCCGCTCGTGGCGGTACAGGATATAGGCACGGGCGGTCTTGGCATGCCCCTCCTTGATCAAGGTTTCCTCCACCAAATCCTGAATTTCCTCCACCGAAGGAATGGCACCGGAGCCAAAGCTGGCCTCCAGTTTCTTCTCCACCATCAGCGAAAGCCGGTCCGCCTCGGCCCGGTCGCTGCCCCCAACCGCCGCCGCCGCCTTGAAAATGGCCGTCGCAATGCGGTCCGGGTCGTAGGAGACGGTCGTTCCGTCCCGTTTCACGATTTGCTTAATCGAACTGCTCATGTGTTCTCCTCTGCGGGCCATGGCCCTGGGTTTGCTATCGAGTCCGGTTCCTTCGTCGTCTAATCGTTCTCCAGGAAGCCTTCCAGCTTCCGGATGCGCGTCGGATGGCGCATTTTTCGCAGCGCCTTCGCCTCGATCTGGCGAATGCGCTCGCGCGTGACCTTGAACTTCTTGCCGACCTCCTCCAGCGTGCGGGAGTAGCCATCCACCAGCCCAAAACGCAAGGTCAGAACTTCCTGCTCACGCTCGGTCAGCGTTCCCAGCACATCCTGCAGGCGTTCCTTCAGCAAACTGTAGGCCGTCATTTCGCTTGGGTTTTCGGCGGACTTGTCTTCGATGAAATCCCCGAAATGCGTATCCTCGCTGTCGCCCACCGGGCTTTGCAGGGAGATGGGTTGCTGCGCCATCTTGAGAACGGCGCGGACCCGGTCCACCGGCAGGTTCATGTCCTCGGCAATCTCGTCCGGAGTCGGCTCGCGGCCGAACGCCTGGACCAGTTGCTTCTGGATGCGCATCAGCTTGTTGATCGTCTCGATCATGTGCACCGGAATGCGGATCGTTCGCGCCTGGTCGGCGATGGAACGCGTGATGGCCTGGCGAATCCACCACGTGGCATACGTGCTAAACTTGTACCCTCGGCGGTATTCGAACTTCTCGACCGCCTTCATCAGGCCCATGTTGCCTTCCTGGATCAGGTCCAGGAAGGAAAGCCCACGGTTGGTGTACTTCTTCGCAATCGAAATCACCAGTCGCAGGTTGGCCTCCACCATTTCCGTCTTGGCCTTGAGCCCCTTGCGCAGCCAGTCGCGCAATTCCTGGTGCTGGGATTCGAAGTCCGCCGCCCCGCAACACTGCTCCTCTTCCATGTGGCGCAGGATCTTGAGTTCTTCCTTGGCCTGGGCCTGCTTGGCGACATTCCGGGACTTTTCCAACTCGCGGATCAGCTTTTGCTGCTGTGAAATCTTGTGCCAGTGGGCATCCGCCAGCGGGGCGAAATCCTCGATGGCCTTCTGCTTGAACAGAAACCGATCCAGCATGTGCGCCAGCTTTTCGCGGGCCTGCACAAACGCCTTCAGCCGCTTGTCGTGTTCGGGCTTGGCCAACCGGGCCTCGCAAACGGCAACAAATCGCTCCTGGACAAGGGAACGTGCCTTCTCGACTTCCTTCATCCGCCGGGGATTGTCCGCGAAATACTTGTCCCTCCCCACTTCGTGCTTGTCGCTGATCACGCGGTCAAAGCGCTCCCGGGAAGTCTCCAGTCGCTTGATCATGTCGAAATAGGCCAGCGGGGCGAATCCGAAACGATGGATCAATCGCTTGGAATTGATCTCTGCCTCTTCGATCCGCTTGGAAATCTCCACTTCCTGCTCGCGGGTCAGCAAGGGCACCTGGCCCATTTGCTTCAGGTACATCCGGACCGGATCATCGATCACGGAATTGTCGGACCGGGAACTCGCTTCGCGTGTCTTTCCCGCGCTCGCCGGGGCATCCGCCGAAACGGGTTCCAGTTCGATGCTTCCCCGGACAATCTCGATGTCAAGCTTGCGAAGCTTCTCGCCGATGCGCTCCACCTCTTCCGGGGTGTTGATTTCGTTGGGAAGGAAATCGTTCAGCTCCTCGAAGGTGATCTTGCCGCCTTGCTCGCGCGCGTGGCTGATCACCTGAAGCATGTAGTCGGGCCCTTTCTTGGCGGGCTGTTCCTTGGACAGTTGAGCCATCGGAACCGGAACGGGCGTCTTTTCCGCCATCCCCCTTTTTTTTCCGGTCTTCCCCACCGGAGGCGGCGCGGTTTCCCGGCTGGCTGCCACAGGCGGCGCCTTGACGGCCGGCTTGGCCGGACTCTTCTTGGCGGGAACCGTGGAGGAATCCCGGACAGGCGCCTTCACGGCGGACTTGGCCGCAGGCTTGGGCGCGGTTTTGGCGGACGGTTTGGCAACGGCAGCTGTTTTCTTTGTTTTGCTTGGCATAGTGGTGACGGGATGATCCATACCCTTTCTTTGTGGGCACAATTATAAAATATGGCAGAATCCCCCCAATCTGTCAACAGTCAGATGTAATTTTACGGATTCGCGGGGGCCATCCGGAACAAACTACCCTGGCGTGATTTCTGCCAGAAGGGACGACCTCCGCGTCGTCCGGGTTTGTTTGGCAAGAGACTCCAGTTTTTATAAAAACTAGTCGAAAGCGTTTCTCCGGATGATCAATCAGTGTCTTCTGTGCCATAGAGCCTCCCAAAATGCACAGAGAAGAGCGGTTGCCAACAAAGGTCAGCGCATCAGGAATGCGCCCCGGATTCGCGGACATCCGTCGCCGTCCCCCCTTTTTTGTGTCTACTTGTCGCCTCCCGCAAACGGCTCGGTTTCGACGGAACCATCGGGTTTCTTGACGAGCATTTCGATCTTCTTCTCGACTTCGTTGAGTTTAGAAGAGCAGAGCTTGACCAGTTTCTGGCCCTCCTCGAAGGCCGCCACCATCTTTTCCAGACCGAGTTCGCCGCTTTCCATTTCCGCCGCGATCTCCTCCAGCCTCGCCAGCGCCTTCTCGAAGCTCTGGGACTTTTCCGTCTTTTCCGCCGCCATCTTGATCTCCTCCCGCCGAATCCACGGTGGACCGCACCGCGCCATCGGCAAATTCCGTTTCCAGGCCCATGCCCGGCTTCGCATCCGCCGCCGAGCGCACAATCGTTCCATCCAGCCGCCGCGTCAAACTATAGCCGCGCGCCAGCACCCCCTTGGGATTCAGCATCCGCAACTGCGCCTCGGCATGCTTCAGCACACGTCGGTGCTCCTCGATCCGCATCCGCGCCGCCAGCTCCATGCGGCGGGCCGCGTTATCCGCCCGCTGCCGCACCAGTTGGGGCAACCCCGCCAGCGCCTTCTGAATCCGCACGGTCAGGAAATCCACGCTTTGTTGCATGCGCTGCACTTCCTGCAGCGGATCTCGCAGGCCCGGCACTCGGGCCGCCCGGTCCAGCCGGAACCGCCACTCCTGCACGGCCGCCCTCACCCCCAGCCCCACGCGGCGGCGCAAATCGGCCACGCGCCTCTCCAGTTCGTCCTTGCCCTTCACCACCAGTTCCGCGGCCGCGCTGGGCGTGGGCGCGCGCACATCGGCGGCATAATCGCTCAAGGTGGTGTCGATCTCGTGTCCCACCGCCGAAATCACGGGAATCGCGGACCGGGCAATGGCCCGAACCACCACCTCCTCGTTAAAACACCACAAATCCTCCAGGCTGCCCCCGCCGCGCCCCACGATGAGCACATCGAGCCCGCCGCGCTCGTTCAGCAAATCAATGGCCGCCGCGATTTCGTCGCCCGCCCCCGCCCCCTGCACCCGCACCGGCGCCAGCAGCACATGCAAATTCGCAAACCGCCGGTCCAGCACCTGCAGGATGTCGCGGATGGCCGCCCCCGTGGGCGAGGTCACGATCCCCACGTGCTGCGGCAACGCCGGCAGCGGCCTCTTGCGCGCCCCGTCGAAAAGCCCTTCCGCCGCCAGTTTCTTCTTGAGCGCCTCGAGCCTCAGCATCAGCTCGCCCTCGCCCGCCGGCTCCAGCCGCTTCAGCAGAATCTGGTAATCACCGCTCGCCTCGTACACCGTGATCTGCCCCAACGCCCGCACCAGCAATCCATCGCGCAGCGGCATCGTCACGCCCGCCAGCGCGCCACGGAACATCACGGCCCGCAGTTGGCTGGTGGCATCTTTCAGCGTGAAATACGCATGCCCCGAAGCCGGTCGGCGCAGATTGGATATCTCGCCCTCCACCCACACATTCCCGAACGTGCCCTCCAGCGTTCCCTTGATCCGGCGCGTCAGCTCCGAGATTTTCCAGACCTGCCGCCGAGGCTCGGTCGCCGCGTCGGAACGCCCCTCCCCTGGAAAGAGATCGCTCATTCCCGCCCTTACCACTCCACCGGCGCGTTGAACTCGTCCATCTCCTCCGTCGTGTACTCCGGGGAAATCATCTTCATCCGCCCCACCTTGAGGCGCGCCCGCGCCCCCGTTTCGAGGTTGCGCACCTCCATGTCGCCGATCATATAGATCTGGCGCAGCTTCTTGACGGACTTCACCTCAAATCGCTTCACCGCCTGCCCCCCCCGCCACGCCTCGCCCCGCACCACCGCGCCATAGGCCGGCGCCACCCAGAGGCGGATGCTCTCCCACGCGGCCCCCATGTCCGCCGGACATTGGATTTCGATGATCTTGCATTCCCAGCGCCCGGCTACCTTTTCGCTGCCGACAATCCGGGGATCCGGCCACCAGAAAAACGAAAAGCTCAGGTCCATCCAGCTCATCTCGGTGCCCGCCACCGGCCCGAACAAATCCGGCAACGGCGCCTCTTGCGGAGGATCGCCCTTCTTGTAGGAAAAGTCCGCCTGCCCGTTCCCCAGCACCACCGTCATCTCCTCCAGCACCGCCCCGAACGCATCCAGCAGCGTGTACCGGGCCGTGCGTCCTCCCTCCATCGGCGTCAGCAGCGCCGCCGCCCGGACCGACTGCAAGTTGCGCCCCTCCGCATCCAGCACACGGATCGATGCCGACAGCTCCAGCGGCACCTCCGGCATGGAAAGCCGCACGCGCTCCATCAGCGCCTCCGCCTCCGCATCGGCCGCCCGCGCGCACACCGGAACGGCCCACGCCAAAAGCCCCGCCCACAACATCCAAACGGCTCGTCCAACTGTTCTCATGCGGCGCATCCTATGCGACCCCTCCAATCCCCGCAATTTTTTTCGGAAAAATGCATTCATCCGCGGTTGACTTTTGTCTTCGGCCCATGATAAACACCGCAACCCCTGATGGAGATTCTGGACCGTTTCAGGATTCCGCCGGAGGATCATTCAACACACGAGAGGTTCAAGATGGCGACGAAGAAAAAGACTGCCCAAAAGAAAAACGTCAAAAAGCCCTCCCCGCCCGCCAAGAAGGCGGTCCAGAAACCTCTACCCCCAAAGAAAGCATCCAAAACCCCCGTGAAAAAAGCCGCACCGAAACCCGCCCCGAAAAAGGCCGTAAAGAAGGCCGCCCCCAAGGCCGCACCCCAGAAGCCCGCCAAGAAGGCCGCCCCTCAAAAGCCGGCCCCCAAGGCCCCGGTCAAGAAGGCGGCCCTTCCCCCACCCCCGCCTCCCCCGGAACCGGTCAAGGCCGCCAAGCCCATGCGCGCCTTCACCAAGGACGAGCTTGCGTTTTTCCGCGACCAGCTCCAGCAGCACCTTGAATTGATCCAGGGCAACCTGAACGCGCTGGCCGGCGACAACCTCAAGCGCTCCCCCATCGACGCCTCCGGCGACATCAGCGCCCACTCCACCCACATGGCCGACCAGGGCACCGACAATTTCGACCGCGAGCTGGCCCTGAACCTCGCCTCCAGCCGCCAGGACTCCATCTACGACATCGAAGACGCCATCCGCCGCATCGACGACGGCACCTATGGCGCCTGCGAAGCCTGCGGCTGCCCCATCGAGCGCCCGCGCCTGAAAGCCCTCCCCTTCGCCAAGAAGTGCATGGGCTGCCAGAACGCCGCCGAACGCGGCCGCACCAAGTACCGTCCCTTCGGCGGCACCCTTCCCCTCCAGCAGCTCGCCGCCGAAGACGCCGGCAGCGAATCTGCGGACTCGATGAGCTAACCCCCCTCCCCGCGCACCCATGACTCCCCTTCTCGTCGCCCTGTTCGTCATTGTGTTCGACCAGGTCACGAAGGAATGGGTGCGCGGTGTGTTTTCGCTCCACGAAAGCCTCCCGCTCGTCCCCGGCTTTTTCAACTTCACCTACGTCCGCAACACCGGCGCCGCCTGGGGCATCTTCAGCGGCCAGAACCTCGCCCTCTCGCTCCTGGCTTTCGTGATGCTCGTCGCCCTCGTCCTCTTCCGCCGGAAGCTCCTGCCCCCCGGCAAGCCCCACCGCATCGCCCTCGGCCTGCTCTGCGGCGGCATCGTCGGCAACCTCTTCGACCGCCTCCGCCTCGACTACGTCACCGACTTCCTCGACTTCTACTACCGCGACTGGCACTTCCCCGCCTTCAACGTCGCCGACTCCGCCATCTGCATCGCCGTCGCCATCTACATCCTCGGCACCCTCTTTGCCAAACCCTCCACATGAGTTTTTCCACACAATGGAAAACTTTTTCGCGTTTTTTCCACACAATGGAAAAAATGTTTCCACACTGTGGAAAACTTTTTTGTGCGCCATGAGCCTGGCCGCGCACATCCTCGTCGGCCCCACCGCATCGGGCAAAAGCGCCGTCGCGCTGCATCTGGCGCTGCTGTCGAAACCCCATCGCCCCATCCTTTCCGCCGACTCCATGACCGTTTATCGCGGCATGGACATCGGCACCGCCAAACCCGATGCGCAGGAGCGCGCCCTGACCCCGTCGTTCGGATTCGATCTCGCCACGCCCGACCAGCCTTTTTCCGTGGGCGATTATGTGCTGGCCGTGCAGGCGGCCGCCCCCGCGCTGGCGGCCTGCCACGCCACGCCCATCGTGGTCGGCGGCACCGGGCTCTATGTGAAGTGCCTCACGGAAGGACTCGATAGCGCGGCCGTCTCCGACCCCGTCCACCGCGCCGCCGCCGAGGCCCTCTTGAAAGTCGAAGGACTCGCGGCCCTCCAGGCCGCCACCCGCGCCCTCGATCCCGAACAATATGCCCGGTTGCGCGATCCCGAGAATCCTCGCCGCGTGTTGCGCGCCTATGAACTCCTCGCCGCCGGCCATCCCCTCCCCACCGCCGAGGAACGCCCCAAACCCAAAGTGGCCGGCCTGCACATTCCCATCGAGGAACTGCGCGCCCGCATCGCCCGCCGCGCCCGCCAGATGTTCGCCTACGGACTCGTCGACGAAGTGCGCCGCCTGCGAGAAACCTATCCCGCCCTTTCCGAAACCGCCCGCCACGCCATCGGCTATGAAGAGGCCGGGCAGGTTCTGGATGGGCGCATGACCGAAGAAGAAGCCATCCACCGCACCACGATTCGCACCGGGCAGTATGCCAAGCGGCAAATGACCTGGTTCCGCCACCAGGCCGACGTGGTCTGGATCGATGTCGCCCCCAACGACTCCATCGAGCGCATCGCCGGCCGCGTCCAGAAAGTCTGGGCCTCCCA
>CAYNHA010000075.1:0-13236 GCA_964397035.1 uncultured Verrucomicrobiota bacterium
GAAGTCAGTTTGATCATCGACATCGGCGGACTGGTGAAGATGGGGACCTCGGCCAAACCGAAGCCCGGAGCCGGGGTCCGATAGGCCCCGAAAAGAAACGAATCCTTCCAGAAAGCAACGATTCATGACTGAGGAACGAATACTTGGAGCACCCGAACTGACCGACAAGGAGTTCGAGGCCATCCATTCGCTGGTCTACGAACGTTTTGGGATCAACTTGACGGAACAGAAGCGCAACCTGATTGTGGGCCGCCTTCAGAAGGTGCTGCGAGCCCACCGCTTCACCTCTTTTGCCGAATATGTGGATTATGTGGCGCGGGATTCAACCGGTGAGGCCTTATCCGAACTGATCGACCGCATTTCAACCAACCACACGTTCTTCTTCCGCGAACCCGAGCACTTCCGGTTCATGGCCGAGGTGGCCCTTCCCGCCATTTGCGACCGGCTCGAATCCCAGCACAACCGGGATATCCGCATCTGGAGCGCCGGATGCTCGTCCGGGGAAGAGCCCTACACCATCGCGATCGCGTTGCGGGAATATTTCGGGCACAACTATTCCCAATGGAAGGCCGGCGTCATGGCCACCGACATTTCCTCCCATGTGCTGCGTCATGCCGAGCGGGGAATCTATCCCGTGGAACGGCTGGCCAAAACCACACCGGCCATTTGCGCCAAGTATTTCCATCGGAATGGCGAGGAACGGGTGGCCGTGAACGAAGAGATCCGCTCCGACGTCACGTTCCGGCGCCTGAATTTCATGAGTCCTTCCTTTCCCTTCAAGCGTCCGTTTCACATCATTTTCTGCCGCAATGTCATGATCTATTTCGACACCCCCACCCGCCTCGAATTGGTTCGCAAGTTCCATGCGGCGCTGGAGCCGGGCGGGTATCTGTTCATAGGCCATTCGGAGTCGCTGGGCCGGGACGACACGTTCTTTTCGTACGTCCAGCCTGCCGTGTACCGGAAGAAGTAGGGAGATTGTTCATCATGTCGCGAAAAATCAGGGTTCTCGTCGTCGACGACATGGCCATGGTGAGGGAAATCCTTTCCAAAGGTCTTTCCATGGATCCCATGATCGAAGTGGTCGCCACCGCGGCAGATCCGTTCGCCGCACGGGACCGCATCATTGAATGCAAGCCCGACGTGATGACGCTGGACGTGGAAATGCCGAAAATGGACGGCGTGGACTTCCTGCGCCGCCTCATGCCGCAGTATCCCATTCCCGTGGTCATGGTCAGCTCGTTGACGGAACGCGGCAAGCAGATCACCCTCGACGCCCTGCAGGCGGGCGCCATCGATTTCGTCGCCAAGCCCAAAACGGATCTGGCGCGGGGCCTGAACTCCATGCTGGTCGAGTTGCGCACGAAGATTAAAATTGCCTCCACCGCCAATGTGTCCCACTGGAAAAAGCAACGGCAGGATGGGAGTGCGGCGGCCCCGGTGGCCCGGAGACGCAGCACGTCTCTGGCGGAATCCACCGACAAGATCATTGCCATTGGCGCGTCCACGGGCGGGACCGAAGCCATCAAGGAAGTGATCACCCGCTTCCCTGTGGCCACGCCGGGAGTCGTGATTGTGCAGCATATGCCCGCCGGCTTCACCAAGCTCTTTTCGGAACGCCTCAACACGCTTTGCCAAATGGAAGTGAAGGAAGCCGAAAACGACGACCGCGTCATGCCGGGCCGGATTTTGATCGCGCCGGGCGGACTGCACATGTCGCTGGTTCGCTCCGGCGGTGTGTATCGCGTGCAGGTGAAACCGGGCGACACGGTCAATGGCCACTGCCCGTCCGTCGAGGTCCTGATGCGTTCCGTCGCGGAATGCGCCGGCGCCAATTCCGTCGGGGTCATGCTTACCGGCATGGGCGGGGATGGCGCGGATGGGTTGAAGGCCATGCGCGATGCGGGAGCCCGTACGTTCGCGCAGGATGAAGCCAGTTGCGTCGTGTTCGGCATGCCGAAAGTGGCATGGGAACGCGGCGGCGTCGAAAAACTGGTTCCGCTGAAGGAAATGGCCGACGTCGTTTTGGACGTATTTGAGAGATAGACATGGGAACCATTCTGATCGGCATCGGTGATTACGGGGCGTCTAAAACGCCCGGCGACATTGTCAAGACAATGGCGCTGGGCTCTTGCGTGGCCGTGATCTTCCTGGTCCCCAAGACCCGGTGCGTCGGGATGGTGCACATTGCACTGCCGGAGTCCAAGATCGATCTGAGCAAGGGAACGGCCAAGCCGGGACATTTTGCCGACACGGGAATACCAGCCCTTTTGGAAGAAGTTCGCCGCGTGGGAGGGGCCGTGATGATGAGCGAGATTTTCGTCAAGATCGCAGGAGGAGCCAATGTTCTCGGTTCCTCCAGCACCTTTGACATCGGGCGGCGCAACGTTCTGGCCGTGAAGAAAAAACTGTGGCAGATGGGTACGGGTCCCGTGGCCGAAGACGTGGAAGGCCACTTTAGCCGAACCGTGACGGTGGATGTATCGTCCGGCACGATTGAACTGTCCTCGCCGGCGAAGGGGAAATGGATATTATGAACTGCGACATCCTCGAAGCCAGCAAGCACGTCAAGCCTCTGTCCCCGTCGTTGATCAACCTCCTCCAGGTGACCGCCAAGCGCGACCATGCGCTCAGCGACGTGCACGGCATCATCCAACTCGATCCCGTCCTGACTGCGGCCATCCTGCGTGCGGCCAATTCGGCGGCCTTCCGGAAATCGGAAATCGTGGATTCCCTGAGCACGGCCGTTTCTCTGCTGGGCGAGCGCTTCGTGGTGGGAGTGGCCATGGATCTTTGCTCGGACGGATTCTTCGAACAGCCGCTTCCCGGATATGAAAGCGAAGCGGGCGACCTGTGGCGCCACAGCATCAAGACCGCCATTGCCGCCCGGCTTGTCAGCCGGTATGCCCGTCGCCCAACCGACAGCAATCTGGCCTTCACGGCGGGAATTCTTCATGACATCGGCAAGGTGGTTCTCTCGTCGTTCCTGGAAGGATCCGCCCGGCAACTGGCCATGTCCGTTGGACCCGAGGCCGATACCCTTTCCTATCTGGATGCCGAAAAGAAAAAACTGGGCAGCAACCATTGCGAGGCGGGACTGGCCCTATCCAAGTTGTGGCGCCTTCCCGAATGCTACCAGGCGGCCATTGCATTCCACCATGAACCGGAAAAAGCACCGGAGAGCCTCATCCCCTTCGTGTTTGCCGTCCACATGGGTGACACCCTCGCCATGATGTCGGGTGCATCCACCGGAGCCGACGGCTTGCTCTATCCCCTGCATCCGGGATATGTAAACCATTTCAACCTTACGTCGGAAACAACCCAGCTCATCGTGCTCCACATGGAAGAGGAATACACCGCCATGTGCCTGTCGCTGGAAAACCGCAAGGGTGCAGGAGAATGACCATGCCATTGAAAATTCTGATTGTGGACGATTCCGCCACGGCGCGAATGTTTGTGCTTCGCTGCCTGCAAATATCGAGAGTGTTCGAGTCGGCCGAGTATTTGGAGGCCGGGAATGGGGTAGAAGCCCTCAAATTGCTGCACGAACACCCGGTTGCCATGGTGTTCACCGATCTCACAATGCCGGAAATGGACGGGGAAAGCCTCTTCAAGCGAATCATGGCCAACCCCAAGCTCAACGAAATTCCGGTGGTCGTGATCTCCAGCGCGGGCAATCCCGCCAAGGACCGCCAGTTGCTGGACATGGGGGTGCGTGCCGTGGTGAAAAAACCCGTCTCTCCGGCCAAGCTGGCGGAAGTGTTTCACGGAATGGGCAATCTGCCGAAATAGCGGAGGAATGAAGCATGTGGGAAGAACTGGAATCACAAAAAAACCCCGTGGGCAGTCCAATGGTCCCGTCGGGAGGCGCCTGGGGCGGGGATTTGGCCCCCCCTGCGATGCCCTCCCCCCTGGACAGTGAAAAACCGGACGATTTTGGCGATTTGCTCCATGGAGCCATCCAGCTTTCGATGGAGGAAATGATTTTCCTGCCTGTGGAAAAAAGGGCCATGCTTATTGCCGCCCTGATGGTTCTTGAACCGGTTCGCGGCACCATCCAATTCATCATGACCCCCAAGCAGGCCCGGGACATTGCCCTGGCCATCCACGCCTGCGAGCCGGACGCCCTGACGGAAAAAATGGTCTCTGACTCGGCGGCGGAATTGATCAATACGGTTGCGGGACAGCTCGCTTCCACCCTGTTGCCTCCGGACCAGACCTTCACGCTAGGGCTTCCCACCGTGACCATAACGGGACACGTGGAGCATAACGAACCGGTCTGCGCGTTGTTCATGAAGTTGTCCGACGAGATTTTCCAATTGGTGATTTCGGGGCAGGAGCTCATCGCCCTCTGCAATCCAACCGCAACAGTGCCCCCCCCGCCATCCCCCTCCCCTGAATCGGGGCCGGGTGAAGAAACGGGCAGTTGACCCCCCTTTTGACCAGAAAGACTCCCTCATTCCCATAAGCTTTTCAGAAAGGCCGAGATTCGATGAAAACATTGATCGTGGAAGATGATCCCACCTGCTCCATCTTGCTCCAGACCATTCTGCAGGAGTATGGACCGGTTCAAACAGCGGGCAACGGAAGGCAAGCGGTTGAAGTCGTCAAGGAAAGCCTCGACAAAAAAGAACCTTTCAACCTGATCTGCATGGACATCATGATGCCCGAAATGAATGGACAGCAAGCCGTGGCCGCCATTCGCGCCATGGAAGAGGCCAGGGAAATCTTTTCCAACGGGGCCACCATCATCATGATCACCTCCATCGATGACGAGGAAAGCGCGAAAACCGCCTACTCCAATTTATGCGATTTGTACGTGGTCAAGCCCATCGAAAAAGCCCCCCTGCTGGAAGAACTGCGCAAACTGGGATTGATCAAGTGATTTTCACGGATCCCGCATGCGCATCCTGATCGCAGAAGATGATCCAACCTCCCGGGCGCTCCTCAGCGAGGTGTTGGAAAAATTCGGCCACGATGTCGTCGAGACCGAGAATGGTTTCCAGGCGTGGGATGCGATGCAGCAAGCGGATTCGCCGCGCGTGGCGATTCTGGACTGGATGATGCCCGGGATGGATGGGCTGGAGGTTTGCCGGCGCATTCGGAGACGCGGAGGGGATTCCTACGCCTACATCATCGTCCTCACCGCCAAGGGAATGAGGGGGGATATCGAGACCGGCTTTGAGGCCGGCGCGGATGACTATCTGATCAAGCCCCTCATCATCGATGACCTGAAGCAGCGGCTCCGGGTGGCACAACGGATCCTGACATCCGAAGACCGCCAGGCCGAGGCACGGCGCCAACTGGCGATTCTGGCGGCCGAGATGCAGCAGCTTGCCGAGGAGCGCGCCAGGCAACTGGTGCATGCCGACCGTCTGGCCACGCTGGGCACCCTTTCGGCCGGCATCGCCCACGAGATCAATAACCCGGCAACCTTCATCGCTGGAAACGCGCAGACGATCGAACGGGCCTGGTCCGTTGTGGCCCCCCATATCGTGAATTCCGGCAATGACGAACGGATTTCCATGATTGTTCAGGAATTTCCGCACATGGTGAAAGGTATCCGGGAAGGTGTCTCGCGGATTTCGAAAATCGTGGATGGCCTCAAGACCTATTCCCGACAAGGCGCCATGAACAAGCAAAGATTCTCGGTGGCCGACGCCGTCGATGCCTGCCTGACGCTTTGCCACAACCTCTTGAAAAATCGCGTGAAGGTCGTTCGCCGCATTCCGGAAGACCTCCCCCCTGCCTATGGCGACATCCGCCAGATCGAGCAAGTCCTCACCAATCTTCTGACCAATGCGGCCGACGCCCTTTCCGGGAGGGCGGACCCATGCCTGTGCATCGAGGCAGGAATGTCCGGAAAGAAGATACGTTTGGCGGTGACCGACAATGGACCCGGCATGAAGCCCGAGTCCATCGCCCGCGTGTTCGATCCCTTCTTCACAACCAAGGAGGAAGGCAAAGGCACCGGACTGGGCCTTCCCATTTCCAAGGGGATCATTGAAGCCCACGGCGGAACCATGGATGCGTGGAACATCTCCGAGGGAGGAGCCCAGTTTTCATTTACGCTGCCGATTGCGGCTGCCGAAAATCAGGAGGACATGTGAAAGGTCGGCTTTTGGTGGTAGACGACGAAGCAGAACTACGAGAAATGCTGGCACGGCATTTCCGCCTGATGGGCTATTCGGTCGAGCAGGCCGGGAACGGTTGCGAGGCCCTTACGGTTATTGGCCGCTGCCGCATCGACGTCGTCATCAGCGACATCCGCATGCCTGAAATGGATGGCGTGGCGCTGCTGCGCGAGGTCCGCCGCCAATATCCCATGGTTCGCGTCATCATGATCACCGGGTATGTCACGCTGGAGAACGCCCTGGCCTGCATGCGCAATCAGGCCGACACCTGTATTTTCAAGCCGATTCAGGACATGACCGAGCTGGAACAGGCCGTGGAAACCGCCATGGAGGCGCTGGCGAGGTGGAATCGAAAATTCCGCGAATTGCAGGGCATGAAGCCAACCGACGAAGGAGCATGACCGTGAGCTCATTTGAAGACGGCATCGATCCGGAATTGCGGGCGGAATTCATCGACGAGTCCCTCGATGGCCTACAGCGGGTTGCCGCCCTGCTGGTGGACTTGGAGGCCAACCCGGACAAGGCCGAAACCGTTCAGGCCATCTTCCGTCCTGTCCATTCCATCAAAGGAAACTCCGCCTATTTCGGCTTGCTTCAAACCAAATCCCTCGCCCACGAGCTGGAGTCCCTCCTCGATCTCGTTCGCAAGGGAGCCCTCTCGCCAGATGCCACGGTCGTAGGCGTACTGCTGCAGGGGACGGATGATCTGGCCGCCATGCTCCGCCGCGTGCGGGGAGGACAGGCCGAGACGCCCGATCCTGCCGCCTTTGCCCGCCTGCTGGAAGAAGTCCGCGACATCACCAGCCAGGAAAAGGTCGATGAAACCGCCCTCTGGCTGAGCTTGCTGGAAAAAATCCAACGCTTGGAAAATCCCTCCCTGCTGAACCAGGCCAAGCGCCTTGCCCAATGCGGCCCGGCCGGCCGGAAAGCGCTTGGCCAGCAGGGGGATCCTCGCTCCTCCACCGACCACTGGCCGGAGGCCGCCAAGAAACTGGCCGCCCGGATGGCAGACGGTTCGACAGTGCCCTCTGCCACCGAAACCCGCCCCCTTCTGGAAGCCTGCCTCTCCATGGGAACATCACCCGATATCGAGACTCTGGCGGTCAAGATCCGTTCCGATTTCGACGTGCTCGTCCGGACAGTCGGATTGGGAGATCCCGTTTCCCGCTCCTTGATCCCCAAGCACCTGGCCAAACTGTTCCCGACCTCCTCCCTCGCCAAACCGGATGCCTCCCGGAAAGCCCCATCCGTCCCGGCACCCGCCTCTCCTGCCGCACCGGCCCCCGTCCAGCAGGAAAGCAAGACCATGCGCGTCCCGGAGGAACGGATCGATGCATTCCTGGCCCACGTTGGCGAGCTGGTGACGATCAGCGAGATGTACAGCCACCTGTACGTGAGCCTTTCGGCGGGCGCGGATAGCCAAAAAGCCGCACTGGAACTCCGACGCATCAATGAATCCTTCGACCAGTTGTCCCTCGCCCTCCAACACAGCATCATGCAAATCCGCAAGCTTCCCATCGCCGGCATCCTAAGCCGCATGCCGAGACTGGTGCGGGACATTGCCGATGCACGCGGCAAGCAAATCGAAACCGTCATCACAGGCGAAGACATCATGGTGGACAAAAGCCTCGTAGACGCATTGGATGCCCCTCTGACCCACATGGTGCGCAATGCCGCCGACCACGGCGTGGAACTCCCCGCCGAACGTCAAGCGGTCGGCAAACCAATCCGCGGCAGGATTTCAGTGGTCGTGACGGAATCGGCCGACGACATCGTCCTGGCGGTGTCCGACGATGGCCGAGGCATCAATCGGCACGCACTGGCCGACAAAGCCATCAAGCTGGGTCTTCTGGCCCCCGATGCCTCGCTGACCGAAGCCGACATGATCCAGCTACTTTTCATGTCCGGCGTCTCAACCGCCAAGGAAGTCACCGATGTGTCTGGACGCGGAGTTGGAATGGATGTCGTCAAGCGCGCCGTCGATGAGTTGGGCGGCCGGATCGAGGTGTCCAGTCAGCCCGGCCAAGGCACCCTTATGCATTTGCGGTTGCCGAAAACGGTCACCACCCAGATTCTGGACGGATTCATCGTCATCGCCGACGGCTCCCGCTATGTCTTCCCGTTGAAAAGCATACAACGCTGCTTCCGTCCGGCCTCTTCCGATCTTTCCCCCGTGCAGGGCAAAGGACTATGCGTAAAGGATGGTCACGGCCTGTTGCGAGTTCTGAATCTGTCGGAACACCTGGGTGTTCGCACGGAAAGAAGCGAAATCCATGATATCCAAAACGGAATCGTCGTGGTGGTGGAAGGGTCCGAACAGACGGTGGCGGTCCACGTGGACGGCATTGATGGGGTTCGCCGCGTCGTCCTGAAAAACATCGCGGGAATGGGACAGGAAAAAGGACCTTTTGCAGGGGGGGCCATCATGGGAGACGGCTTGGTGGCCCTTGTTCTTGATGTCGAAAAAGTGACCGGAAAAAGCCATGCTGCGACAGGCCGGAAATAGATCTTTCCCCGCGTCAGAAAATGCAGGGATAAAAATGAATGAATCCTTGAATATTGCCGCCAAATCATGGAGAGTGCCAAGGGTATAGCCGAACCTTGAGTGAGCGCGCCAAGAAGGAATGTTGAGCCATGAAAACACTGATTGTGGAAGATGACTTCACCTGCCGACTCCTGCTTCAGGAAATGCTGAAGGAATATGGGCCTGTTCATGTTGCGGTCAACGGCAAGGAAGCGTTGGATGCCATCCGTGGCGGATTGGACTCCCAAGAGCCGTACGATCTGGTCTGCATGGACATCATGATGCCGGAAATGGATGGACAGCAGGCGGTTTCGGCCATTCGGGCCATGGAGGAAAGCCGGGGCATCATTTATACCGATGGAGCCAAGATTGTCATGGTGACGGCCCTCGGTGATATGAAGAATGTCAGCGGCGCCTATGGCCGCCTCTGCGATTCCTATCTTGTCAAGCCCATCGACAAAAAGGCGTTGCTGATCGAACTGCGAAAGCTGAAGCTGATTCCCTAGGCACAGGAAACCCAAGCCCGGACGGCATTTCTTCCTGAAGAACGCCGTCCCCTCGAAAAGGTTCCCATGCGCATTCTGGTTGCTGAAGACGAATTGATCATCCGAACTCTCGTGGGAGACGTGCTAAGAAAAAGCGGTTTTGACGTCGTCAAAGTCTCCAATGGCGCCGAAGCCTGGGAGGCCATGCAAACCTCCGACGCCCCCCCCTTGGCGATTCTCGATTGGATGATGCCGGAATTGGATGGACTGGAGGTCGTTCGCCGCATCCGGGCCCGGACAACCAACCGTCCCCCCTACCTCATTCTGCTCACGGCGCGTGACAGCAAAGTGGATTTGGTCGCCGGCCTTCAAGCCGGCGCCAACGACTATGTCTCCAAGCCTTTCGATCCCCGAGAACTGCTGGCACGGGTGGCCGTGGGCCGGCGCATGGTTGAACTGCAGGAAACACTGGCCGCGCGCATCGAAGAACTGGGACAGGCACTGGAGGAAATCAAAACCTTGAGAGGTATTCTCCCCATCTGCGCCAGTTGCAAGAAAATCAGGGACGACCAAGGCTACTGGCAACAAGTTGAGGTCTATGTTCACGATCACACGGACGCCCAATTCAGTCATGGCCTTTGTCCCGAATGCATCCGCAAGCTTTATCCCGACATGGACGAAGAGCTGAAACCGTGAGGGGAACCCGTCGCCGGCACACGAAACGCAAGCACGACATATGAACGAATCCGAACAAAAAACCGCCGTAGTGGTGAACGACGACTCCATCCAGCTCAAGGTATTGGCCGCGATGGCACAGAAGGCCGGTCTGACCGCCCTTTCCTTCACCAGCGCCGAGGACGCCTTGGCCTCCATGTCCCTGAACCAGCCCCCGGACCTCATCATCACCGATGTCCACATGCCGGGCATTGATGGCTGGAAATTCTGTCGTTTGTTGAAATCACCGGACTATGCTCTGTTCAATCACGTCCCCATTTTGGTGGTATCGGCCGTTTTTGCCGGAGAGACTCCAGACCGCATCGCCGCCGAACTTGGAGCGGATGCTTTTCTGTCCGCGCCGGTGGATGGGCATCGCTTTGTCCGGCAGGTCAAAGCCATTCTGAGGGGAGATCGCAAGCGGCAACACCTGAGTGCGTTGATCATCGAAGACAGCCCCACTTTGTCGCACTTCTTGCAAAATGCCTTTGTGTCGGATGGCTACCGCGCCGACGTGGCCCACTCTCTCCAGGAAGTCTCCGACATCTATGCCGATGTCCCGTATGATGTCGCCATCATTGATTATCACCTCCCCGACGGACTTGGCGATACTCTCCTCGAACGGTTCCAAAACGAACGTCCCGATTGCGCCTGCATCATGATCACCGGTGATCTGGAGCCCGAGCTCTCGGTGAACTGGATGAAGCGCGGTGCCGCCGCGTATGTGCACAAGCCATTCAATCCGGAATATCTCCTGGAGCTTTGCGCAAAGGCACGCCGGGAACGCGCACTGCTCCGCGCAGAAGACCTCCTTCGGTTGCGCACGAAGGAATTGCGCTCCAGCGAACGGAACTTCCAGTCCTTTTATGAAACAATCGCCGACATCGCCGTTGTGGCATCCCTTGAAGGCCGGATTCTTTATGCCAATCCAGCGGCCGTCTCCAAACTCGGGTACAGCCTGAAGGAAATGGCGTCCATGAGCCTGCTGGACTGGCATCCCGCAGATTGCCGCGCGCAGGCCGCACAGGAATTCGCCGCCTTTTCCCGTGAAAAGCCAGCCATCAGTCACCTCCCCCTGGCCACGAAGGACGGCACGCTCATCCCGACGGAAACGAGGGCCTGGCGCGGGAAATGGGGTGAAACCGACTGTATTTTCGGAATCTGCCGCGATCGTTCCGCCGAACAGGAAGCGCAGAAACGCTTCGAGCAATTGTTCCACTTCAATCCTTCTCCGATGGCTCTTTTGGATGATCCCCATCGCCGGTTTGTCGAGGTGAACAATGCCTTCCTCTCTGCAACGGGATATGCGTTGGACGACGTCATCGGAAAAACCACCAGTCAACTCCACCTGCTGGACGATCCAAAACAGCAGGAGATCCTCCGCAACCGCTTGATGACCCAGGAATGCGTCACCAACGAGGAATTGCGAATACGCCGGAAGGATGGTCATGTCATCGATGGCCTCTTTTCCGGAAAAACCATCACGGTTTCAGGGCAACCGCACATTTTGCTGGTCATCACCGACATTTCCGATCGCAAGCGCGCCGAAGAGCGTTTGAGGGCCAGCCAGGAGGAACAACAGCACTTAATCCAAAACCTCCATGCGGGCGTCGTGGTGCATGCAGCGGACAGCCGAATTCTCCTGGCCAACGATCAGGCATCGGAATTGCTGGGATTATCCATCGAGGAAATGACGGGAAAAGTGGTTTTGGACCCCGCATGGCATTTTGTCCACGAGGACATGTCGCCCCTGGCCATCGAGGAATATCCCATCTCCCGGGTGCTGGCAACCCGGCTTCCGATTCAGAACATGGTGATGGGCAGCCTTCACGCCACCTCCCGAACCTGCATCTGGGTTTTGGTCAATGCCTTCCCCGAATTCGGAGCCCACGGCGAAATTCGCCAGGTTGTGGTGACCTTTGTGAACATCTCCGAGCTTAAAAAATCGGAGGCCGCAAAAGAGAAACTGGAGAAGCAGCTGCTCCAAGCCCAAAAAATGGAATCCATCGGCAGGCACGCGGGCGGGGTGGCCCACGACTTCAACAACATGCTCAGCGTCATTCTGGGGCATGCCGAACTCGCGCTGAAATCCATTCCCCAGCACCAACCCCTTCATGAAGAGTTGGAAGAAATCCGCAGCGCCGCCGAACGGTCTGTCGACCTCACCCGCCAACTCCTCGCCTTTGCCCGCAAGCAGAATTCCGTTCCCAAAGTCCTGAATGTCAATCAGACGGTCGAGGGCATGATGAAGATGCTGCGACGCCTCATCGGCGAGCATATTGACCTGGTCTTCCAACCCGACCCGAATCTCGCATCCATCCGAATGGATCCTTCGCAGTTCGACCAGATCATGATCAACCTGTGCGTGAATGCGCGCGATGCCGTTGGCAACACCGGCCGCATCCTCCTGGAAACATCCTCTTGTGTTTTCGACAAAACCACGTGTGCCACACATACGGACGCCAAGCCGGGCCCCTATGTGCATCTGACCGTCCGCGACAACGGTTGCGGAATGAATGCACAGACGGTAGCGCAGATATTCGAACCCTTTTTCACCACCAAAGGGGAGGGCCATGGCACCGGCCTCGGATTGGCCACCGTCTACGGAATCGTCAAGCAGAACCAAGGTATCATCGAAGTCGAAAGCGAACCGGGCCGCGGCACCGCCTTCCATATCTATTTTCCCCGCCTGGAAGACATCCCCGAATCCACCGCCAAGCCCTGCGTGGAACCAGCCGCTTTGAAATCCAACGGAACCATTCTGCTGGTGGAGGATGAACCCGCCATCCTCCGGATGGGCAAGTCGATTCTGGAGCGTCAGGGCTATACCGTATTATCCGCCGGCACGCCTACGGAGGCGTTGCAACTGGCCGTGGAACATCCATCTCCCCTCCATCTGCTGATCACCGATGTGGTCATGCCGGGAATGAACGGCCGCGATCTGGCCGAAAAAATCCTCGCCGTTCACCCGAGCCTCCGGATCCTGTTCATGTCCGGCCATACGGCCGATATTCTCGCCGAAGACGGCGTCATGAACAGCAGCGTTCATTTCCTGCAGAAGCCGTTCACCATACGCAGTCTGCTGGCGACCACAGCCGAGGCCCTGGCCTCTCCCTCCCCCGAATGAACCCGAGAAAGCCCTCCCCATGAATCCTGCTCTGCCACAGGCCATTGTGGTCAACGACGATCCAATCCAACTTGAAATGCTCACCGAGTTGACCCGGCAGGCCGGCCTGCAACCCCTCCCTTTCTCCAGTGCGGAGGAGGCGCTGGCCTCCATGTCTCCGGAGGCCCCCCCTGCCCTCGTGATCACCGACGTGAACATGCCCGGCATTGACGGCTGGCGGTTCTGCAGGCTTTTACGGTCGGCCGCCCATGC
>CAYNHA010000076.1:0-3338 GCA_964397035.1 uncultured Verrucomicrobiota bacterium
GGCAAGGATGGGGGTGGCGGTTTCGAGCGGCCCGGAAAGAACCTTCTGGTTGCCGATCATCACGACGCATTCCGGAACGCGTTGAAGGTGGTGATGCGCGGCCCATCCGGCCACGGCCACCCACAGCAAAAGGAACAACGCGGCGGCGGCCGGGCGCGTGACGGGGCGGAACCTCGGCCATAGAATCCAGGCTGCCAGGACCAGCGAGAGCAGCCAGAAACACGCCGAGCCAAACACAAGCCATTCCGCGCGGCTTGCATCGAGAAGCAGAGCGGAGAGGGGAGAGCGCACGGGGAGCGTGATGCCGGCCGACTGCGCGGCAAATCCGAGATTGGCGCGGATGTCGGGATCGCGCGGAGAGAGCGTTTGCGCATGGCGATAGGCCCGGATGGCCTTTCCGATGTTGCCGTTCCGGTAGTACGAATTGCCTAGATTGAACAGCACTTCCGGCAGGACCTGTCTGTCTTTTACCAGCGATTCCCATCCCGCAATGGCATCGGGCAGGCGGTTCTCGTCGTAGGCCCGCGCCGCCTCCGCAAACGTGCGCGTTGGATCCGTCTGTTCGGCAAACGCCACCACCGCGCCCCATGCCAATAGGGCAATCCAGAATCCAACCTTGAACCCTGAACCCTGAACCTTGAACTCTGAACCTTGAATCCGGAACCTACTCATAGCCTTACCCTTTCTGCCTTCCGGAGAAGGGTGGAGACCGTGGAAATCCATTTTTCCAGCGCTTCGCGGGAAAGTCCGGAAGACGAGGAATAGCGAACCTGATTGGAGAGGGACAGGAACTCCTCCCATTGGGCCAAGGCGTGGGAATCGACCTGGGCCGCGCGTAGCTTATCCAGGATGAGGGCGTCTTCCACCGCGCCGGGTGGCAGGTTGAGCCGGTGCCCGAAGTAGTCGGAAACCGCGGCGGCCAGCGAGGCGAAGACATCCGCAGCCGTGGCGGATTGGCGGAGGGCGGTTTCCGCCTTTTGCAAATTGGCGCGTGCGCTGCGCGGGGCTTTTTGGCGGCGGGCCAGGGCGATATCGCTGGCCAGGCGGTTGCGGCGGCGGGTTGCGAGGAAAAGCCCGGCCAGCGCGAGGGGCGAGGCGGCATGCAGGCCCAGCACCAAGGCTTGTCGATGGGTTCTTTCCGTTCGGAGCCAATGCGTCGGCGCGGATTTCAAATAGATGATGTCCCGGCCCAGCACGAGCGAATTCCCCCCCGCCGAAGCGTTGCCGGGCACTTGCAGGAGCAGGGCGTTGGAGCCGTTTTCAGAAGGATGCACCACGACGGGGAACGGCCCCGCCGAAACCGTTCTGTATTGCGACGATTCGGGATCGAAGAAGGAAAACTGCAAGGCCGGCAATTCCTTGAGCGCATCGGAGCGGGGAATCACCACCTGCTCGAAGGTTTTGGCGCCGCGCTCGGCGGCCGGATCCGGCGTCTCTCCCACTTGGCGGGCTTCGTAGGCTTTGAACAGATCGCTGTCCTGATAGGAGGGCGGCAGGACCGTGGCGATGTTTCCTGTGCCTTGCACGCGAAGAGAAACCGTGATGGGTTCGCCGGCTTTCAGGTCGCGCGGACGCACGTCCATGGCGAAATCGAATTGGCCAACGGCGCCGTTGAAGTGGGCCGGTCGCCCGGCGTCGGGGATGGCGCGCACCGTCAGGCTGGCAGGCGGAATGGCCACTTGAACCGGAGTGGCGGAGGGGCCGCCGCCGAAAAACGGATTGTCGAAAAAGGGATCCTGCCGCCGTCGCTGGTTGGAATCCACCACGCCTACACGAAGGGCCGGTTGCAAAGCGAAGGTTCCCACGGTGACCGCGCGGGCACGGGCGCGGAAACGGCGCAGGTTGTAGAGCTGCCCGTTGACTTCCTCCCGGATGGTTTGCAGTTCCTCGAAATTGCCGATCACGAATCCGGATTCGGGACAGCCTCCCAGCAGGTTCACGTCGCGCGTCAGCTCGACGCTGGGCAGGGAATACAGGCTCAGGACAATGTCAAACACCTGGTGGATGCAGGGTGGATTGTCAGGCAGCGTGATTCGGCCAAACACCATTTCGCCCGTGCCGCCATCTTCCTTTCCGCCGGGTGCCCGCACTTCGAGGCTTACTTCTGGAATGGCAATGGTTTCGCCTTTGAAATCGAGATTGTAGGGACCGATGGTGTAGGAGCCCGGCTTTTGCGGAAAAAGGTTGTATGTCAGGCTGACGCGAGAGCCTCCCGTGCCAAACTGCATTTGCTGGCCCGTGCCGGTGATCTGGAGGCCGGAAATGGGCGGAAATTCAATGCTTGGCGCGCTTCTCATGCCGTGGAACGTGAGCGTGGCGGTGGCCGTCTCGCCAAGGTTCAGCAGGCGCGGCTGCACATCGAAGGTTACGTCCACGGCGACCGCCGCCAGAGCCAGCGCGAAAAAGAGCGCAAGGGTGGCGCTCGAAAGAATCTTCGCGGGATGGACTCGAATTTTCATGGCACGTACTGTAGCGGGATAGCGTTTGCCTACCAGTCTTTTTCCACAGGAACGGGGCGGCCAAAGAAGGGATGAAGCTGGTCGCGTTGGGACTGTTCCTGCGCATTCATGGCATCCAGCATCATCGCGGCCTCTTCCGGCGTCATTTCTTCGGAAGGTTTTTCCGGCTGCGCTTCTTTGGCCTGCTCCTTTTTGGAATCTTGATCTTTTGCTTGTGGTTGTTCCTGCTTCTGTTGCTCCTTTGGTTGGTCTTGCTGCTTCTGTTCCTGATTTTGCTGATCTTGTTTCTGTTGTTGGTCTTGTTGTGAGTCCTTCTTGTCCTCCTTCTGGTCGTCTTGGTTTTGTTGATCCTTTTGCTGCTGCTGTTGCTTTTGCTGTTGCATTTCCTGCTGTTTCAAAACGGCCAGCTCGTAATTTGCCTTGGCGTCCGTGTCGTTGGGGTTGAGGGCAATGGCGTTTTCATACATCTGGATGGCTTGCCCAATGGCCGCTTCGCCAAGGTCGAGGGCATTCGAAGGCGCGGCGGCCTGCTGCGCGCCCTGAACGGCTGGTGCGCTGGCCAAATGGAAGAGGGCGTTGCCTCGATTGTAATAGGCCTTGGCCTGCAAATCGAGGTCGGTTCCTGAGGCGGCGCTGGCGAAAGCCGTGGAGGCTTTTTGCAAATCGCCCGCCGCATAGGATGACAAGGCGGCGTTATAGTGTGCCGCTGCGTGATCGAGTTTTTCCGCAGGCGCCGCTGCCGCTGCTTCTTCAAAGGATTGGCTGGCGGCCGCATAGTTGCTGGAGGCAAAGGCTTTCACTCCGGCATCGAACGCCGCCCGGGCCTTGTCTTCGGCCGAGGCGCCCATCCCGCTTGCAAGCAGCGCCATCCACATCCAA
>CAYNHA010000077.1:0-10303 GCA_964397035.1 uncultured Verrucomicrobiota bacterium
TGCACACGGCGCACGTCCCGAACGTGCGCCATGCTCGCTACTCAGTACCCTAGCGCGAAGAACAGGTCGTCGAGCAGGACGGTGCCGTCGTCGAGCAGGTCGATTTCCTCGTCCCTCTGGAGCTGTGTCAGCGTCGTCCCGTGCGTCCGGCACACGTCCTCGGCGACACCCACGAGAAGACGAGAGCCGAACCGAGCGCGGTATGCATCGACCGTGGGCGACGCGCCGAGCTTGTACATGTACCTCATGATCACTCCTCCATGACTAAAGGCATCGGCCGGATGCCGGTGCCCATAGCCACCCAGGGTGGTGAGTGGAGTGGTGTCGCGTCTGGCGCTGTCTCGTCCCGCTCCGGCCATCCGATCATCGCCCCCATCCGCCCGTGCGGATGGTGCTCCCGGCCCTGGTTTCTCGGCTTCTGCGCCACACTGTGGAGCTATCAAGATCCGTATCAGTCTCAGTCCCGAGCGGCCCCGCTGGGCCGCCCCGTCCTGCCGTTGGGTCAACCCTGGCACACGCGCCGGGCACCGTGCAAGCGGCGGGCCACACCGTGCGACGAGCGGTCGAGCATCGTGCGACGAGCGGTCATCGCTGCAGGTGGCGGGGGGGGTGCGGGTGGCGGCAGCGCACGCCCCGCGGGGGGGCAGGCTCACGCCTGCCGGGCCTCTGCACTGGGGGCAGCGTGGTGGGCAGAGGAGGCAGACGGGCCCCTGTCGGGTGGGGAGGGGCGTTGCTGGGGGACGTGGGGGGGGGGTGCAGGGGACTGTCTTCCACATGTAAACAAGCGTTTACATACCCCCTTCTGCCCCCTCCAGGGGCACGTATACACCACCATGCCCATACCCCCAGGGGGTATGCAGGTGTGCCCAATCGCACAGGATTGTCACCCATGCCAGGGGGTGTTGCATGTGCCCTGCATCCGACTCGAATCGGTTCGAATATGTAGGATGACAGGTCATCCTATGACCCGGGCATGTTAATCGAGGCCCCCTCCTGTGGGGGGCTACTATCCCCCTAAAATCCCCCCCCCGGTAGTAGAGCGGCCATCCTCGTAGGCCGCTCGTAGTGTGTGACCTCAGTCACACTACTACCTCTAAATACGGACAAACCAGGGCAGGATGAGGCTCCCACGGGCCTCTCCTGCAAAGTCGCATGTGAAAACCGTTCATCGAATCGATTCTACTCATGTGATTAATAGGGTGAGGCTTCACCCAAGCGCCTCACCGAAAAGGTGAAGCCGAACCCGTCAGCCTGACGGGCTGACGGAGCCTCAAGCGAAGTCAGACCAGTCAGTAAGGCAGCCCTTGAGGGGCTGCCGTTAGTAGTACCTAAGTAGTGGCACTGAAGGTGCCACTTGGTTTGAAGGGCTTCGATAGAAGCCCCCCTCTGTCAGCCCTACCGGGCTGACATCTCCCCCCTAACGGGGTACCCCCAAGGAACCCCCTAGAACCCCCTGAACTTCCGACCGCTCAGACGCCCCCGTTTCGGGGCGTCTTTCACTTCCTCCGCACTGGCGCTCCGCGCCTGCGTTGAGGCCCGGATGTTGAGTCCGCAGGACGAACCGAGGTTCGTTCCCGAAGCGACCGCGACGAGTTCCCGCCGGACGGCGGGGCGTTGCCGTTGCGCCTCCATCCGGCTGGCCCCGGCCGACCGCTACCCGGTCCGGGGCCTTAAGCGCGCCCGCAGGTCTTGCGGGTTGTTCAACATCACTGAACGTTCAGCATTGCTGAACAACCGTTGGGAGATTTGCCTTGTCGCGCTTTACCCCCGGTGACCCCACCCTCGGTCCCATGGCCGACGCTCTTGACCTGGCGCGCCGTAGCGCGACTCGGCGTCAGCCCGTTGTGCTTCATAAGCCCTCCACGGAAACCACGACCGTCACCATCACCCTGAACACGACGTCCACGATTACCGGACGTGCGATCACGCCGAGCGCCGACTCGACGCTCGTCAGCGTCATTGGTGCCCCGCTTGCCCGGCGCGTCGCCGAGGCTTTCTCTGCGCTGGGGTACTGATGGCAGCCAAGACGGTAACCCTCGTCGCCAATACGGCAACCACGATCACAGTCAAGGGCGACAGCACCGAGTGGGGCGTCTACAACCTGAGTAGCACGGACACCGTATGGGTGTCCGAATCCTCGGATGCCCCGACGGTTTCCGGTGACAACTGCCTTCCCGTCCTTCCTGCCGGACAGGTCGTCTTCCGACCCCCGGCTAAGGGTTGGTCGACATTCGATGTGAAGGTGATCTCCACCGGCACCCCGCCTGTCACGGTCTACTCCGTCGATGGGGAATGCTGATGGCCCGCTACGCGGACACCGGGTCGGCGCCCTCGGCGGCTTTCGGCCTGATGTCCGGCCAATGGTATGCGTCCTCGCAGCAGACGATCTCGGCTCAGAACAACCTTGGCAACGGGACCCTCCGCCTTTACCCGAAGCTCTGGCCCGCCAGTAAGATCGTCGGCGTTCAGATCGATGTCAGCGCTGCCGGAAATACCGGGGCAACCTTCCGTGCCGGCGTCTATGCCGACGCTGGCGGGCAGCCCGGAGCGCTGCTGTACGAGTTCGGTTCAATCGCCGCAGACACGACCACGCCGACGGCCCTCACGGGCACGTGGAAGATTCCATACTACGGCGTGTGGTGGTTCGGCGGTGCCGTTCAGAACGCGGCCACGACACAGCCGACGATCCAGGGGATCACCTCGTCCGACTCGGGCATTCCAGTCCCGATGTCGCTCAATGCTGCCCCCTCGGCTGGTACCGGTCCGCGATGCGTCTTCACCGCCACGGCCAACGGTTCTCTCCCCGCGACGGCGGCCGGTTCGGCCGTTGCCGGTATCGCACCGAGATTGCTTCTCAAGGTTCAGTAAATGACTCCCCACCCCTCAGACAAGTATCGGGGTGGGGGCTAGGAGTTGACCGTTGCCCCGGAATAAGAGTGTTGGCTTGGCCGAAGCCAAGGATCAGGTGATCGCGGCCATTGCCGCCGGGGCCACGGTCGAAAAGGCGATGTCCGCAGTCGGACGCACCGTCAAGACCTACGAGAACTGGCGCGGGTCTGACTCGGACTTCGCACAAAACGTCGACCGGATCAGGGACGCCCGCAGGGCGGCTAGGGACCGGGGCGTCGACGAGAATGTGACGTCGCTCGGCTTCACCGAGTTCCGCAAGAAGTTCCTCGGGCGCGAGACGTACCCGCACATGCAGGCATGGATCGACGTCCTTGAGGGGCGTGAGCCCGTCATGCGCGAAGGGTGGACGTACAAGAAGCGCCGCAGTGACCGCGTCATCATCAACACTCCGCCGAACGTGGCGAAGACGCAGACGATCACGATTGACTACGTCACGTACCGCCTGTGCATGAACCCGAACACGAAGGTTCTCGTCATCTCTCAGACGCGAGAGATGGCGGAACGGTTCTTGTATCAGATCAAGAAGTACCTGACCGATCCCCAGTTCCTCGAACTGCAACAGACCTACGCCCCCGACGGCGACTTCAAGGGCGACGTCTGGACGTCGAAGCAGATTTACATCAACGGCCGCGACCCGCAGGCGAAGGACGCCAGCGTCCAGTCTGTCGGTTGGGGTTCGCAGATTCAGGGCCAGCGCGCGGACCTCATCATCATGGATGACGTCGTGACGCTGACCAATGCGGGCGAGCCCAACAAGATGGCTTTCCGTATCGCCCAGGACGTCGCCTCTCGTCTCACCACCGGCAAGCTGGTCATCGTCGGTACTCGCGTCGGTCCGACCGACCTGTACGAGTACCTGCTCAACGACGAGAACTTCAATGGGCGTTCCCCGTGGACGCACCTGAAGCAGCCGATGGTGAGCAAGTTCGCCGAGGACCCGAAGGATTGGGTGACCATCTGGCCCCGGTCCTCGGAGCGGATGGACGAGAACGACGAGGTTGTGGCCGATGAGAACGGCCTCTATCCGGCGTGGGACGGCCCGAACTGCGCCAAGAAGCGCAACGAGGTCGGCCCGAAGGTGTGGGCGCTCCTGTACCAGCAGGAGGCCGTGGCCGAGGACTCGACATTCCGTCCCGAGTGCGTTCTCGGTTCCGTGACCCGCAGGCGCAAGCCTGGCCCGTTGAGTGCCGGAGCCATCGACCATCCCCGGGCGGGGATGCAGGGCATGTACGTCGTTGCCAGCATGGACCCGGCGATGACCGGAGACACGTTCTCCCTCGTGATTGCTGTCGACCGAGACAGCAAGCGGCGCTACCTAATGAACGCCTGGTGCGAGACGTCACCGACGCCGAGGTACATCCGAGAGCACATCAAGTCCGTCACGGAACAGTACGCCGTGAACGAGTGGCGAATCGAGAGCAACGCCTTCCAGTTGTTCCTCACCCACGACGAGGAGATCACGAGCTACCTGGCAAATCGTGGCGTCAAGCTGAGCCCGCACTACACGTCGCGCAACAAGCAGGACCCGGACTTCGGGGTTGCCTCAATCGCCACCCTGTTCGGTTCGACCCGTAAGTCGAACGACGAGGGCGGGCGAGAGGTGTTCATCCAGGGCTCCAACCTGATCACCTTGCCAGACCCGGACTACAGCAACGGCGTAAGCGTTCTGATCGAGGAGCTCATCTCCTGGGTCCCCGGCGTGAGGGGAAAGGACTTGCGCCAGGACGGCCCGATGGCCCTGTGGTTCGCAGAGCTGGCGGCCCGGGACATTCTCATCGGCACCGCCAGGGGCGCCGACAGCAACTTCAGGGAAAGCCCGTGGCTGACCCGAGGCCAGCTCAAGAAGCGCAGGGTAGTCGACTTCACGACATATATGCAAGCGGTTGGAGAATAAATGGCAGCGGTCGACAAGATCGCCGAGCGGGTAGCACGGCTCAAGGTTTCCTATGCCGCTGTCGACCGTCAGCATGACGAGGTGATCCTCGCCCGTCGAGGCGAGTACGAGCGCATCGTTTTTGACCTGTTCAACGACGAGATCGACCGCCTTACGGTCGCCAACATGGTTGACACGGTTGCCCGCGACTTCGCCTCCGTGATCTCTCCGCTTCCGACGATCACATGCACGTCAAGCTCGATGCTCTCGGACGCAGCCAGGCGTTTCGCCGACAAGCGAAGCAAGATCGTCAATAGCTACGTCGAGGACTCCCACCTCCAGCACCAGTTCAACAGTTTCGCCGCAGACCAGTTCAACAGCTTCGGCCGGATGGTCCTGTGCGTCGAACCCGACTTCGCGGCCAAGCGCGTCACGATCCGCGCGAAGGACGCCCGCAGGACGTACCCGGTCCTCGATGGGCTCGGCCGTGTGGTCGAGATCGCCCGTACGTACATGCGTCCGTGGGTCGACATTTGCGCAGAGTACGAGCTGCGAGAGAACGCGCTGAACGCATTCCCCGGCGCTCTCACCCCGGACCGTTTGATCGAGGTCTGCGAGTACGTCAACAAGGACGTCATCGTCACGTTCCTTCCCGGCCTTGGCAACACGGTCCTGGTCGGGCCGGTGACGAACGAGTTCGGCAGGCCGAACTATGTTGTCGTTGAGCGACCGAATCTTATCCCTGGTGCCATCCGGGGCGCACTCGATGACGTCATTTGGGTCCAGCTCATCCGGCACAAGCTTCAGCTCCTCACGATCAAGGGCGTCGACGACGCGGTGAACGCCCCGCTGATCGCGCCGAACGACTTCAACGAGATCGTCTTCGGCGCCGACAGGATCATTCGGACGCAGAACGGCGCTCAGTCCGTCGGGCGCGCCAATCTGATGCTCCCGAACCAGGTGTTCACGCTCGGGCAGGTGCTCCAGCAGGAGCAGCAGATCGGCTCCATGAGCCCGTCCATCCGCCAGGGCGAGATGGATTCGAGCGTCATCACCGGCAAGGGGGCCAACGCCCTTCAGGGCGGGTGGCAATCGCAGGTCGCAGCGGCCCAGATCCAGATCGCCGAGGGCCTGCGCCGGATTCTGGCGATGGCCCTTGAGATGGACGAGAAGCTGTTCCCTGGCTTCGAGAAGGATATCCAGGGCAAGATCAGCGGCGTCCCTTACTCGGTCACGTACAAGCCTGGCCGTGACATCAAGGGTGACTACACGGTCGACGTCAACTACGGATTCGCCGCAGGTTCCGACCCGAACCGTGCTCTGATCTTCCTCTTGCAGGCCCAGGGGGCCGGGCTCGTCAGCAAGGACTACGCGGCACGGAACCTTCCGGTCGGGATCAACCCGGCTGAGGAGCAGGCGAAGATTTACGTTGAGCAGTCCAGGGACTCACTGATCCAAGCGTTCTCTGCATTGAGTCAGTCGATCCCAGAGCTTGCCGCGCAGGGCGGCGACCCGCTGACGATCATCGCCCAGACGGCGAAGTTCATCGACCTGATGCAGAAGGGCAAGCAGCCCGAGGAGGCTGCGACCGAGGCACTTCGCCCGCCCGAGCAGCCGCAGGCGCAGCAGGATTCAGCTGCACCCGGCACCGCTCCCGGCCCGGGCGGCCCGGAGGGTTTCGGCCAGAGTGGAATGCCGCAGGGTCTCCAGTCCGACATTGCCACCGAGGGGCCGAACGGCAGGCCCGATCTGCTCCAGCTCTTCGCAGGAATGTCCAGCAACGGGAAGCCGAACCTCTCCGGCGGAATCTCGAGAATGGACCCAGTCCAGTGACCAAGACCAAGCTTTGCGGGGTAATCATGTTCGCATCCTTCGCAGTCATCGTCTACGACCTGCTCAACAAGAGCTGGGCGTAATGCCCAGGGGCGGCTACAGGAAGCCGGATAATCCGGCGGCAGTGTCCGGCCCGGGTGCGCATAGCAAGAGGACCGACGGTAAGCAGCCCGTGGTTGTCGCCCCTGGTGGCGACTACGGGGAAGCCAAGGCGAGCGCGGAACTTCAGCGCTCGGCCCCCCTGCCGCAGGCCAGTGGAGCTAGTGGTGGGGGGGCAGCCCCCGTGTTCGACACGAGCGGGGTAACGCCGATCACTGCGCCAACGCAGTGGCCGGATACTCCAGTCACTGACGGCGCGGCACTCGGTGCCGGCGCGGGACCTGAGGCGCTTGGGGTCCAGTCTCCGTGGAAGCAGGACGCGCAGGAGATGGCCCAGTACTTGCCGACTCTGCTCGCGCTGGCGAACAACCAGCAGATGCCGCCCGGATTCCATAGCATCATCCGCCGGATTATTGCAAATAGCTAATTGCTAAACCACAGGAGAATACACAGTGGGGTATTGGGACATTGCGGCCGACACGGCGCAGCAGACGTCGAATCCCGATGACGTCACCACCCCCACTGCTGCCGCCGCGCTGAACCGTCCGGAATCTCTTTCCGGGGTGCAGATCAAGGACGCGCAGAAGATTCTCGGGACCGGCTACTTCAAGGCCGGTTCGCAAGAGGAGCAGTGGCTTCAGCAGGCCGCAGCCATTTGGGCTGCAACCGGCAACGAAGCGAAGAGGTCGAACTGGTGGACGAAGACCACGGGGGCCATTGGGGCGGGGTTCCATGCCCTCGGCGTCCCGCTCGACTACGTGCAGCACGGCCTTGGCACTGCCTTCTATGTCGCTGACAAGGCGGACACGGTCGGAGCCACCAAGGACGAGTCCGAGTGGCATTCGATCAAGCGCGCATGGGGCAACGTCTTCAACGGGAACTCGTGGGGTCCGGTCTTTGACAAGTCCACATGGAAGGACGGCTGGAACCAGTCGAAGGTAAACTCGCCCGGTCAAATTTTCTGGAAGCCGGACGACGTCGAGTACGGCGATGACCTGAATGCCTACGGCAAGACGAACCAGGGTCGCCTTGTCATGGGCACAACCGACCTTCTCGTCAACGTGTTTCTCGACCCGACCATTATCGGCGGGAAGCTTAACAGGGCTCGGAAGACCGCGAAGGTCACGGTGAAGGCCGGCGAGACGGCCGACGTCGTGAAGGCCGCAGAGGCGGCAAGCAAGAGCGACGAGGCGCTTAAGGCGCTCGACGTGTCCAAGGGCGCCGCCCGCAAGGGCGCCAAGATGGATACGTTTATCCGTCACACCGACGGGCTCAACGAGTCGCAGCTCATGAAGCTGCGCCCTTTCGCAAAGTCCAGCGACTCGGGAGCGATTGCCGCTCTGTTCGCCGACGCGAACAGCATCGACGACGACGTGGCCCGCTGGGCGGCGAAGCGGGACATCATGGCGTCCGCCATGGGCGACTCGACGGCCCTCGACCGCCTTGCAGCGAAGCGCGCCGACCTTGCCGCCAAGGTCACTCGCCTAGCCGAGAAGCCCGAGATCACAGCCAAGCCATCCGTCCTCACCGACGAGGGCGGGCAGATGTCGTGGGACTTCTTCAACTCCCCGAACAAGCTTGCCGAGATTGGTGGCCTGCCCCAGGTCGAGGAGGAGCTTGCCAAGCTCAACCGCCTCAACGAGCTTTCCGGCACCGTCAGGACGGTCGGGAACCCGAGCGCCGTCGACCGTGGCATCGAGGCCATGCGAGTCCGCAAGGCGGCATCCGAGACGACCATCTACGACGGGCGCCTTGGCCGGGCGATTACGGTTATCGGTGGCAAGGCTGGCGCTACAGTCAAGGCCCCGAACGCGATCAACGTTGCTGATGCAACGTCTGGTCTTGAGGACCTGTCGAACGCGCTCAAGAATGCCAGGTGGATTGATCGACAGACCCGCGTTGGTCTGCTCGGGGAGTTCGCGCAGGCATCGACGCGCGAGACGCGACGCAATGTCGTAGCCAAGGCCGAGAGCGAAATGCTTGAAGGTCTTGCAAAGAGGATCGCCGAAGACCGCCCTGGCGTCAACATTGAGAATGTCCGGTCCCTGATCGCCAAGGGCCGCGACACGCGCGGCAAGTGGCGCTCTGGACTCGGGAGCTCTCGTGTCTATTCCGCAGCCGGGGGCGAGGAGTTCCACGTAGCCATTGACCCGCTCGGGGGCGGAGTCGGCTATAGCAAGCCCATCCTCCAGTCGATGATCGCCAACACCGCCGACTTCATGGACCCGAAGCAGGCAGAGAAGGCGCTCAAGTACGCGACAAAGACGCGGGCGATTGACGCGTTCGGCCCCGAGGTCGCAAATGGCGTAACTCGACTTGGCGATTTGGCTGAGGCCGGACTCGACGCATATATGAACGCATGGAAATTTGCTGCACTGTTCCGGCCTGCATACCTGGGCCGAGTCCAGCTTGACACGCAGCTTCGCGTTCTGTCCGCGATCCGCCCCGCAATGTGGGCGCTAAACGCGACCCGTGGTGCGATCAACACCGCCAAGGAACGTGGCGGGATTTACTTCGACGAAAACGCCGTCTGGGACGAGGCCGGACGGCGCATGATCGTTCAGGATGACGGCACCCTCGCCAAGCCGAGGGAAGTTCTCAAGCGGCGCAAGGAGCAGGGCGCCAACCCGTCGTTGCTCAAGCGCCCGGAAGACTTCCTTGGCGCAGCCGTGCAGCCCGCGCGGAACAATGACGAGCTTGCCGTCATTCAGCGCGAACTCGGTAACAAGGATGTCACGAACATCATCCTTGACGGCACTGACCGCAACCTCCAGCGCCTCCGCAATGGAGCGGACTGGACGATCGTTGAGACCAACGACCTCCTGTGGGGCGACAGCTGGAAGCGGGCAGTCAACCAACAGATTGGCCATTCGCCAACGGCGATGATGTTCGTTCGGGGAAAGAGTGTCGAGCACATCAAGAGGCTTGCCGAGAATAACCCGAACTCCGATGTTTTCAAGGAGTGGCAGCTTCTCCGTGACTCCCATATAGACGTCGACCAGTGGCTTGCGTTGGTCCAGCGCCACGTTGATCACTACGTCCCCGAAGGGGAGATCAGGGACACCCTGGCTAGCCGTGCGGTAAACTCATCCGACGTCAAACGGTGGTTCGGCGGCGAGAACTCCATCAACCGCATGAGGGTTCACGGCGAAGGCTATTCGCCAACCAATGTCGCCAGCCCAATCCACAAGGAGTACGCCAACCTCAGGCGCAAGTGGTTCGAGACGATGGGCGACAAGGCGGAAGAGCTTTGGGGCAAGCACCCCGTCTACAACCGGTCGTTCCGAGACCACATGAAGCGCCAGCTTGAGGTCTACAGCGCCGACCGTGGCGGGCTGTCCGGTACCGGCGTCGACATCAACGCCAACGTCCGTGGTGACCTCAAGCGGATGGCCGCAGAGCGCAACATCCGTGGCCGTTCCCGCATGAACAAGGACGCTCTTGTCAAGGCTATCGACGCCCACGACAAGACGATCCCGCTCGACGAGATCAACCGGATGCGGCGCAACGCCGCGAAGCTGGCGAAGCGCGATGTGACGGACCTCCTGTTCGACTCGACGAAGATGTCGAACGCCGGCGACACGCTGA
>CAYNHA010000078.1:0-13542 GCA_964397035.1 uncultured Verrucomicrobiota bacterium
GTGTGATCCTCGCGGAGGAAAATGCCGCCAAGGCGTATGCCGTGGCCGACCAGCTCAAGGAAATGGAGAAACTGGGCATGCTGACGCTGGCCCACAACCGCTCTGGACTCATGCACAACAAGTTCATGATTGCCGACGGCCAATATGTGTGGACCGGTTCCTACAATCTCACGCGCACCTGTTCGCGCTTCAACGACAACCACGCCATCGTGCTGGAAAGCAAGGAACTGGCCGAAAACTACGAGTTGGAATGGAAGGAAATCTTCGAGAAGCGCCACGGCAAGCGCTTTGCCTATCCCACGCCGCATCCGGAAATCAATATCGGCGGCGTCATGGTTCACAACTATTTCACGCCCGAAGACGACACGCGCGGGGGGATCATCGCCGAGATGAACAAGGCCACCAACGAGATCGCCATCCTGGCTTTTTCCTTCACCGACAAGGACATGACGGATGCCGTCGGGCGAGCCGTGCAGCGCGGTGTGAAGGTCATCGTCGTGCTGGACTCCGACATGGCCACCCATCCGGGCGCCAACACGAAGGAACTGACTGTCCTCGGAGCGAATGTGCGGATGTCACCGGGCATTTTGCTCCACCACAAAGTCATCGTGATCGATCGCCAGACCGTCGTGCTGGGATCCGCGAATTTTTCCATGGGAGCCTTCGACAAAAACGATGAAAACGTCCTCATCGTTCGCGCCCCCAACTTTGCGCAGGCCATGCTGCGCGAGGCCATTCGATGCTGGCGCGCCGAGCCCTATTCCATCACCAAATGGCGCACCGTCTTGCCCGCCGGAATGTAGCCCGTCTGCCAGCGCGGATTTCCGGACGGCGTATTCGCAGATGCCGCATGGAAGATGCGATATACTCGTTGGAAATCCTCTTGCCATGTGGGCAGAAACTTAAGAAAATGTCCGAAAACTTGTTCCCAGAGAAAGGGGAGTAAGGCATGAAAATCAGGCAACGGAAAGATCGGGTCCTTTTTGTTGGTGCGCTGGCGGCGGTTCTTGCGGCAGGTGCGGCGCACGGGGTAACGCTAACGGAGAATTTTGACGGAACCACCCTCAATCCGACTAACTGGCAGTTTGTCGCCACGAACGCTGTGGCGAGCGTGGAGAATGGCCTGGTTATCGACATTCCCGCCAATCCTGCGGCCGATTGGCGTGCCGGAGTGCAGTGCACGTGGCCACTCCTGGGCGATTTTGATGTTCAAGTGGACTACAGTCTGGGCACGGCGTGGACCAATTTCCAGAACTACGGCGTGGCGGTTGGCCTGAGTACTCCCGCTTCCGGCATGACGGTTCACCGATGCAGCACCTTCGAGTACTATCTCGGTGTGATTCCGAAGGAAAGGTATTTTGCCAACGCTTCCGGAACGTACTTCCAGCCGGATACGGTGGACGTCCAAGGCAAGTTGCGCTTCAAGCGTTCAAATGAGTCGGAAGAAGACTGGGGAATGTTTCGGGCCTATTACTGGGATTCGGTTTCCAACAATTGGCACGAGATCATGAACAGGACCCATCAGTCCGGGAGCGAGGCGTTTTTCCTGGGTGCGTGGGACCTGGGGGGCGGGGGCATTGGCGCACCATTGAAAATCACCTTTAGCAATCTGGTTGCAATGATTCAGAGTGCTCCTACCGGTATTGCACTTTCCAATTCCGCAGTCGAAGAGAATCAGCCGTCCGGTACGGCCGTTGGAGCCTTCAGCACGACCGATCTCGACACGGGGGATACGTTTTCATACACGCTTGCGGCTGGCGCAGGAGATGAGGACAACAGTTCGTTTACGATCAACGGGAGCAATTTGCTGACGGCGGCTTCGTTCAATTATGAGATCAAGAGCAACTACAGCATCCGCGTGCAGTCCGCCGACCAAGGAGGCCTGTCCACGCAAGAGGTTTTCGCCATTCATGTCCTCCAAGGGGCATCCCTGCTGGTCTCGCCGACCAACCGGGCTGTGAGTGCAGCGGCGGGATCGACGACGTTTGCCGTGACGAATGCGGGCGGAGGCACAATGGTGTATTCAGCAGCGGCTTCGAATGCCTGGCTGGTGATCACGAACGGTGCCGGAGGCACGAACAACGGCACGGTCATGGTGGCCTACGAGGCCAATCCGGGATCAACCGCGCGGACGGGTCTGGTGACGGTGACGGCATCCGGGGCGTTGAACAGCCCGGCCACGCTGACCGTGGTCCAGGCGGGGATGACGTGGGATGCGGGCTATCAGGATCTGGGTGGTGGTTGGCGACGGTTGACGTGGTTTGGCGATTATGCGGTGATGGGAGCGGAAGGCTGGATCTGGCACAACAAACACGGATTTTTCTACGTGGCGGCAACGAGTACGCCGGGAGATGTGTGGTTGTTTGCCAACGACATGGGCTGGCTCTATACGGGAAATACGCTCTACCCGTTCCTGTACCGTTCCTCGCCCGCTTCGTGGCTGTGGTACAACGGGGCGACGAATCCACGGTGGTTCATGAATTTAACCACCAGCCAATGGGAGTGGAGACCGTAACAGGTCCTCAAGACGGTTTTTGTCGCGAGAGAGCTGAAAATAGTTTTCCACAGTGTGGAAAACTGTCATTTTGGCGCGCATGAAACTGTTGGCTTTGGAATTTTCGACGGAAGCGGCCAGCTTGGCGTTGCTGGACGACGGGGAAGTGGCGGCGTCGTTGCCCGTGGATGCGGGACATCGGCGCAGCCAGGGGATTTTTGACGCGGTTGAAAAATTGCTGAAAGGCGCGGGCTGGACGTTGGCCGATGTGGAGGCGTTTGCCGTGGGGCGCGGTCCGGGGTCCTATACGGGGTTGCGCGTCAGCCTCACGGCGGCGAACGGCTGGGCGCTGCCGGAGAAAAAAAAGGTCTGGACGGTCAGCAGCGGCGCCGCGTTGGCCGCAGAAATTCTTGCGAAGCGCCCGGATGTGGAGCGGGTGGTGGCCTGGGGAGATGCCCGCCGAGGAACGATTTGGGCCGGATTGTTTGAACGTGGAGTGGGCGGTGGCGTGAGGCAAGAAGGGGAATGGAAGCTCCTGTCCGCTGAAGCGAGGGGAGTGGAGTGGGCGGGGGCCCATTGGCCCGAGACAGGCCGTTCTCCGCAGGCGGAATGGGTGGGGCGCCTTTTCTTTGCGGGAGGAGCCAGCGAGGAGCTTCAACCTGTTTACTTGCACCCCGCTGTGATTGCCGCCCCGCGATTCGATGCCGAGGGCAAGCCCTTGGCTTCCGTTTGACGGATTCTCGGTTCTTGATGTGGCGGGGGGATTCGCGATAATGTACGGGTTTCTTTGGAAAGGAATATGCGATGCAACGGATCATGCTGAAATCGAAAATTCACCGCGCGACGGTGACGGGACTCGAACTCGACTACGAGGGGAGCATCGCGATTGACGAAAATCTGCTGGAAGCGGCGGACATTTTGCCGGGCGAGCAAGTTCAGGTGCTGAACCTGAACAATGGCGAGCGGTTGATTACCTACGCGATTCTGGGCAAGCGGGGCTCGGGCCAGATGATGCTGAACGGACCGGCGGCCCGGCTGGCATACAAGGGCGACATCATCATCGTGATTGCCTATTCGCCGATGGAAGACGCCGAGGCGAAGAAATTCAAGGCGACGGTGGTGAAGGTGGATGCAAAAAACCAGATCGTCAAAATCCTGAAGAAATAAGGGAATGCCATGGGCCTGTTGATTCGCGGCGGGGTGGTGGTGACGGCGTCGGGCCGTCGCGCGGCGGATGTGTGGTGCGAGGGCGAGACGGTTTCCCGCGTGGAGCCGGGGATCGTGCCGCCGCCGGGGGAGACCGTGGTCGAGGCGGCGGGGAAGTATGTGTTCCCCGGCTTCATCGATCCGCATGTGCATGCCTATTTGCCGTTGAAGAACGTGACAGCCAAGTCGGACTTTGCCAACTGCTCGCGGGCCGCGCTGATGGGCGGCACGACGTGCCTCATGGATTTTGCGGGGGCGGGGCAGGAAAAGGATTTCGACGAGGCGTGGGCCGCGTGGGAGGCGCAGGCTTCGGGCAAGGCGTCGTGCGATTATGTGCTGCACCTGATGGTGAAGAAATTCGACGACGAACTGGAGCGGCAGTTGAAGCGGCTGGTGGCGAAGGGGCTGAAGTCCATCAAGGTCTATCTGGCCTACAAGCCCGCGCTGGCGATCGGGGACGAGGATTTGTTCCGCGTGCTGGAGTTCGCGGCGGCGCACCATCTGGTGGTGATGGCGCATTGCGAGAATGCGGATCTGATTCCGGCCATGCAGCGCAAGCTTCTGGCGGAGGGGAAGACGGGGCCGGAGTGGCACGAGCCCAGCCGTCCGCCGATGGTCGAGGCCGAGGGCGTGTGCAAGTTCCTGACGTTTGCGGCGGCGACGGGTGCGCGGGCCTATGTGGTGCACCTGAGCTGTGCCGAGGCGCTTTCGATGGCAGACCGTTTCCGCGGGAAAATCAAGGACCTCTACATCGAGACGATGATTCAGTACCTGACGCTCGACAAGTCCTACGCCGAGCGGCCGGATTTCGAGGGAGCGAAGTGGATTCTCTCGCCGCCGCTGCGTGAAAAGTCCGATCAGGAGGCATTGTGGCGCGGGTTGGCGGATGGGCGCATCGATACGCTGGGGACGGATCACTGTCCCTTCGATTTCAAGGGCCAGAAGGAACTGGGCCGCGACAATTTCGCCAAGATTCCCAACGGGCTTGGCGGCGTGGAGGAGCGCGTGGCGCTGGCCTATACGGCGGGTGTGGTGGGTGGCCAGATTTCGCTGGAGCGGTTCGTGGCGGTGGCCTCGGAAAATCCGGCGAGGATTTTCGGCCTGTTCCCGCGCAAGGGGACGATTGAGCCGGGATCGGATGCCGACCTCGTGGTGTGGGATCCGAATGCGCGCCGCACGATTTCGCAGAAAACCCAGAGCCTGGACACGGACTACAATCCGTATGAAGGATTTGAGGTGCAGGGTGCGCCCGAGGTGGTGACGGTGCGCGGCGAGATTATGGTGCGCAACGGGCGGTTTGTGGGCGCGGCGGGCAAGGGGCGGCGGGTGGGAACCGTGGAATGAGGGAAGATGTGGAATAGTGGAACAGTGGGAAACACGGGTTTTCCACAGTGTGGAAAAAAGTTTTCCACAGTGTGGAAAACTGTTGGCCTGCTGCTGGCGTCGGTTTGCGGCGCGGTTGCCGCCGAAGAGGCGGCGCCTTCGCCGTGGATCGTGGAAAGCGATTGGGGGCCGCTGGCGTCGTGGATGACGGATGCGGACGGGGCCGAACGGATGCGGGCGGCGGGGCCGTTCTGGGAAGAGGCGAAGAGTCCGGACGGCAAAAGCCTGCGGGCGTTTCCGCGGCCGTTCTATGCGTGCGCGACGGATCCGGCGTCGGACAAGACCTCGTGGGATTTTGTGTGGCCGCTGGCGTCGGGCAAGACGTTTGGAGAGCAGAAGTCTTGGCGGATCATCAATAGTTTCTTTTTGGATCAGGATCGGAACAACGATCTTTCGCAGTACCGCTTCTGGTTTCTTCCGTTCTGGTTTCACGGACGCGACGAGGACAGCACGCGCTATGCGGCGCTCTTCCCGCTGGGCGGCGAGGTTCGCAACATCTTCTGGAAGGACAAAATCCAATTTGTGCTGTGGCCGTTTTGGACGCGGAGCTACGTGACCGATGTGAAGACCACGGATGTGCTGTGGCCCATCTTCTCGCGGACGACGTCTCCGGACCACCACCTGGAGCAATGGCGGTTTTTTCCATTTTATTCCTACTCGAAGAATGAACGGCAGTATGAGAAGAAATCGGTGCTGTGGCCGATCTGGACACATGCCCGCTATACGCATCCGAAGGCGCAGGGAACGGCGTGGATTCTATTTCCGCTTTTCGGGCGGGTGGACCTGAATACGCAGCAGGGCTGGATGCTGTTCCCGCCGTTCGTCCAGCACATCGAAAGCGAGAAGCTGAAGCGCACGGTGGTGTTCTGGCCCTTTTTCGTGCGCGAGACGGGGTTCCGGGAAAAGCTGTACCTGTGGCCGTTCTACGGGTACCGAAAGGACGGGGAGCTGGAGTGGCGCTATTGGGCGTGGCCCATCGTGGTGAAGGAAAACAACGTGTGGGGAAAGAAGAAAGTGACGCGCTGGACGGTGGCGCCGTTCTACAACAACGTGACGCAGGTGGAGAATCCGCTGCCATCGGAACAGAAGGCGGCCGAGGCGGCGAACGTGCCGCCGGGAGAGCCGCGCGTGACGGGCAACCGGACCAAGCTGTGGCCGCTGTTTTCGCGGCGCTACGACCTGGACGACCAGACCTATCGCCTGCGGTTGCTGGACCTGTGGCTGGGACCGACGCCGCCGCCCGTGGAGCGGAGCTGGGCGCCCCTGTGGACGGTGCTGGATTACCGGGCGCGGGGGGAGGAGAGCGATCTGGACGTGCTGTGGGGGTTGTATCGGGATACGCGGCGCGGAGAGGGCGCGAGGGCCTTTTCGCTCTTTCCGCTGTGGCGGCACGAGCGCACGGCGCAGGATGGGGCACGGCGCTGGTCGGTGCTGAAAGGATTGATTGCCTACGACCGAACCGCTACAAATCGGCAGATTCGCTTCTTGTGGGCGGGCCGGATCCGGCTGGCGGCTCCTGAGGCGAAGAAAACAGAACAACCATGATCACGAGAGAACCCCAGATTTTCGAGCCCCCCGCGAATCCGTTTGCGGCGCTGGGTCGCACCGTCATCCTGGCGTGCCAGGGATCGGGGCGCGGGCTGCTGCTGTTGCTCGGTTCGATGGCGCAGGTGCCGCATCTGTTTTCGCGGAAGAATCGTGATGATGTGATGCGGCAGCTCTATCTGGTGGGCATCAAGAGTCTGGGGGTGGTGAGCGTGGTGGCGCTCTTCACGGGAATGATTCTGGCGTTGCAGGTGGGACTGGAGCTTCGCCGCTACGGGCAGGAAAACAGCATCGGCACGCTGGTGTGTATTTCCATGCTGCGCGAAATGGGCCCCTTCATGACGGGGCTGGTGATCGCGGCGAGCGTGGGCTCCGCCATTGCCGCGCAAATGGGCACGATGACGGTGGCGGAGGAAGTCGCGGCGCTGGACGTGATGAGCATCGATCCGCGGCGCTATCTGGTGATGCCGCGGCTGGTGGCGCTGGGGGTGATGATGCCGCTGTTGACGGTGTACACCGATTTGCTGGGCATCCTGGGCGGCGCGCTGGTGGGGGCGACGCAACTGGGGATTTCGCCGGAAGCCTATTTTGACAATGCCTTCCGCTATGCGGACAACAAGGACCTGTATGTGGGGCTGTTCAAGGCGTTTTTGTTCGGGCTGATCATCGTGACCGTGGCGTGCCACCAGGGGTTTTCCGCCACCGAGGGGGCCGTGGGCGTGTGGCGGGCGACGCGGCGGAGCGTGATCGTGTCCTTCCTGCTGATTCTGGTGGTGGGCTATTTCGTGACGAGGATGTTCTACCAATGATCCGTTTCGAGAAGGTCACCAAGCGGTTCGGCGCCAAGACGGTGCTGGACGACGTCAGCTACGAGATCGAGAAGGGCGAGACCTTCGTGATCGTGGGCAGCTCCGGGGCGGGCAAGAGCGTGAGCCTGCGCCACATGATCCACCTGCTGACGCCGGAGTCGGGCCGCGTGTGGGTGGGGGAGGATTGCGTCAACGAGGCCAGCGGAAAGCAACTGGAGCGGATCCTGAGCCGCTTCGGCGTGCTGTTCCAGAGCTCGGCGCTGCTGCAATGGCTGAACGTGCTGGACAACGTGTGCCTGCCCTTGCGGCAGAAGACGAATCTGCCGGACGACGAAATCCAGCGCCTGGCGCATGAGAAGCTGGCCATGGTGGGGCTGGACGGGGCGGGCGACAAGATGCCGGCCAACATCTCGGGCGGCATGCGCAAGCGCGTGGGGCTGGCGCGGGCCATCGTGACGCAGCCCGAAATCATCTTGTACGACGAGCCCACCTCGGGGCTCGATCCGGTCATTTCGCGGCAGATCGACCTGCTGATCGACGATTTGCGCCGCCGGCTGGGCGTGACCAGCGTGGTGGTGACGCATGATCTCTACAGCGCGCTCTACATTGGCACCCGGGTGACGATGCTGCACGAAGGCCGGTTCGTGGTGTGTGCCACGCCGGAGGAATTCATTGCATCGCAACATCCCATCGTGAGAGACTTTTTGCAGGCCCAAGGAATCGTGGACATGCAGGACGTCCGGAAGGCATTCGGAAAATGAAATTCAAGAAACAGATTTTGATTGAAAGCGCGGTGGGCTTTTTCTGCTTTGCCGTCATGGCGGCCCTGTTCATGCTGACGGTGGTGCTGAGCCGCGACTCGCTGTTCCGCCGTTCGCAGCCCATGGACATCCTGTTCAACGACGTGATGGGCCTGCGGGTGGGCGACACGGTGAGCGCGCGCGGCGTCACGGTGGGCAAGGTGGACCGGATCCTGCTCCAGAAGGACGGCGTGCACGTGATGGCCCTGCTCAACATTCCGATCGAGCTCCGGGCCGATTACAAGATCGAGGTGCTGCCCACCTCCGTGCTGGGCGGACGCTATTTGATGATCATCGAGGGCAGTCCCGATGCGGAGCCTGTTTCAACGGATGGCGTGTTGATCGGAACGCCCACGACGGGATTGATCGACGCGGCCACGGCCACCATCAACGAAATCCGCGCGGCGCTGAACGATGGAATTCTGGAGGACGTGAAAGCTTCCGTCGCGGAAATCCGCAAAATCGCCACGGGGCTCGCCAACGGCGAAGGCACCATGGGACGGCTGCTGCGCGATGACGACATCTATGGAGACATCCAGCAAATCGCCACGAACCTGCGCCAAATCAGCGACACGATCGCCAAGGGCGAGGGGACCATCGGCCGGCTGGTCAACGACGATGCGTTGTATACGGATGCGCAGGCCGTGGCCGCGAACCTCCGGGAAATCAGCGACCGTCTGGCGAAGGGGGAGGGCATGCTGGGCCATTTGCTGAGCTCGGACGATACGGCCTACCAGGATTTGGCCGCCACGATTGCGACGTTCCGCAAGCTGTCGGATTCCATCGCCAAGGGCGAGGGCACCATCGGCAAGCTGGTGTCGGACGAGGAGCTCTACATGGAGTTCAAGGCATTGCTGCGCGAGGGACGCGCGGCCGTGGATGACATTCGCGAGACCTCGCCGGTGACGACGTTCACCAGCGTGTTCTTTGGGGCGTTCTAGGTTGGTTCACGGGATCGGAGGCGCACGATGAAGAGTCACGGATGGAGCGGAGTGGCGGTGGTGGTGATGGCCGCCTTGGTGTGGGCCACGATGCCGGCAACGCCGGCCCATGCGGAAGCAGGCGACGATTCGGTCGGCGCTTCGGTGGCCGTCGGTCTGATGGTGGCGGTGGTGGTGGTGTATGGGCTGGTTTCGCTGCGTTCGGACGTGGAGCGCTACACGCAGGCGGACATGGAAAACGCGATCGCCAGCGCCGCGAAGAAGGCCGAGGAATCCCCGATCGTCTTGCAGACCATCACTGCGCCGATTGGGCTGCATTCCTCTGGTTCAGGGGCACAGGCCGAGGTGGCGGGCGCCGCGGTTGGCTGGCGGGTTTGCTTCTAGTTTCTGGCCGGCATCCGGATGAACCGATGGGTGGATGGAATCCTGCGGGCGCGGCGCTGGATTCTGGCCGCGGTGCTGGGGCTCAGTTTCTGGTTCGGGGCGCAAGCCCTCCATTTGCGGCCCGAGTGGAACGAACAGGCCGAGTTTCCTTCGGATGATCCCCATCTGGCCACCTTCCGGGAATTCCTGAGCCGTTTTGGCGGCCAGGAATTCATGATGGTGGTGGTGCAGGCCGACGAGGTGTTTTCGCCGGATGTCCTGGGCTATCTGGGCGAGTTGACGGAAGCTCTGCGGGAGGTGCCCCGCGCCACCGATGTGGTTTCCTTGTCCACAGCCGTCTTGGTTCGGCGCTCCGCAGATGGGGTGAGAATGGAACCCTTTTTCGAGGAGCCGCCGACCACCCGCGAAGAGGCGGAGCGGCTCGGGCGGGAGGCGCTTGCCCAACCGCTGTGGCGAGGCACCCTGGTTTCGGCCGATGGCCGAACGGCCTGCATCAACGTGATGCTGCCCCCGATGAGTACGCAGGCCAACGAAAGGACGGAATCCGTCGAGGCCGCGCGGGAAATCCTGCGGCAGCATCCGCATCCGGGCGTCCAGGTTTTCCTGACGGGGTATTCGCCGCTGGCCGCGGATATGCTTGCCGCCTTGAACCGGGATTTGATCCATTTCCTGTGGCTGACGCCGGTGTTGATTCTGATGTGTCTGGCCTGGGCGTTCCGCACCTGGAGGGGGGTCTGGGTTCCTTCGTTGCTGATCGGAGTGGCGGTCCTGTGGACGCTGGGGCTGCTGGCCCGCGGCGGCGGGACGCTGAACGTGTGCACGGTTCTGCTGCCCACCCTGGTTGCGATCAATTGCCTTTCCTATGTCATTCACCTGCTCAATGCATATCACGAGTCCTGCGCGCGGGGGAGGGATCACCGGGGCATTCTGATTCTGACGTGGGTTCACCTGATGCCGGCCCTTTTCATGGCGGCCTTCACGACGGCGATCGGCTTCGGGAGCCAGATGTTGTCCGATTTGCACAGCCTGCGGGAGCTGGGGCTGTATTCCGCGCTGGGCATCCTGATTTCGGTTTTGCTGTGCGCGGTGTGGGTGCCGGCGCTGCTGGCGGGATTGCCGCTGCCCGCCCGGAAGGCGCACCGGCATGGAAACGTCCGCTGGCTGCGGAGGGGGCTGTGGCGGGTGGCCGCCTTTGTGAACCGCGACACCTGGAGAATTCCGCTCCTTCTTCTGCTGCTGGCGGTCTTGTCGTGGGCGGGGATCGGCCGGATCCGGGTGGAGTCGCAGTTGTCGTGGCACTTGCCGGAATCGGCCCCCTCCGTCCGGGGGCTTCGGGTGGTGGAAGAAAAGCTGGCCGGATTCCAGGTGCTGGAACTGGTCCTGGAGGGGGCGCCGGGAACATTTGGCGAGCCGTGGGCATTGGAGCAGATCGAGCTGTTGCAGCGTCATGCGGCGGGTCTGGAAAAAGTGGACCAGGTCCTTTCGGTGAACGATTTCTTCCGCGAGGCGCTCCGGGCGCGGCAGGAGGAGAAGGCGCTTCCGTCGACGCGCGGGCAAATCTCCGAAATGCGCCTTTTGTTTTCCGCCTCGGGGCAGGACCGGTTGCTGGATTCGTTCCTGACGAGGGATGGCGGGGCGGCGCGGATCGCCGTGCGGATCGGCAACACGACGACCCGGGAGCAGTTGGAACTGGTTCGGGAGATCGAGCGATTCGCGGCCGGGAACCTGGACCGCCGTTTATCGTTCCGTGCGACCGGGGTGGTTCATCTGTTTGCCGTGAAGTTCAACGCCTTGGTGCGCAGCCTGGTCCAATCCTTTGGCGTGGCGTTTTTGTTCATACTGGTGGTGATGGCGATTCAGTTGCGTTCCCTGAAGGCGGGGGTGTGCGCCATGGTTCCCAACGTGCTGCCGATCGTGCTGGGATTCGGCCTGATGGGATTCCTGGACATTCCGCTGAGCGTGTCGACGGTGATGATCGCCTCGGTGGGCATTGGCATCGCGGTGGACGACACCATCCACTTCCTGCTGCGCTATCGCCGGGAATTGCGGCGGATCCGCCATCCCCGCCAGGCCGTGCGGCGCACCTTGCTGGAAACGGGCAGGGCCATGGTCTATTCGTCGCTGGGCCTCGCGCTTGGATTCTCCATTCTTCTGTTTTCCAGCTTCCGGCCCAACCGGGAATTCGGGCTGCTGACGGCCTTCATCATGGCCGTGGCCTTGCTGGCGGATTTGTTCGTGACGCCCTATCTGGTCCGCGTGTTTCATCTGTTCGAGGAAAAGCAGCCATGAGGAAAGCGGGCTGGGTTTTGCTGCTGTGTCTTGGGCTGCCGCTGGCGGGCGGGGCGGAGCCTCAACCCCTGCGCATGGCGGTTCCGTTTCCGCCGGGGTCAAAGGGAATGGCGGATTTGCAGCAGGCGGCCCGGGTGTTGTTCCGCCAAACCGGGGGGAGGGTGCAGATCAAATTCACGGAGCAACTGGACTTGGAAACGGGGGATTGTCCGGTGGACGGCGGGTTTTTGGCGGGATCCCCGTTGGCCCTTCGCAGCCCAACGGCGGCGATGGATTCCCTGCCGTTGCGATACCGAACGGTGGAAGAGGCGGCTCGGTTCCGTGAACAGATGGCACCGCAGATGGCGGCGGAGCTGGAGGCGCGGGGCTTTGTTCCACTGGCGTTTGTGGATCTGGGCTTTGCCTATTTGCTTTCGGTGCAGCCGCTGGAAACGGTGGAGGCTTTCCAGGCTTCCCGTCTGTGGGTGCCGGCGGAGGACCCGCGCGCCTGGGAACTATCGGCGGCGTATGGAACGGCCCGGATCTCCCTGGCGGCGGCGCAGGTCCGGGGGGGCTTGCAGGACGGAAGCGTCGAAGCGGTGGTGGCCCCGCCGCTGGGTGCGATCCTGCTTCAGTGGCACGTCGAATTGAAAAGCGTATCGGACCGGCCTTTCCTGCATCTGCTGGGCGCGGGGGTCCTGAAGCGCGAGGCGCTGGAAAAAATGGAGGCGGAAGACCGGGCCTTGGTTTGCGCCAGCCTGGCGGCGGCCTTCGAGGCGGTGGCCGGGGATCTGCGGCAGAAGGAGGCCGAATCGCTGGAGGTGCTGGTTCAGAACGGCGCCGGACGGCATCCGTTCGGAATTACGCCCGAACAGGAAGCCGGATGGGTGGCATGGGCCTCCCGCGTGGCGGAGCATTTGTCCGGCGCAGGGGTGGTATCCGGGACGGAGCCGGGAGCGGACCGGGAGTAGGCGGATCAGCGCGGCATTTTGCCGGCGAGGAGTTCGCCCCACTCGCGCGCGCGGTTCAGCTCGCCGGTCTTGAGCGGGCCGTGCATGCCCGCCACGCGGAAACGCTTGCCGCGCGCCAGCGGTTCATAGCCCCGGGCCTGGAGCGACTTCTGGATCGTGCCGACGGCCCCGCCGGGCGACCACCAGATGCGTGTTTCGAATGCGGCCGAGCGGCCTTTTCCGGGGGGCACCGTCTCCAGCCAGGAGCGGAGGGAGGGATGCGAGAGATTGGGTGGGGAGGGAAAAGTGGCGGACTTTCTCCGGATGTTTTCGCGGATTTGTTCGGTGGGGAGCTGGAACGCAAACAGGGGCGAGCCGGCTACGATCAGGTCGGCTCCGGCGATGATCTCCGGAGTGGCTTCGGCGGTGGAGAAGACCCGGGCTTCCGGGCCGAAGCCTTCGGCAATGGCCCGCGCAACGGTTGCCGTGTTGCCCCACAACGATTCATAGACCACGATGGCTTTCATTCCGGTGATTCCCTTTCCATTCGACCTGTCGCCACTTTACGGTGCGGCACGGCGTGGAACAAGGTTTTCCACACTGTGGAAAACTTTTTTCCACAGTGGCGGATTCTAGGATGAAGTGCATAAAAAGATCCAAGGCTCGACCTCGGTTCGATACGATCGAACCCAACACAAAGAGGAGGAAGAGCCTTGGAATACAAACAGCTTACCATAAGCGAGCGGCACATCATCATGATTC
>CAYNHA010000079.1:0-5766 GCA_964397035.1 uncultured Verrucomicrobiota bacterium
CATGGCCAAAGCCTTCCACGACTTCGGCGGCATTTCCGCCTGGTTCGCCATGGATCCGGCCCAACCCATCACGCTGACCGCCGCCATCGGCATCTGCGTGGGTTCCTTTATTTCCGGCGGCACGCTCACGCCCGACTTCACGCGCTACGCCCGAACGCCACGCATCGCCGTTTCCTCCACCGTGATCGCCTTTCTGCTCGGCAATTCCCTCATGTTCCTCTTCGGTGCCATCGCCGCCGCCTTCTACCAGACCAACGACATTTCCTTTGCGCTGAAAGCCCAGGGCATGATCGCCGTGGCCATCCTCGTCCTCGGCCTCAACATCTGGACCACGAACGACAACGCCCTCTACGCCGCCAGCCTCGGCTTCGCCACCCTCACCCACCGCAGCAAGCGGCAATTCGTCCTGATCAACGGCTTCCTCGGCACCGTCTTCGCCACCGCCGCCTACAACCACTTTGTCCCGTGGCTGAATCTGCTGAACCTGATGCTCCCCTCCATCGGCGCCATCCTGATTCTCGACCATTTCGTCATCCGCCGCCGCTCCCCCGAAGCCCCGGACGCCCGAGCCATCCATTGGCCCGCCATCACCGCGTGGGCCTGCGGCTTCTGCGCCGCCAAATTCCTCCCCGGCATCCCCCCACTCAATACCATGATCGCCGCCTCCGCCGCCTACCTCCTCCTCGCCCGCCGCCCCACCCCGCCAACGGGCGCCTCCACAAAAAACTAGTTATTATAATACATAGTCAAAAAAGGCATGGGGGAGCCGGGGCCTTGCCTTGTCGTCAGTGGATCTCACGCGACTGAGCCGAGAATGACATTCGACCCCCGATATCCGCCCCCCAACAGGAAATCTAGGCCGGGGGCTTCACGAAATAGGGATTGCCCTTGAGGCTTTCCTTGAAATCCCGGATCCGCTCTCCGAAAAACTCGTAGACGGCCTTGCGGCTGCCGGGGAAGTTTTCCTTCGGATTTTCCTCGATCTTGAAATCGTCGAACACAATGACGCCGCCAGGCACGACCTGGTCATACAAGTGTTCCAGGGCGTTCTTGTAGGGTTTGTAGAGGTCGCAATCGATGTTCAGCAACGCGATGGGACCGCCCGCATAGTGCGGCAGCGAGTCCTCCAGAAAACCGGGCACCAGATTCACGCGCGAAAGATCCACTCGGGCCTCGCCCAACACTTCCCGGATGAATTCCGGCGTATAGGCATAGGCTCCCGATGGAGAGCGCGACCACTCCCCTTTTTTGGGCTTGCGCGCGGAATCGTCCTGCGGATCCGGATCGTCGAAACCGGCAAAACTGTCAAATCCCCAGATGGTCCGCTGACCGCCTTCCTCCTCCGAGAGCATCGTATTCAGCGCGGCCAGGATCAGAAGTGAGCGACCACGGCCAATCCCGCATTCCACGATGGCACCGGGACGGGTTCCCACCAGACTCAAAAACTGGTGCCAATACAACACGCGCCCCACAGCCGAGGTGTCGAGAATGTGGAAGTGCTCGTCGATCCCCTTCGGATGGGGCCGGTCAAAATCGCTGATTCGTCTCATGGGGTTCCCTTCAGGAGAAACGGGGACCGGCCGCCAGCGTGGCGCGGACCCGCTCCAAATCTCGCGGCTCGTCGATTTCCAGGGCTTCGTCCTCGCCCGTTTCAAACATTCCAATTTTTCCGAACAACCGGCATCCCGCGTCCAGAAAACCGGGGGTGCGGCACAAATAGAAATTCCCGTTTTCGCGGTAGAAGATTTCGTTGGGCTGAAGCTGCTGCCGCATGGGACGGTGCAGAGGATCGTACATCGGAACGGGCACCTCCCCGCCGCGCCAGATGAAATTATGCACCCGCGTGGAGGAAAACAGAGAATCGAACCGCCCGTCCACGAAATGCGCAAACGCACGGTCGAACAGACCGGAACGCCGGATGGGCGATGTCACCTGCGGAAACAGAATCGCCTCCGCCAGCGGCTTGCGGCACAAGTGCGTCAGGGCATGCTGCAGGGCGCTCTCGGAGGAGGCGCGGTCTCCGGAAATCTCCGCCGGCCGGAGCGCCGGCACGAGAGCGCCGTAGCGAAGGGCCACGGCGGCGATTTCCTCGCTGTCGGTCGACACGATCACATCGCGGACGCAGGCGGCCTCTTTTGCCCTCTCAATGGTCCACGCCAGCAGGGGTTTTCCGAGCAAATCCGCGATATTCTTGCCGGGGATCCCCTTGGAACCGCCCCGGGCCAATACGATGGCATCACACTTCATCGGCAGTCTTCCTTGCAAACACCGTCATGAACGAACCATAAAACGCGGGCGACACATCGCCTTCGCCGGACAGCATGCGGCGGCAGCTTTCCTCGGTCGCAAACCGCGTATCAAAATAGGGCTTTTCCACTTTTTCCACGACAAATCCTTGGTCGCGCAGCAGGCGCAGCAGCGAATCCTCCGTGAACAGGCTCACGTGGGTGGGATCGTGAAGCAACCGAAAACGGTCGCCGAAACGGCGCGCCGCCGCGCAGGAAAAATCGGGGGTCCCGACCACGAAGCGCCCGCCCGTCCGGAGAATACGCCGCACCTCGGCCACGAAGGAAACGGGATCTTCCACATGTTCAATGACGTGATGCGCCACCACGGCATCGAAAAATCCGCCGGGATAGGTCGCCTCCGCCAATTCGCTCTGCCGCAACACCGCGCGGGTCCGCGCACGGCAAACCTCCACCGACCGGGGCGATTGGTCCAAGCCGTGCGTCTCGTGGCCCGCCGCCACTTGTTCCAGCAATTCCCCCAGCCCGCATCCCACGTCCAGAATGCGACCTTGGGGCAAGGCATTCAAATAGTCCGCGATGTAGCGCACGTCCTCCATCCGGGCCGAGCGCTCTTTTTCGATATCCCGGATGCGGCCGTCCGGATCGGGCTTCTGGCTCCAGTAGTCCTGGTCCGGACTCGCCAACGCATCCCGGTGAACAAAATATTCACCCGTCTCCATCAGGTGGAGGCAGGAGTCGATGATGGATGGGCGGGTCGTCACGCTTTGCTCCTCACAATCGCTTGGAGAGCCATTCGCACAGGTCCAGGTGGAAGGCTTTCAGTTTCTGGCGTTCCGCATTCCGCGCCTGCTGTTGACGCTCGCGCACGAGGGCGGCGGCGGACGGCTCCAGGTCCGAATTCAACTGGCGGAAGGACGCCTCCACGGCGGCGGCCATGTCTCCGGGATCCAGCACCATGCAACGGTCTTCCATTCCCATCTCTCGATAGAATCCCGCCACCTTGTGGTGGGAGGAAAGCCCCGTGGCCGGAACGCCCAGCCCCACCGAAACCACATTGGCATGGAAGCGCATGGCCAGAACCGCCCGAGCCTTCCGATGCAGGCCATATATCCATTTCCAGCCCTCCGGCCCTGTCTCGCAAGGCCCCACGGACACCCGCGTGCGGCGCAACCGGTCCCCCAGCGCTTCCAAACACTGCGCCGCGAGTTTCACATCGGAATAGACGTTCGGCAGCAACAGGCATCGGCAATCCGGATGCTCCAGCAGCAGGCGCTCGATTCCAGCCGCCACGGCCGGAACAAACATCTCCGGACGGTTCCCATAGCGAATATCGGGCATGTCGCCCGCCAGTTGAACGATCACATACGGGGCATCGCCCCAGCCCAGCGGCCAATCCACGGCCAACGGCTCGGCAAACAAGGCCCCGTCGGGGATGACCTTCATCCTGTCCGTATAGGCCGATCCCAGCGCTTCCGTCAGCAGGGTTTTTGATCCGTCGTTTCGCAGGGAAAAGGCCACCCGGTCCGTCTCCAGCACCCGGTCCAGCCAGCGGCGGACCCGTTCGACGGTCTCCGGGCGGATGCCGCGGGTGGCATCGCTTCCCACGCCATAAAACACGATGGGGCGGTGAATGCGAGAAAACGCCTCCGCCGGCAAATCGAAATAGGTTCCGGACAGGCTGTCCGGCCGCCAAAGCTGGAACAGGCTGACGCCCCCCACGAACAACGCATCCGTCCGGTTCACTTCGGCCACAAAATCGTCGTCAAACCGGCGCATTCCCCACTGGATGTAATCCCGGATTTCGGCCCTGCGATAGTTCACGGGAAACGGAAAATCCTCCGCCCGGGTCCGGCAGGCCCCGTCATGCATGGCGCCGTCTCCGGTGTTGCCGGAAAACGACGCCAGATGAAGAACGTGGACGGGGCGGTCCATGCTAGGGCCGGGACTCGAAATAGCGGAGCTTCTTGGCCACCTTCTTTTCGTTTTCCGTGATGGTGCGGACGCCGTTTCCCATCACGCGCGGCAGCATTCGCAGCAGCGGCATGAGCTGCGCCCAGCCCTGCGGCCCGAGCGAGGCGGCCTGATCGGAACCATACATGGCGCGATCCACGGTGATATGCCGCTCGATGGCCACGGCCCCGCACGTCGCCGCAATCAGCGAAGGCGTCACGTTGGGCTCGTGCCCGCTGTAGCCCACCGGAACCCCGTACCTCTCGCGCAAGCGGTGAATGGCCTGCAGGTTCAGGATTTCCATGGGGGCCGGATATTCGGAAACCGTGTGCATCAGTACAAACGGGCATTGGCGGGCCCGGAAGATGGCCACGGCCGCATCCAGCTCCGCATCCGTGCACATGCCGGTGGAAATGAACGTGGGCTTGCCCTGGGCCGCCACGGCTTCGACAAAGGGCGTGTAGGTCGTCATGGCCGAGGCCACCTTGTTGAACGGGCAATCGTAGGCGTCCAAAAACTTCAGGCTCTCGAAATCCCACGCGGAAGCAAACCAATCGATGCCCAGCTCCTTGCAATAGCGGTCGATCTCGTCGTACTCCTCCTTGCCGAACTCCAGCCCCTCCTTTTGCTCGCGCTGCGTGGTTCCAAAGGGGCTTTCGCGATACTTGGCCAGTTCCTCGGCGGTGTAGACGATGTCGATGGTCCGCTTCTGGAATTTCACGGCGTCGCAACCGTTTTTGTGCGCCAACTGGATCAACTTCTTGGCCAGTTCGATGTCGCCGTTGTGGTTGATGCCCACTTCGGCAATCACGTACACGTGGCGCGGAATGGGAAACGGCTTTTCCTGCACGAAATCCGCTTTGTAGAAGTCAAACGCTTTGCTCATGGCTATTTCTCCACTTTCATTTTTAAATCATCGCCCGTTCCCAGAATCCACTCCGCCACCTGCCGGATCGCCCCCCGCCCGCCCCGCTGCGGCGTCACCAAATCCGCCATCCTCAAAATCGCCGGGTGCGAATCCGCAGGAGCAATCGCCACTCCGACCTTCTCCATGCAGGCCAAATCGTTCAGGTCGTTTCCCATGTAGGCCACCGCCTCCGCCCCGACTCCACGCTGCTCCATCTGTTCCTGCAGGGCCCTCCATTTGTCTGCGCACCCGGAAATACACTCCAACCGGAGTTTTTCGCAGCGCTTGGCTACCACGGCATTCGTTTCCGTCGAAAGCACAAGGAGTTGAATCGGGTTCTGCCTTAGCATGGCCAAGCCCAGGCTATCCGAGCGGCTGCAACATACCCATTCCTGCCCATCGGACCCCACATAGACGAGATTGTCGGTGAAAACCCCGTCAAAATCGAAGACCAGAAGCCGGACCGACCTCAGTTTGGCCAAAACCACCGAATGGACCTTGTGTGGGCCTCCTCCCCCGAGGCGGGAATCCGCATTTTCCATTTCGCTATCCTTGTCCATGGTTGCTTCGCTGGTCCGGGAAACTCTGTTCCCTGCCATCGACAAGCAGATGGTATGCCACCGAATGGCCCAAGGGCAAGAAAACGGATGCGAAAATAAA
>CAYNHA010000080.1:0-12112 GCA_964397035.1 uncultured Verrucomicrobiota bacterium
CACCACGATTCGCACCGGGCAGTATGCCAAGCGGCAAATGACCTGGTTCCGCCACCAGGCCGACGTGGTCTGGATCGATGTCGCCCCCAACGACTCCATCGAGCGCATCGCCGGCCGCGTCCAGAAAGTCTGGGCCTCCCATGGCCCCGCCCCCCTGCGGCTTTGAACACGCCGCATTAAAAAATTGAAAATTCACCGGGGATGATGGAACCTTCCGTCCATGCCGCCCAAGAAAACCACGGTCACCAGTCCTGAAGAAGCCGCCGCGCCCAAGGAGGCCGCGCGCCTGTTCCTTGTCTATGGCAGCGATGACCTCTCCGCCACGCGCAAGGCCGACGCCATCGCCGACACCCTTTGTCCTCCCGCCGAGCAGGCATTCGGGCTGGAAACCATCAACCCCGAAGGCGGCGACAAACCCGCGGACGAAGTGTGCACCATCCTGCGCAACGTCATGGAAGCCCTGCTGACGCCCCCCTTCCTCGGCGGCAACAAAACCGTTTTCCTGCGTGGGGCGCCGTTCTTCAATCCCATGACGGAGCCCGGCAAATTCGAGTCCGTCAAAACCGAGGTCGCCCGCCTGGTCGACCTGCTCAAGGCCGGCCTCCCCGACGGCGTCTCGTTCCTTTTGCTGACCGATAGCGTCAACAAAACCACCACCTTCTACAAAACCTTCAAAAGCCTTGGCGAAGTCCATGCCTTCGATGAACCCGAAAAGGACCGCGAAGCCGAAGAGGACTTCATTCCGCGCGTGGAAAAATTGCTCGCGGAAAGAGGGGTGGCCATGCCCCGCCCCGTCTTCAACGCCTTCCTGGACCGCACCGGATACAACCTCCGGCACGTGGAGATGGAAATCGAAAAGCTCTCGCTCTACCTCGGCGACCGGAAAACCGCCACGATCGAAGACCTCCATCTCATGGTGGCCCCCATCCGCGAAAGCAAGTTCTACGAATTCGCCGACGTCTTCTGCAGCGGCGACCTCGCCAAGACCCTCCGCATGATGAGCCGCCTGTTCGCCCAGCGCGAATCCCCCGTGGGCCTCGTCATCAGCCTGCAAAACCGCCTTCGCGAAATCGTGGTCCTCGCCGACTGCCTCAAGCGCGGCTGGGCCCATGTCAGCGGTGGCGACTGGCCCAAGCTGACCTGGTCCCTCCCCCCCGAAGGCGAAGCCGTCTTGTCGTCGCTCGAAAAAGATCCCCGCAAAGGCAATCCGTTTGCCATCGCCAAAATGGCGGCCCAGGCCAATCGGTACCCCCCCGCCCGCTGGTTCCGCTGGCTGAATGCCGCCGTTGACGCCCAGGCTGCCATGACCGGCGGCGAAGCCATCGACCCCGAAGTCGCCCTCGAACTCTTTGCCACCCGTACCCTCGGCGAACTGACAGTCGAGAAAACCGATCCTCGGCGCTTGCGCCTTTCATGATCCTCCAGGACCCCGCCTAACGACATCTCCCACATAAAACCGATCGATGCTGTTCAATTCGCTAGATTTTGCGGTCTTTTTCCTGGTGGTGTTCATGGCCTACGCCGTTCTGCCCCACCGAGGGCAAAACCGCTTGTTGCTTGCCGCCAGCTATTTTTTCTACGGCTGCTGGGACTGGCGATTCCTTTCCCTGATTGCCATTTCCACCTCCATGGATTATGTCGTTTCGTTGTGCATTCACGGCAGCCAGCAGCCCCGCTTTCGCAAGGGTTGCCTGGCCCTTAGCATTTCCGTCAACCTCGGCATCCTTGGCTTTTTCAAGTATTTCAATTTTTTCGCCGAAAGCGCAGAAACCCTTCTCGCCGCCCTGGGATTCAATCCCTCGCTCTTCCACCTCCAGATCATCCTGCCGGTTGGCATCTCGTTCTATACCTTTCAATCCATGAGCTACTGCCTCGACGTCTATCGGAGGCAACTGGTTCCCACCCGGAATTTTCTGGACTATGCGCTGTTCATCTCCCTCTTCACCCAACTCGTTGCGGGCCCCATCGAGCGAGCATCCCATCTCCTTGGCCAAATTACCTCCCCCCGACGCATCACCTGGACCAACATCCAGACCGGAACCTGGTTGTTCGCCTGGGGGTTGTTCAAGAAAATGGTCATTGGCGACAATGTGGCCGTTTTGGCGGACCAGGTCTTTTCTGGCAACATCGAATGGACCGCCGGTTCCGTCCTTCTCGGCGTCTACGCCTTCGCCCTCCAGATCTACTGCGACTTCTCCGCCTATAGCGACATGGCACGAGGACTGGGCAATTTCCTGGGATTCGACATCATGATCAATTTCAGGAATCCCTACTTTGCCCTCGATCCAAGCGATTTCTGGCGGCGCTGGCACATCAGTCTGTCCACGTGGCTGCGTGACTACCTCTATATCCCCTTGGGCGGCAGCCGAAAGGGACCCCGCCGGACCTATGTCAACCTGATCATGACCATGGTCCTGGGCGGCCTCTGGCATGGCGCGGCCTGGACGTTCGTCTTCTGGGGAATTTTCCATGGCCTCTGGCTCGCCCTCCACCGCCTGATCCGCGGCGAAACCACCGACGCGCCTAAACACTCCTGGCTGGCCCATGCCTGGCGGCGGGCGGGCACCTTCCATGCCGTCTGCTTTGGATGGCTCCTGTTCCGTGCCGAATCCATGCAGGTCGTCGCCGGCATGTTGCACGCCATGGTGCAAAAACCCAGGCTGTTTCCGGAATTCACTTCCTGGCTTTTCCAACTCGCTGTCCTCGGCCTACCCCTGCTGGCCGTCCAGATTCTGCAAGAACGAACAAACGATTCGCTGGCACCGCTCCGCCTGTCGATCGTTCCCCGCACCGCCCTCTACATGCTCCTGATTCTCCTATTCCTCCTGTTGGCCAACACCGGAAGCCGAGCCTTCATCTACTTCCAATTTTGACCGGAAATATCTGCTCATGCCCAGTGAACACCCTCCAACCGAAATGCTCCAACTAGAAACGGGCTGGCTGCAACGCTACGCCTGGATCCTTTCTTTTCTGGGCTTCGGGCTTGGAATCGGAATCTCCCATGGACTATGGGCCGCCATCTTGCTCGACGCTTCCTATCTCCCTCATTCCCCGCTGGAATGGCTCTCCCTCAAAGGACTTTGTCTTGGATTGGCCTTCGCCTCCTTCCCGTGGTTCTGGCGGCTCGGCATCTGGGTGGAACAACAGCCCCGCTTGGCCCTGCGCCAGTGGTCGGCCGCGCCCCTGCTCGCCATGGCAGGAATCCTCTGCCTCCATGCGGGATTGGAAACCCCGATTGGACAGTCCATTTTTTGGCAGACGGTCCGCGCGCGTGCGGGTGACCGCCATGATGCCCGCGAACTGAGTCTGCTTCGGGAAGATGCCGCCGCATCGCCAAACGCTCCCCCCGGCATCGTGCTCATGGGGTCCAGCCAAGTCGTCCATGCATTTGACGTGGCCCGCATCGGCAACCACATCCACAGGCCTGTCTATCGCCGCGCGGTGGCCGGCCTCTTCATCGCCGAACTCGTCGCAAGCCAGCAATTCTCGGATTTCAATCCCCGCAATCGATTGATACTGATGATGTCGGGCTTCGATCTCGGCGCACGCTACGACCTCTATCCAGACATTCTCCGCCCTCTCTCCACACCCTCGGGTCTGCGTCACGTGCGGACCGCCGCCTCTTGGCCATTCTTCATTCGCCGTTGGCGAGTATTTGCGGACATTTCCTTCGCATCCATCTGCGACCTTTGGCGCTCGCGCGACTACGCCCGGCTTGTTCTCCAGAATCCATTTTCCGTAAAACCATCCGATTCCCCCGCAAGTGAAGCTCCTGCGCTGGAGGCCCAGGCAAAGGCCTATCATGAGCTCGGCTCCAACCCAGAAATGGTTGCCCTCTGCCTGCAAGCTCTCGCCGGTTTTTTGTCCGAAATGTCTTCGCGAACGGCCGAAATCATCGTACTCGAAGGCCGCGTCAATCCCGACTATCGCACCAAGGAACTGACGGTCCTGTCACAGCAACTGCGGGAATTCCTGCTCGCGCAGCAACAGCTCGGCCACATCCGCTACGTTTCCCTGGAGGAACAGAATCTGGATATACCCGACTCCGCATGGAAAGACATGACCCATGTGAACTCCGCCGGAAGGGAATTGTTTACCGACATGCTGATCCGCCTCCTTCAGCCGGATCAGGGTTTGGCGTCCACCGCCACGCCCGTCACCGCCTGGTAAATATGCCGGGCGATTTCTTTCGATGCCACCGCATCTGGATGCACTTGGTCGGGAAATCGCTCCGGCCGACCGGCAAACAGGGAATGCAGATCCAATACCGGAATACCGTGCCTCCGGGCAACCCGGCGAATAACCGGCTGCATTTCCAAAAGACGCCCCGCGTCGATCCCCCATTGACCCGGAAACGCAGGCGGCGGCAGACAAACCCAAATGCGTATCCCGGGGGATCGTTTCTGAAGAGTCTCCAGCATGATGCCATAATCCCGCTCGAATTCCCGCTTGTAGTACCAATGCCTCGGCTTGGAGTCATTCGTCCCCAGCAAAATGACCGCCACATCCGGATTCCACGCTAAGACCTCGGGCAATTTCCGCGAAGCATATGGCGTATCCCCAAACGACAGGACGGTGGACCCTCCAACCCCAAAATTCCGCACATCCCACCGTTCCCCCATCATCCCGCCAAGAGGGCCCGGCCAACAGTCCTCATTGGCGGTCAAACTATCCCCCACACAAGCCAAGCGGATCGGACGGGCATAAGCCGAAACCTGCACCGGTGAATTCTGCACCGCAGGGCCACAACCACATAATAAGAAACAGATGGGAACAATTATGGATCGCAGTACATTTCGACCCCTCACGCCTCGCCATACCTTCATCAAGAACGACAAGGTGCCGGTGTTTAGGGAATACACATAATGCCAACTGGCTATGGCTTCACCGCCCCTGCCGCAAGGGTCCTCTTTTTCATCTTGCGGATTACCTGCAGTTTGGTGGCGGTGGCCTTGCGGAGCCGGATTTTGCCACTTTTCTTCTCCCACTGGACCACAGCAGGACTGCTCACTCCCGCCAAACTCGCCAATGCGGCCTGAGTCAGGCCCAGACGTTTGCGAAGAGCCTTGATTCCCTTGCCGGTAATCCAGGATCTTCCCTCGGGCACTGACGGACCCTGTTCCGCCACATTCTCCGGGGCCGGCGCGCCTTTCCTAAGTGCAGCCACCTCTTTTTGCAAGGCATCCACCTGGCGTCTGAGATCGGCAATGAACCTACGCTGAACGGCATTGATTTTCCGGACGGGCAGCAGTTCCGCATGGATTTCCTTGCGGGCCAAGCGGGCCACTTCGCTTTTCAGTTCTTTCATCAGTTTTGACATAGGGTTTTCTCCACATTTTTCAGATGGGTGAAACTATAGTACAGTCATGTGGCAAAATACCAGCGCGATTACTCTCTATTCAGTTTTGCCTGCCCCTTCCTTCCAGAGAATACCCAACAGATCCGGACCTTCCAGCGGTTTCCTCATTCCATCGACAAGCAGTCCCTCGCGAACCAGAATCCATTCGAATTTCCCCCCTGGGCATGAATACCAATCGCTCCCTGAAATCTGCGCTCCACTGCAAATCATCATCCGCCGGCAACAACATTCGGTCCAGCGCCTGCATGTCCACTTTTCAAAGCCCTGAGTACATCCCCGTTTCACTGACCTGCTATCTCTCTTTCGTGGATATTTGCTAGGGCGCCGCCGCCGGGTGCCCGCTTCTTTCCATTCGTCCCTTCTTTCCTCTCCTCACTCTCGGGGACAATCCCATCCCGATTGAAAATGAACGGTATGAATATGAGGCGTAGATGAAGTGAAGATGCTCCCCTCCAAATCAACTAGTTATTATAATAACTAGTTAAAAAGCTCTTTCCCGATTTTGCTTCTTCGTGAAGAACATTGGCGCTGATTTCAGGATGATCAAGGAAGTCTTCTGCGCCGTGGAAGGGGTTCAGGAGTGGCTGTTTTGTTGTCCTGAAGCATACCACCAAGACGCACCGTGAAGCGCGGGTCGTCTGGAAGCACTCATTCCCTTTTTGAAATCCGTGTCCAGCGGTATTCATCCGTGGTTCAATTGGAACGATGCTTCCGTTCCCGTTGCACCGATGGCGGTATAAGCCGACGGTGGCCAATGAAGCGGAGATGCGCCCCGAGGCTTTGGGCAGGTGATTTCGACCTTGAAATACGAGCTTCCCTGGAACATGATGCCCCCCTCATCAAACAAGGATATGAAATCGTGAGCCGTAGCCAATTTTTGCCATTTTCCGTTCCCGGAATCGAAGACGATGACATCCAAGGCGTGGTCGACACCCTCAAATCCGGCTGGATCACCACCGGTCCCCGCACGGCCGCCTTTGAAAAGGCCATGGCGGAGGTTGTGGGCGCCCCCTACGCCTGCGCACTGACCTCCGGCACCGCCGGCTGGCATTGCCTGGCTCTCGCGCTGCGGCTCAAGCCGGGCGACGAAGTCATCATGCCTTCTATGACCTGGGTTTCCGATGCCAATGTGATCGAGCTTCTCGGCGCCACGCCTGTTTTTGTGGACATCGACCGCGATACCATGCTGGCTCCGGCCGCTGCCGTGGAGGCGGCCATCACCCCCCGCACCCGCGTCCTCCTGCCGGTTCATTATGCGGGTGCGCCCGTGGACATGGACGCCTATCGCACCATCGCTCAAAAGCACGGTCTGGTGTTGATCGAGGATGCCGCGCATGCCATCGGCACCGAATACAAGGGCCGCCACGTGGGCTCCCAGGAAACCGCCATTTTCAGCCTGCACCCCATCAAAAACATCACCACAGCCGAGGGAGGCATCGTCACCACACACGACGAGGAACTGTACAACGCCGTCAAGCGCCTGAAGTTCCACGGCATTGCCAAGGATGCGTGGGACCGCTACTCCAAGAAGGGTGCCGGCACCGTGCTGGAAGTGATTGAACCCGGCCTCAAGTACAACATGCCCGACATGATTGCCTCGCTGGGCCTCACCCAGCTTCCCAAGCTGGCCCGCTTCAATGCGCGGCGCACCGAACTGGCCGCCCGCTACGACCAGTTGCTGGCCCCCTTCCCCGAGTTGCTTCCGCTGGCGGCCCCCTCGTGGCCCCACAAGCATGCCCATCATCTGTACGTGGTGCGGGTGAATTCCCCGCACCTGACCCGCGATGAATTTGTGGCCGCCCTCAAGGAACGCAACATCGGCACCGGCATTCATTTCAAGGCCGCCCACACCCATGCGTATTACGTCCGGACCGGACGCTGCCCCATCGGCTCCCTGCCCGTAACCGAATGGTGCTCGGACCGCATCTGCTCCCTGCCGCTCTTCCCGGCGATGACCGAGCAGGATCAGGACGATGTGGTCGAGGCCATCCGCGACACCTTGGCCAAGGCAGGAAAAAAATCATGACCGCCTCTCCCTCACCGCGCCCCTCCCTTTCCATTGTCATTCCCGTCTACAACGAAGAACGGAACCTCGCGGAATTGATCCGCCGCGTGCTGGAATCCTGCCGCACGCTGGGCTGCGTGTTCGAGGTTGTGCTGGTCAACGACGGCTCCAAGGACCACTCGGCGGAAATGCTCGCCGAAGCCTCGCGCCAGAACCCGCGCGAAATCATCGCCGTCCTCCTCAATCGCAACTACGGCCAGCATAACGCCATCTTTGCCGGCTATGGCGTCTCCAAAGGCGATCTGGTCATCAATCTCGACGCCGACTTGCAAAACCCGCCCGAGGAAATCGGCAAGATCTACAACAAATTGTGCGAGGGCTACGACGTCGTCGCAGGCCTGCGCGTTCCCCGCGAGGATTCCGCGCTCCGCAAAATCCCCTCGTGGATGGTGAACCGCATGATTCGCCAGTCCACCGGCGTCCGGATGAACGATTACGGCTGCATGCTTCGCGGCTATACCCGCGAAGTGGTCAAGGCCATGCTGTCGTGCGAAGAGCGCACCCCCTTCATCCCCGTGCTGGCCAACTCCTTTGCCCACCGCACCTGCGAGGTGGAAGTCTCCCACGCCCCGCGCGCCGCCGGCGAATCCCAGTATAGCGTCCTGAAACTGGTCAATCTGATGTTCGACATGCTCACCGGCATGACCACCGCCCCCCTGCGCCTGCTGTCGTTCTTCGGCATGGGCATTTTCGGCATGAGCTTCATCCTGGCCGCCTACATCCTCTATATGCGCCTCCACTACGGCGACGCCTGGACCAACGACGGCATCTTCACCCTCTTCGCCGCCCTGTTTTTCCTGGTGGGCGCCCAGTTCCTTGGAATGGGCCTCCTGGGCGAATACATCGGCCGAATCTACAAAAACGTGGGTGCGCGCCCGCGCTATCTGATCCACCAAATCCACGGAGAAAGTCCCATCCCATGAGCAAACAGAAGAAAACCAGTGTCCTCATCCTCGGCGTCAACGGCTTCATCGGCAACGCCATCACCGACCGCCTCCTGCAGGACGACCGCTATGAAGTCTACGGCATGGATCTGCAAAACGACAAGATCCAGCGCCTGCTGAACAAGCCCGGCTTCCATTTTGCGGAAGGCGACATCTCCATCAACCGCGAATGGATCGAATACCACGTGCGCAAGTGCGACGTGATCCTGCCGCTGGTGGCCATCGCCACCCCCAAGGAATACGTGCGCAACCCGCTGCGCGTCTTCGAACTCGACTTCGAAGAAAACCTCCGCATCGTCCGCTATTGCGCAAAATACAACCGCCGCATCATCTTCCCGTCCACCTCCGAAGTGTACGGCATGTGCACCGATGAAAACTTCGACGAGGACAATTCGCCCCTGATCGTCGGCCCCATCCGCATGCAGCGCTGGATCTATTCCGCCTCCAAGCAACTGCTCGACCGCGTCATCTGGGCCTATGGCGAAAAGTCGAACCTGCCCTTCACCCTTTTCCGCCCCTTCAACTGGATCGGCCCCCGCCTCGATTCGCTGGATTCGGCCCGCCTCGGCTCCTCGCGCGCCATCACGCAACTCGCTCTCAACCTCGTCGAAGGCACCCCCATCTGCCTCGTGGATGGCGGCGAACAGAAACGCTGCTTCACCGATGTGAAGGATGGCGTCGAATGCCTCTTCCGCATCATTGAAAACAAGAACAATGCCTGCGAGAAGGGCATCTTCAACATCGGCAATCCCGACAACGAGGCCAGCATCAAGGAACTCGCCGAAATGGTCGTGGCCGCCTTCGACGCCCACCCCCTCCGCTCGAAGTTCCCGAAATTCGCCGGCTACCAGATCACGAAGAGCGCCGACTACTACGGCAAGGGCTACCAGGACGTGGAGCACCGCAAGCCCTCCGTCCGCAAGGCCAAGGAACTCCTCAGCTGGGAACCCAAGATCGCCATGCAGCAGTCCGTCAACGAAACCATGGACTTCTTCATCCGCGAGGCCGCCGGGCAAATCGAAGAGTGATTTTTCCGGGGAACCCTTGACAACCGCCCTCCACCGTGGTTGATTACCCGCCATGAATCCCAGCCGATATTATTCCAGCTTCATCTTTAGGTCGCCGGACGCGCAGTCCGGATCGGCCCGGTGAGGCTTGTCTACCGGGATTCCTTCCGAAACCGCGTGTCTGGCGAAAAGACACGCGGTTTTGTTTTGCCCCATCGCCCCCCCCCAACCGTGAACCCTTCTGATCCCTGAACCGTGAACCCTTAACTCCTAACCCCTAAGGCCCCCCATGATCATCGTATTGAAAAGAAATAGCACCGAAACTGACATCGCCACCATCAGCGACCTCGTTTGCTCCATGCGCTACCAGCCGCGCGTCATTCGCGGCGTCGAACAAACCGTCGTGGCCTGCATCGGCGACGAACTCAGCAACCACTCCCTCGAAGCCCTGCGCAACCTGCCCGCCGTCGAATCCGTTTTCCCGGTGCAGAAAAAATTCAAACTCGTCTCCCGCGAATACCATCCGGCGGATTCCATCGTCGAAGTCCGCGGCATCCGGATCGGGGGCGGAAACATCGAAGTCATCGCAGGCCCCTGCGCCATCGAATCCTTCGACCAGTTCCGTTCCGCCGTGCAGGATTTGGTCCGCTGCGGAACCAGAATCGTCCGCGCCATGCCCTACAAGCCGCGCACCTCGCCCTACGACTTCCAGGGCCTGAAGCAGGATGGCCTCCAGATCATGCGCGACGTCAAGGCCGAGTTCAACATCGCCATGGTCTCCGAAGTGCCCGGTCCCGCCCAGATCGAGCCCTTGCTGGGACTGGCCGATATGTTCCAGATCGGCGCGCGCAACGCCCAGAACTACGACCTGCTCGAACAGATTGCCAAGGCCGGCCTCCCGGTCCTGCTCAAGCGCGGCCTGGCCAGCACGGTGGAGGAATGGCTCACCGCCGCCGAGTACCTCGTCGTCAACGGCTGCACGCAGGTTGTGTTGTGCGAGCGCGGCCTGCGCTCCTTCGATCCCAGCACCCGCAACCTGCTCGATCTCGGAGCCGTGGCCGTCGCCAAGCAGCTCTCGCACCTGCCCGTCATCGTGGACCCCAGCCACGCCGCCGGGGCCCGCCGCCTGGTCCCCGCCCTCGCCCGGGCCGGTCTTGCCGTGGGTGCCGATGGCCTCATCGTCGAGGCCCATCCCGATCCGCTCAATGCCTTCAGCGATGCGCCCCAGCAACTGGAAAGCGGAAAATTCGCGCGCTTCCTTGCGGACCTCGCCCCGTGGATCGATCTGGCCCGCAAGGAACGCGCCACCTCCAACCCCGCCTGAAAGGCCCACCCATGAGCGTCCCCATCCTGTATCTGGGTCCCGAAGGCACCCACTCGCACGAAGCCGCCCTGCGCAGATTCGGCCCCGGCGCCAAACTCCTCCCCTGCCTTTCCCATTATGAGATTTTTGCGCGCCTCTGCTCTTCGCGAACATCGCCCCGGCCCCTCGCCATCGTACCCGTGGAAAACTCCAGCGAAGGCCCTGTCACCCAAACTCTGGACCAACTGGCCGGGCATCCCGGCGTGGGCATTCTCGACAGCCTCTCCCTGCCGGTGCCGCAGCACCTCATGGCGCTCAAGAAAACCAAACTCGCCGACATCCGCCGCGTGTGCAGCCATCCCCAGGTGCTCGGGCAATGCCGCGGCAACCTCGCCCGCCTCCTGCCGCGCGCCGAATTGATCGCCGAATCCAGCACCGCTTCCGCCGCCGGACGCGCCGCACAGGATGCCACCACCGCCGCCATCGCCTCCGATGCCGCCGCCAAGATCCACAACCTCCGCATCCTGCGGAAAAACCTCCAGGACAGCGAAGAAAACGTCACCCGTTTTTTCACGCTCACCACCGCCAAAACCAAAAGTCCGCCGCCTCGTTCCGCCAAGGACTGCCGCTCGCTGATCTATCTGGTCATCGGCAACCGCCCCGGAGCCCTGCTCCATGTGCTCTCGCCCTTCGACGCCTCCGAAATCAACCTCACCTTCATCCAGAGCCGTCCGCTTCCGGGAAGGCCCTGGGAATATGGATTCTTCATCGAAGCCGCCACCGACTGGACATCCGCGCGCGCCCAGGCCGCCTGGAAAATGGTCCTGTCCCTGGCGGAGTCTGGCAGAAAAATCGGCACCTACCCCGTGGCATAATATGGAACACCTCTCCCATCTCCGCAACATGATCGCCTCGCTCGACGAAGAGCTGGTCGCCCACCTATGCCACCGGGCCGGACTCCGCCTGAACGTCCAGTTTTATGCGCTGGCCTCCGACGCCCTTCCCGCGCTCAACGACCTGGCCGGGCAATTCTCGGAATCCACCACGCTTGCCGGGCGCGTGCATCTCCTGCGTCCGCCCTACCTCCAGGTGCTGTTGCCCACCCTCTGCGAACAAGGCGGAGGCGGAGACCGCTCCGAATGCCTTGCCGCCGACGCCGCCTGCCTCGACGCCTTGGCCCGGCGCCTGGCCCTCTCCGTCCACGTGGCCACCCGCAAGCTCGAAGCCCTGCCCGAAGCCTTGCAAGCCGCCATCCGCACAGGCGACCCGGCCCGCGTGGAGAATGCCATCACCCATCCGGCCGTCGAAGCCAAAGTCCTCGCACGCGTCCGCCGCCAGGCCCGCGAAACCGCCCCGCGCGTGGAAACCCCCGATCAACTCTGCGCCCTCTACGCCGAATGGATCATCCCCCTCTCCCGCAAAATCCAGGTCCAC
>CAYNHA010000081.1:0-6742 GCA_964397035.1 uncultured Verrucomicrobiota bacterium
CGAAAACAGCGCCCAGTAGGCGTCCGTCTTCCGCACGGCCAATTTCTCTGCGGTGACCCCTTCCGGCAAAGGCAGCGCGGTCTTGATGGAGGCCCGGTACAACTTGATCACCACGCCTTTGTCGGCCAGAGTCTTGACGGCCGCAGGATCAAAAGCACCAAACGGTTCCACCCGGGCCAACTCGGACTGGAGGGATTCCAATTGGGATTGCTTCTCCTTGCGCTCGTCCAGCAAATCGCTCACCTCAGCCACCACGGAAAACGCATCGCGCCCCGTCGGCTTGGCCCCATCGGCGGCGGCGGGCAAGGCTTCCAGCAGGCGGCGCAAGCCGGATGCCTTTTCGCGAGCATCTTCCAAACCGGAGCCGCTCGGAACCACCACGGGTTTGACATGCAGCACGCCCAGTCCCCGCAGGGCTTCCAGCGTGGCCGCGCGGTCATGGGCCACGCAGAGAAGCGTCAGTTTTTTCATTTGGACGATCATGCCGCCGTCCCCTCTTTCGCCGCCGCTTCGGCTGCGGCCGCTTTCTTCACGCTCTTGCCCTTGGCAATCTTGGAACGAACCACCGCACCGGTGTTTTCGTCGCCCAGGAAAATGCGGATGCGCCGGATGTTTTCGGCACACTCGGGAATCTTGATTTTCTCGAACAAATTCACGCGCTGGCTGGTGGTGCGCAGTTCTTCGGCCAGCAGGCGGTGCTGCTCTTCGAGCAGGCGCCGCTCGATGCGCAGACGGAAGAGGGTTTCCAAGGTGGACAGTCCCTCATCCAGCCAAGCGGGCGTCGCCCACAAATCGGGCGCCGTACGCTGGAAACGAATTTCCTTGAGCGTTCGAACCGCCACGCCCGCGATGTTGCCGGGTTCCACATCGATGGCCACCACGGACAGCCAGGACAAATAATCCAGCGGATCGGAGAAGAGCTTGACCCAGTCGGCCAGGGCCCCGCGGGCGGCCTCTTCCTCGGCCTTCTTTTCGGCCACGCGTTGATCCACCTGCCGAATTTCCATCTGCAACTGCTGCTTCTTGAGCTGCAACGTCGGCAGATAGCGGCGGTAGCGCTTCAGCGAGTCGCGCTGCGCCTTGAGTTCCGTCTTGGTATTTTTAACCTTGCCCATCGCAACTCCCGCCCTACGCGGTCTTCTTCGGCCAGAACTTTCCGGTCAGCTTCGAGGAAATTCCCGTTTCTTCGGGCTCAAAGCACTCGGCCATGATTTGCCAGCCCAGATCCAGGGCGCCTTCCAGCGGAATGTTGACCGTCAGGTCCATCATCGCCTTCTCGAAGCGCTCGCCATACTTGAGCAGCTTGTTGTCCCAGGAGCTCATGCGGAAGCCCATGGACTGCTTTTCCAAGGTCTCTTTATACGAAGCATAGAGCTGGATCATCGTGTTCATGACCGTGCGGTGATCTTCGCGGGTCTTGCCATTGACCTGCTGTTTCAAGCGGGAGAGCGAACCAAACGGCTCGATGCGGCCATTGCGCAGATAGAACTGGCCTTCGGTGATGTACCCGGTGTTGTCGGGCACCGGATGGGTCACATCGTCGCCCGGCATCGTGGTCACCGCCAGAATCGTAATGGAACCGGCGCCTTCGAAGTCGACCGCCTTTTCGTAGCGCGAGGCCAACTGGGAATACAAATCGCCCGGATAGCCGCGGTTCGCGGGGATCTGCTCCATTGTGATGGCGATTTCCTTCAGCGCATCCGCAAAGCTGGTCATATCCGTCAACAGCACCAGCACGCGCTTGTTCTGCAAGGCAAACTGCTCGGCCACAGCCAGGGAGATGTCGGGCACCATCTGGCATTCCACCGTCGGATCGGCCGCGGTGTGAATGAACAGGATGGAGCGCGAAAGCGCCCCGTTGGCTTCCAGCGTATCGCGGAACTGCAAATAGTCGTCGTGCTTCAGGCCCATGCCGCCCAGGATGATGATGTCCACTTCCGCCTGCAGGGCGATGCGCGCCAGCAGTTCGTTATAGGGCTCGCCGGCGGCCGCGAAAATCGGCAGCTTCTGGGATTCGACCAGCGAATTGAAGACGTCGATCATCGGAATGCCGGTACGGACCATCTTGCGAGGAATGATGCGCTTGGCAGGATTGACGGAAGGTCCGCCGATGGCAATGCGGTTCTCGTCCAGCACGGGTCCGTTGTCGCGCGGCTGGCCGGAGCCATTGAACACGCGGCCCAGCAGGGCCTCCGTGAAGGAAATATCCATTTTGTGGCCGAGGAAGCGCACCTGTCCATCCGTCGAAATACCGCGGCTGCCCGCGAATACCTGCAGGAAGACCTTGTCCCGCTCCAACCGGATGACCTGCGCCAGCGAGGCGCCCAGCGTACCGACCACCTGCGCCAATTCGCCATTCGCGACACCCTCGGCGCGGACGGTGATCACGTTGCCCGCAATCTGCTCGATGCGATGATAAACCTTATGCATTTTCCGAAACCTCCGCCAGCATCGCGTCGATGCGCTGCTCCAATTGCTTGAACTCCGCCGCCTCCATCGTGACCAGATTCCAGTCCTTCGTCACCGAGGTCAGTTGCAGGAACCACTTGCGGGCTGCATCCTTGTCGGGGAAAAACACCTTGGCCGTCAGGATGCCGTGGATCTTGCTGAACACGTACTTCTGCCGGTCGGCGCTGGTTGCGGCATCCACATCGTGGAAACTGTTTTGCTGCAGGTAGGCCGCATCCAGGAACTCGCTCTTCAGGTAGACCACGAAATCCTCGATGCTCGTGCCTTCCTCGCCCACCACCTTCATCATCTGGTTCACTTCGTTGCCCTGCCGCAACACTTTGCGCGCCTGGGCCACCTGCTTGCCATCCACCACGCCCGGATACTTGCTCCAGGAATCCAGCGGATGAATCGCCGGATAGCGGCGGGCGTCGGAACGTTCGCGGTTCAGGCCGTGGAACGCGCCGACCACCTTCAGGGTGGCCTGCGTCACCGGCTCATCGAAGTTGCCGCCGGCGGGCGACACCGGTCCGCCGATGGTGACGGAACCGGTCTTGCCGTTCTTGAGCTTCACCACGCCGCCGCGCTCGTAGAAGGCGGCAATCACGGATTCGAGATAGGCCGGGAAGGCTTCTTCGCCGGGGATTTCCTCCAGGCGGCCGCTCATTTCGCGCAGGGCCTGCGCCCAGCGGCTGGTCGAGTCCGCCAGCAGAAGAACATTGAGACCCATCTGGCGATAGTATTCGCAGATCGTCACGGCGGTGTACACCGACGCTTCGCGGGCGGCCACCGGCATGGAAGACGTGTTGCAAATGATCAGCGTGCGTTCCATCAGGCTCTTGCCGGTGCGCGGGTCGGTCAGCTCCGGGAATTCGCGCAGGGTTTCCACCACTTCGCCGGCGCGTTCGCCGCAGGCGGCCACCAGCACGATATCCACGTCCGCATGGCGGCTCGTGACCTGCTGCAACACCGTCTTGCCCGCGCCGAAGGGGCCAGGAATGCAATACACGCCGCCACGCGCCACCGGGAAGAAGGTGTCGACGATGCGCACCTTGGTCACCAGCGGATCGGTCGGGCGCAGGCGCTCGGCGTAGGCCTTGATCGGCACCTTCACGGGCCATTCCTGAACCATCGTCACGGAAATCACATCGCCGCGCTCATTGCTCAGCTTGGCCACGACCTTGTCGACGTTGTAGGTGCCTGCGGCAACGGTCTCTTCGACCTTGTACTTTCCGACCAGGCGGAACGGCACCATCACGATATGCTCGAAAATACCTTCGGGGACGGATCCGAGCGCATCGCCGGCCGTCACTTCGTCTCCCTTGCGCACCTTGGGGGTATAGGCCCACGTCTTGGCGCGATCCAGCGCCTTCAGATAGGTTCCGCGCTGCAGGAAGAAACCGCACTGCTCCGCCAGCTTGGGCAGAGGGTTCTGCAAGCCGTCATAGACTTGCGCCAACAGGCCGGGGCCCAGTTCCACCGTCAGCAGATTGCCGCTGAACTCAACCGCATCACCCACTTTCAGGCCGGTCGTGTCCTCGAACACCTGCATTTCCGCGTTTTCGCCGCGGATGCGGATGATTTCCGACTTCAGGCCCATGTCGCCCACGCGGGCATAGCCCACTTCGCTTTGCGTCACGGGCTTTTCGAAGTGCACGGTGATCAGGTTACCGCTGATTCCCACGATTTTTCCGACATTCTCGCTCATCTTCATCCGCCTTCGTTATTTGAAACCCGACGCGCCGCTTTGCGCCGCGTTCTCTTCCAATTGGGAAACCAGTTTTTCGAGCTGCTCGCGTCCGGCCTCTTCCTTCATGCCGGACCAGCGCGTCACCAACATCAACTTCACCGCGAACGCCAGCACGGCCGGCAACCCGTAGGCATCGGCCAGCGCCAACTCCTCGACCAGCTTCCAGCGCGCGCCATCCATCCCCATTTCGCGAACCAGCGGGTTCGCCTTGGACAGGGCATCCGACACTTCCTTGTCGAGCCAGACCGCGTAGCCCGGATGGCTACGCAGGAAAGGCTTGGCCTCCACGCCCAGCTTCGCCCCTCGCGCCTTGGCAGCCGTGTTGCGGATCTGGGCATCGCCGCCCGCCCACGCCCGCGAGAACTCCGTGCGGCCCTCGGCCGCCCGCCCCGCCAGCAGCAAATCCAGCTCGGCCAGATCGCCGTCGCTCAGGACGCCCTGACAGCGGAACCGGAATTCGGCCGGGGAAAACGGCGGCGGCACCTCCAGCGACAGCGCCGGCAGCGACGACACCAAATAGTTATAGCCGCCCATCGCCGGCCCTTATTCCGACGCCTTCTTCACGATCTGCGCCAGGTCCGGCCGCAGGAAATTCGCCAGCGATTCCGCAATCGAATCCTTCGTGAAATCGTGGAACACCTGTCCACCCTTCACGCCCACCCGGAAGCCCTTGAAAATCTCCTTGTCGCTCTCGATCTGGATCCCGTTCACCAACTGGCTCTGGTATTCCTTGGCGAAAACCGCCTTCAGGGCCGCGGCATCCGCCTCGCCCAGCATCGCGACAATTCCACCCGCTCCGCCGTTCTTGCCGTAGGCTTCCGCCAGCTTCAGCAGCATTTGGGCCATCAGCTCGGGGGTCAGGGCGGCGCTCACCTTGGCGTCCACCATTCCGCCCACCACGTTGCCCACGGCGCCGCCAATGCTGATCAACAGATCGCGCGCGGCCTGCTCCAAGGTTTTTTTGCCGCGTTCTGCGAATGCCGCCGCATCGGTTTCGGCCTTCGCCACCAGTTCCTTGGCCTGCTTCTGGGCATCGGCCACGATGGCCGCCGCCTTTTTCTTGGCCTCGGCAACCAGCGAATCCGCTGCCTTTTCCCCAGATTCAACGCCCTCTTTGCGGATACGCTCGATCAAATGTTGCAGTTCTTCAGCCATGGCTTTTCCTTTGCTCCGTGGAAACTTGATAACGCGCCGGAACGATACACGCACCCGCCCTCATCCTTCAATCCCAAAAACACAACCGAAAGCGGAAAAGCGGAAACTTGAAGAAACGGGTCAGGGACGGCACTCCCACCGCTGGACCGTCAAATTGAAAAACCAGCGGGGTTCGCTTGAACCATTAAACCAAATCCACGAGACGTCTTCCGCACGGAAGAGGAACGGATAAATCGTGCGGGCCGTCCACAGCCAGCCCATGTCGGGGGCATACAGCCAGAAACCTTCGGGCGTGCCATCCGGCGCCACATAGAAGAATCCGTGTTGATTGTGCCAAATCCAGCCTTCCGTTTCCATCGGCACGTAATCGCCGAACCCATCCAGCCGCCGCCAGCCGCCGCCCAAATTGCGATAGCCGTCATCCCACAAAGTACCGTCCGGGTCCGGGCCGTCCACCTTCAGTTCGTATGGGCCATAGAAGCGGACACCTCCCTGGTTTTCCAATTCGACAAGCCGATACTGGTAAGTCGAACCGGGCAGCGCGCCAGAATCGGTTTCCTCATAGACCACCGTGGAGGGAGCAAACAACGGACACGGGATCAAGTCGGGACTGATGCGCAACCACTCCCCCCCCGCCTTCCGTTCGAGCCAGAAGCCGAGCGTTCCAAACGACTCTGTGGTTTCCCACCGCACAACGGTCCGTCCCTCACGCGTGAAGGCTTCCACATTTCCGATCACGGCCAGAAGCGGGTCGCCATTGAACCCGAAATCCACATTCACCCGGACGTCGCCCTTGCGCAGCGGGACATAGAGGCCGGCGGGATCGCGCGAGTCGTTGGTTCCCCCACCCGCCCCGATGACCGTGGGGCGGTAATGGGTCGCCACGATCGCGGGTTGGCTCGTATCCACCCACACCCGGAACCGGGGCAATCCGGCGACGGACGGTTCGTTTGTCGTGCTCGTGGCGTAGCGCGGATCCAGCAGGAGGTTGGAAATCCGGTAACGTCCATTGGTCTCCGTCATGCTTTGCAGAAAAACCGGATTCCCGGCCGGATAGTCGACCTGCAGGGAAACCTGCACACCCGCCAGCCCCGGCTCGCCACCATCCTGCAAGCCGTTGCCATTGATGTCGCGCCACACATAGTTGCCGATTTCGGCATAGGACAAATAGAACCCGGCATTGCCGGTCTGGTTGGTCGTGCCCCCGCTTACCACGATGTTGCTGTACTGCACCACCCCGCCCCGACGCCGCGTAGGATTGGCCACCGGACTGCTCAGATAGCCATACATCACGTTGTTCACATCCAGCACTTCGATTCCATACACGCCGTCGGGCAGGCCCGTGAACCGATAGACGCCATCGGCATCCGTGAACGTGAAGCTCATCAC
>CAYNHA010000082.1:0-8116 GCA_964397035.1 uncultured Verrucomicrobiota bacterium
AAAGGCCTCTTCAATTCCGACGTCGTCGACGCCTGGCTCGACGGCCGCCGTCCCCTGCCCCCCCTCAAGCTCTGGCCCATCCTCAACCTCTGCCTCTGGCAAAGCACCCTCTAGATATAAGTTTTCCACACTATGGAAAAATGTTTCACGATTTTTCCACACAATGGAAAGAATGTTTCCACACTGTGGAAAACTTAGGACAAGCCTCGCCTCACACCGCTGGCTTCTGCGCCAACCCGCCCGATAAAACCGTCGGTTGCACCACCACAGCGCACCGCGCCCGGTCCGGACAAACGTGCGCGCAGTAGATGTTGCGCATGATCCCGCCATATCCTTCGATGAAGACCCGCACCGCCTCGCGACGATCCGCCAAGCACCCCGCCGCCGCCTGGGAATCCAGATGGAAATGAATCGCGGCCCGCTCCGTGGAAAGCAACCCATGCAAATTCGAACACGTCACTTGAGGATTCATCGTACGGCCCTCTTTTCCGCTCATCCCAAAACGGATGAAGCACGTTGGATGCCGTTGGATTCCGGCAGGACTTGCCGACGGGCCGGGCATTTGACATTCTCCCGCCGTGTCGTACATTCAGGGTGGAGCTGGACGGAATGAGTGGATAGGCCAGTGGCCCGAAGAGTGAGAGCGCGGTGCGTGATGGACTGGTCTCCGTTCAGCTCCCAATTTTTTGCCCGCCTCCCTCCCCCCTTTTTCACGACCCCTAAGGAACAGATGGCATGAGAATGGGAATTGATTTAGGCGGCACCAAAACGGAAATCATTGCACTCGACGGAAATGGTGATGAAATCTACCGGAAGCGCATCGACACCGACCCCTCCCATTACGACAGGATCGTGACCTCCCTGGCCGATCTGGTCACCGAAGCCGAATCCATCCTGGGCCAGACCGGCACCGTCGGCATCGGCATCCCCGGCACCCTTTCCGCCCGGACCGGTTGCGTCAAAAACGCCAACACCAACGTCCTCAATGGCCACCCGCTGGACCAGGATCTCGGCCGCTGCCTCGGTCGCGAAGTGCGCTGCATGAACGACGCCAACTGCCTCGCCCTCTCCGAAGCCGTCGATGGAGCCGGAGCCGGTCACCGCGTCGTTTTCGCCGCCATCCTTGGCACCGGCTGCGGCGCCGGAATCGCCGTCGATGGCCGTCCCCTCGACGGCCTCAACCGCGTGGCCGGCGAGTGGGGACACAACCCCCTGCCCTGGATGACCCCGGATGAATTCCCCGGCCCCGCCTGCTGGTGCGGAAAAACATCCTGCATCGAAAAATGGATTTCCGGCACGGGCTTCGCCGACGACTACGCCCGAACGACCGGAGCCGTCCGCCTGACCGGCCCCCAGATTGTTGCCGCCGCCCGCAACGGAAACCCCGCTGCCCGTGCCGCCCTGGAGCGCTATGCCCACCGCCTGGCCCGATCCCTGGCCCACGCCATCAATCTGCTCGATCCCGACGTGGTGGTCCTCGGCGGCGGCATGAGCAACGTGGAGGAGCTCTACGAACTGGTTCCCCCGCAGTTGCCCGCCTATGTGTTCGGTCACGAAGTATCCACCCCCATCGTCCGCAACAAGCACGGCGATTCCAGCGGCGTCCGCGGCGCCGCCTGGCTCTGGCCGAGATAACCACCCCCAACCCAAGGAATCCCCATGGCATCGGATCAAGAGTTTGTTGATTTCCTGGTCGACCAAATGCAAGGCGTCGGCGGCATCACGTTCCGGAAGATGTTTGGCGAATACGCCATCTATTGCAACGGCAAGGTGGTGGCGCTGATCTGCGACAACCAGTTCTTCGTGAAGCCCACCGCAGGCGGCAGGAAACACATCGGCGCACCGGTCGAGGCTCCGCCCTATCCCGGGGCCAAGCCCTCCTTCCTGATCGAAGATGCCTTCGAGGACCGCGAATGGCTGTGCTCCCTGATTCGCATCACCGAAAAGGAACTTCCCGCCCCCAAGCCCAAGTCGCCCCGGAAGAAAAAGGCCAAGTGAAATGCCGAGCCTCCTGCCCGCCTTTGTGATTTGTGTCCTGCTCGCCTCCGGATGCGCCCATCCGCCCACGGTGCTCTGCTCCGCCATGATCCACAACGACACCTCTCGGGAGCTGCGCAACTTCCGGATTGTCCATCACCCCTCCCAGCGCATCCTTGCCGGCAACCGGCTCCTGCCGGGAAGCGACTTCTCCCTGGGGCTGGACCATTACACCCTCAAGGCCACCTCCGCCACTCTTTCGTGGGAAGATCCCGTTCTGGGAATGCGCGAAACCACCCTCTCCATTCCCGCCTGCGCCGATGCCACCGGACCGCAGCGGCTGGTCTACGACCTGCAATCCTCCGGCCAGGCATCGATCCGCTTTTCGCCGTGCCGGTGACCCGCCGCCGAGCATAATAAAAAGGCGCGGCATCGCTGCCGCGCCCGCTGGGAATTCAACTCCACGCGCTCTACTTGGAGACGGCCTTGATCAGCGCCGCCGCCTTGTCCGTCTGCTCCCACGTGAAGAACTTGAAGTTCTTGTCGCCCGCCTTGCGGCCGAAATGGCCGTATTGGTTGGTCATGGAATAGATCGGGCGGAGCAGGTCGAGCTGCTTGACGATTTCCGCCGGCTTCAAACCAAACACTTCGCGGACGGCCTTGGAAATCTGCTCGTCCGAAACCGTGCCCGTTCCAAACGTGTCCACATGCACCGACACCGGATCGGGATAGCCAATGGCGTAGGCCAACTGGACCTCGCAACGCTTCGCCAGCTTGGCGGCCACGATGTTCTTGGCCACGTAGCGGGCCATGTAGGCCGCGCTGCGATCCACCTTCGAGGGATCCTTGCCCGAAAAGGCACCGCCGCCGTGACGGCCCATTCCGCCATAGGAATCCACGATGATCTTGCGACCCGTCACGCCGCAATCGCCTTGCGGACCGCCGGTCACGAAGCGCCCGGTGGGATTGACGTGGTAGATGGTCTTCTTGTCCAGCAGCTTGGCAGGGACGGCCTTCTGGATGACCTTCTCGATGATTTCCTTGCGGATCTGCTTGTTCGACACGTGCGGCGCATGCTGCGTCGAAACCACGATGGTGTCGATGCGGACCGGCTTGCCGGTCTGGTCGTATTCCACAGAAACCTGGCTCTTGGAGTCGGGCCGAACCCAGGGCATCTTGCCGGCCTTGCGCAGATCCGTCAGCGTGCGCATGATGCGGTGCGCCAAAATGATCGGCATGGGCATCAGCTCCGGGGTCTCGTCGCAGGCATAGCCAAACATCATGCCCTGGTCGCCCGCACCCTGCTCGGCGGTTTCCTTGCCTTCGGCCTTCTTGGCATCCACGCCCTGGGCAATGTCAGGGGATTGGTTTTCGATCGCCACCAGCACGGCACAGATGTTGCCGTTGAAGCCGGAATCCTGATGGTCATAGCCAATCTTGCAAACGGCCTTCCGGGCCACATCGGCATAGTTCACGATGGCCTTCGTGGTGATTTCGCCCGCCACCACCACCATCCCCGTCTTGGCCAGCGTCTCGCAGGCCACGCGGCTCCTGGGATCTTGCTCCAGGCAGGCATCCAGCACCGCATCCGAAACGGCATCGCACAGTTTGTCCGGATGTCCCTCGGAAACGGACTCGGACGTGAACACGGTATTTTTCGACATAGGAATCTCCTTGGAGGTTTCGACTAATAATCCCGGAAAGGATAGCGCATTATTCCGCCAATTCAAGGATTTCCGGAGCGGCACGGCGGACCAAGGCGCGGCACTGGTCCAGAATCTCCTCGCCCGAAGCCAACCCGGAAGCCTTGTCCGCCAAATCCAGCGCCTCGGAATAGCGGATGTGCCGGATCACATCCTTCACCAGAGGGATCGCGCCGGGACTGGCGCTCAGCTCGTCCACGCCCAGCCCCAGCAGGAGCGGGGTCAGGATCGGATTTCCCGCCATTTCGCCGCATACCCCGGTCCAGATGCCGTGCCGGTGGCTGGCCTCCACCGTACAGCGAATGAGCTTCAGCACGGCCGGATGCGTGGGCTCGTACAAATGCGCCACCCGTTCGTTCACGCGGTCCACCGCCAGCGTGTATTGAACCAGGTCGTTGGTGCCGATGCTGAAGAACTTCACCTTCGGCGCAATCAAATCCGCCGTCAGCGCGGCCGATGGAATCTCGATCATCACCCCCACTTCCACGTTGGGGTTGAATGCGATCCCCGCCGCGGTCAGCTCCGCCTTGCACTCCTGGAGCAGGCCGTCGGCCTGGTCCACCTCGCAGGCGCTGCTGATCATCGGGTACATGATGCGCAGGTTGGGATTGTGCGCGGAAGCCCTCAAAATCGCCCGTAATTGGGTTTTGAAAATCTCGGGACGCGCCAAGCACAACCGAATCGCCCGCCATCCGAGGAACGGATTGGATTCCTCCGGCATCTTCAACGAGGCCGGCAACTTGTCGCCGCCCAGGTCCAGCGTCCGGATGATGACCGACTCCGGCAGGATCCGGCGCGCCACCTCGGCATACGCCTTGTACTGCCGCTCCTCGCTCGGCTCTCCCGAACTGGCCAGAAACAAGTATTCGCTCCGGAACAAACCCACGCCCTGCCCCCCGCGGGCCCAAACGGCTTCCACGTCCCCCGGCATCTCGATGTTGGCCGACAAAGCCACGGCGTGCCGGTCCAGCGTAACCGCCGGCTCGTCCTTGAGCGTGGACAACCGCTTCTGGATGATGGACCGGCTCCGGACAATCCGTCCGTAATCCTCTTCCCGCGCCGAGGTGGGATTCATCACCACAATGCCGCGCACGCCGTCGAGAATCACCCGGTCGCCGTCTTTCAGCCTGGCGCGCAAATCGCGCATGCCCACAATCGCGGGCAAATCCATCGCGCGCGCCATGATGGCCGTGTGCGAAGTGGGACTCCCCAGCTCCGTCACCACTCCCAGAATCTTGCGCCGGTCGAAGGCCGCCATGTCCGAGGGAGCAATGTCCCGGGCCACCAGCACGCGCGGATTCTCCAGGCCGGCGAGCAGATCCGCCCCGCCGCCCATCAGATTCCGCAAAATGCGCCGCGTCACGTCCCGGATGTCCGTCGCCCGCTCGCGCAGATAATCATCATCCATCTGCAGCAGCGTCTGCGCATAGCGCTCCGAGACTTCAAAGAGGGATTTCTCGATGTTCTTTCTTTTTTCGCGGACATCGCGGTAGATCTCGTCCACAAAGCTGGGGTCGTCCACCACATGCAGATGGGCATCGAAAATGCCCGCGCTTTCCCCCCCCATCGCCTCGCCCACACGCTGCTGGATTTCGTGAAGCTGGCGGCGGGTCTCGATCATGGCCATTTCGAGGCGGATCATTTCGCGCGGCACGTCCTCGGTGGGAATGGCGTACTCGGGAAGCGGATGGTCGTCCGCCTTGAGCAGGAGGATGTTTCCGACCGCGATCCCCGGGGAAACCCCAATGCCCCTGAACTCGCGTTCTCGTTGGGCATCCGGAGGCATGCGGATCCTCAATCCTCGAAGAACTTCCGCTCGAACAGTTCCGTCAGCACGGCCAGCGCTTCGTCCGCATGGGCGCCCGACGCATGGATCCGCAACTTGGCGCCGTGGTTGCCTTCCAGCGTGAGCAGCCCCATGATGCTTTTCGCATTCACCTTGATGCCGTTTTTCTCGATCAGGATTTCGCACGAAAACCGGGTGGCCGCCTTCACCAGCAAGGCCGCCGGGCGCGCGTGGATTCCGTAACGGTTCAGCACCGTCACTTCACGCGTCAGGACATTTCCCTCTGCACTTGCATTTGCGGACTCAGGACTCACTGTTCAATCTTTCCGGGCCAACACCACTTTGAGCCGCTCATCCAGCTCCTTGGCGGAATCATGGCCCATCTGCTTGAGGCGTTGGTTCAGCGCCGCCACCTCCACCACGTTCGTCAGATCGCGCCCGGCTGCCACCGGAACCGTGATCAACGGTATTTCCACACCTAACACATTCCGGCTGGTGGTGTCCAGCCCGGTTCGATCGATGTCGTCTTCGTCCGCAGTGGGTTTCTTCATGCGGATAATCAGGTCGAGGCGCATGGCCCCGCGCAACGAGGCCACTCCGAACAGGCGGGGCACGTGGATGATGCCCAATCCGCGGATTTCCATGTGCTCGCGCGTGATTTCCACGGCGGACCCCTGGATGCTGCCCGTGCTGTCGTGGGTCAAAATGGTCGTGTCGTCGGCCACCAGGCTGTGCCCGCGCTTGATCAGCGCCAGGGCGATTTCGCTTTTCCCCACCCCCGGCTCCCCTTCCAGCAGCACCCCCACGCCATCAATCTCCACCATGGTGCCCGCCACCCGGACGCGCGGACTGGCCATGTTCTGCAGCAGCACCGTGGCCGCATTCATGAAGAGGCCCGTCACCAGATGCGTGCGCATCACGGGAATCTTGAGCTGGGCCATGGCGGACCGCGCATAGCCCGGCAGGCGGCGGCCGCGCGACATCACCAGCGCGGGGATCTTTCCCAGCGCCAGAAAACGCTGGACCCGCTCCTCGACGGGCAGGCTGCCCAGATAGGTCATCTCGGCCAGCCCCAGCACCTGGATGCGCCGGTTGGCGAAATAGCGGAGGAACCCGGCCAAGGCCAGGCCGGGGCGGTTCAAGGCCACTTCGGAGATTTCGCGCCCAACCGCGCAATCCGGATTGGCCTCCCACTCCATCGAAAGAATTTCATGGCCGGCGCTGAAAAAATCGCTGACCGTGATCTTCGGGCTCTCGGCTGCCCTCCACATGGGGATTCTTCCTTTCCGTAGCGGAAGGGGCCGGAACCCCGGCCCCTTCGCGGAGAACGAACGTCTATTCCTCGGCCTTTTGTTCCACGTCCGTCAGTTTCTGGCGTTCGTGGTGGCGCTCGATCATCTTGTCCCGGGACTTGCGCAATTGCTTCTCGATCTTGAGCGTGGCGGCGTCGATCGACGCATACATGTCGTCCGTCGTCTCTTCCGCTTCCACCCGCAGCTTGTCCCGCCCTTGAATGACCACTTCCGCCGTGTTGCGGTACTTCTCGTGCGCCAGAATCACATGGCAACTTTCGATCCGGGGATAATCGTCCAGCACCGGATCCAAACGACCTTTCACATATTCCTTCAATCCCTCGTTCACCGTCACATTCCGTCCCGTTATCTGAATGTCCATCACGGCTCCTTCTGTTGGTTGTTGTTGTTGTCGAAAATCGCTCCGCTCACATGCTGAATTCCTTGCCCAGATACTTCTCGCGCGCCTGCGGATCGTTCACCAGGAAATCGCGGGTTCCCTCGCAAAGGACCTCGCCGGAATAGATCACATACGCCCGGTCCACCACGGAAAGCGTCTCCCGCACGTTGTGGTCCGTGATCAAAATACCCAGGCCGCGCTGTTTCAGGTCGCGGATGATCTGCTGCACGTCGTAGACCGCCAGCGGATCCACGCCGCTGAAGGGCTCGTCGAGCAGGATCAGCGAAGGGTCCGTCACCAGCGCGCGCGTGATCTCCAGCCGACGGCGCTCCCCGCCGCTGAGCGTGTAGGCTTTCTGCTTGGCCAGATAGCCGATCTTCAGTTCCTCGAGCAGATATTCCAGCCGACGGCGGCGCTCGCGCGACCCAATCGGCAGCGTTTCGAGGATCGCCAGCACGTTTTCCTCGACCGTCAGGTTGCGGAAAATGCTCGGTTCCTGCGACAAATAGCCCAGTCCCATCCGGGCACGGCGAAACATCGGCAATTCCGTGACGTTCTTCCCCTTGAAATACACGTTCCCCTTGGTGGGCTTGATCAGTCCCGTGATCATGTAGAAACTCGTCGTCTTGCCCGCCCCGTTCGGCCCCAGCAAGCCCACGATCTCCCCCTCGCGCACATTCATGTCCACGCCGTTGACCACCCGCCGACGCCGGTATTCCTTCACCAGCCCGCGCGTCTCAACCAATAAGTTTTCTCGAACCGGTTCCGCCACTATGGGTACCTCATCGCCTTCAATTTACTTCGGAACTTCCGGCCAGGCAAGCGGCAAATGGCGCTACGGCTTGAAAAAGGAGTCCGCATTGCCGAAATCCTCCGAATACACCACCAGGCGTGCGCGAGGCTTGCATTCCAGCTTCTGCTGATCCCGCCAGAAGGTGATGACTTCGCCTTCCAGGAT
>CAYNHA010000083.1:0-12790 GCA_964397035.1 uncultured Verrucomicrobiota bacterium
TACACCACCGACAAATTCCGCCTCCTCATCCACGACCCCTCCTGACCAACCGCCCGCCCCCACGTTTTCCACACTGTGGAAAAACAGGAGATCCTGAAGATTCCTGGCTACTATTCGGGCGCAACCTCAATGCGGTAGTAGGTTGCGGCAGAAGGTGCGCTGGAGCCCATCCAGTTCGTCGTGGCAGCCTCCCCCAGACCGCCCGAAATCCGTTCCCAAACCGGATCCGCCAGATTGGTTGCCCGCGTCACAAAATACCGGTTGGTCTGCGCAATGCCGGCTGAATCCCACACCATCGTCGGTTTTCCACTTTCATCCAGGCCAAACACCTTGATCGCCAATCCATCCAAGCCTGCCCGTCCTTGGACCAACTCCAAGTTGTCGAAAAACATATGAACACCTTTCCCGCCCAGCATCCCCGTGTTCCATACTCTCACGCCAACACGCGCAAACTCGGCCGTAAATCCACCGGCCGTTCCAATCGTCTGCCATTGGTTGCTCGCCGAATTCCACACCCGGCCCGTCACCTCTTGCCCGACACGGGCCAGCCGGAACACGCCGGAGTGGGACGCATTGGATACCATGTTCACCGGTCCTCCCCCCCAATCCGTCATATAACAAGCACTCGAACCGTTGGCATTGGCAACAAGTCCCACGCAGGCTTTGGATGTTCCACCTGCCCCGAAATCCGCCCCCAAGGCCATGCCAACCGTCCCTGTGCCGACCATTTGATTGGGGCCATAACTCATCTGAACATCCCAGTCGCCGCGAAAATTCGACCGAAACCCAAATGCCAGTTCCGCATCCTGCGCGCCGCTGCGAATCGAAGCATACACGTGTCCATTCGCGGAATACTGAATGCCCGTTCCAACCACCGCAACCTCCCACAACGAAGTATTCAGTGAGGAAGCATGAAAGTCTTCCAAACATCGCGGAGTGGGCACCGGCCAAATGACCTCCCCGTCGCTGCTGAGAAATTCGATCTGGTCCAGATAATGCCAGCTGCCCGGATTATATCCATCTTCGTAGCCCGCGCAGCGGAACTTCAGCCGAGCTTCTTGTCCCGCCAACGCCCGAATGTCAGTCGTATATCTCAGCTCCCCTTGGGACATCGTGATGGGCACACCCAAGGATAGATCCATATCACCCAAAAAGCCTTGGATACGATTTTCATATTGCCCCCCGTATGTGCCATTCTTGATCTGGGGAGGAGACGATAGATAGCGAATGTGCGTGGCAAGAGGAGGCACCGTCGCGGTTTGCCAGAACTCACTCCAACCACAGCACACCGGAACAGAGCCATATCCGGGGACAAACATCGTCGTCAGTCCGGTACTGAGAAAAGCCGAGTAGCGACCTCTCCACGCCGTGGTGTTGGTACTGCTCAGCCCCAGCCCCGCTGTCACCAGGGGAACAGGATCCAACGGAAACACCGTCGCATTCGTACTCCACTCCCATCCCGGCAAGTAATTCGTGCCCGATCCCGAATACGCCTCGAAATCCAAATTGATGAAGTCAACCGCCTGGGAATTCGCCCCGCACAGAATCGTCGCCCAAAAAACAAGAATCGCCGACATGCCCAAGCGGCACTCCCTGCGTCCAATGGCCTTCCTCTTCAGAAACCGCTTCATATCCAGCCTCCTCTACAGTCCCGGCATGGTGAACACTCCTCTGCCTTTGCGATCAGAATGCGGCCGGTCAAGACGTCACCACAAGAAAAATGACATGACATTTTTTGACAAAATGATGACATTTTTTGCTCAGCAGATGACTCCGGCAGGGAGCAAAATTGGAGGAGAATCCAAAAATTCACCGTTTTCGAAACACCGTCACGCGTTCGTTTTTCACGTCCTCCCCCTCAAACCCAAAGGCGCCGCAAATCCACTCCATCGTCTCCCGCCGGTAAAACGCCACGTGCGTCCCATCGCTCGCATATCCCCACGCGGTGAATTCCTCCAGCGTGGTCCAGGGAGCCGTCATCACGGTCAGGATTCCCCCCGGCCGGAGCAGCGCCGCCATCCGCCCCCAGTCCACCGCCGGCCGGTGGAAATGCTCCACCACTTCCGTCGCAAACAAAAAGTCGAACGGTCCCTTCGGGCATTCCGGAAAGAAAAACACATCGTAGTTTTCACAGCGCAATCCCGACTCTTCCAGCAGGCGGCACAGTGTTGGATGGTGCCCGCATCCGTAATCCAGCCCCCGCATCTGCGGATTCAAAAGCGGCAATGCCGGTTCCAGCACCTGCCGCAAAAACGCCACGTATCCCTCATCCCAAAGCCCGTTCTGGTGTTTGGCATAGCGCGCACGCTCCTCCTCCGGCGGTGGCAGGAACCGGTCCTCCACAAAGATCAGCCAACATCGATCGCAAACCCGGTGATGCCGCTTCCGGACATCCACCACCTTCCCGAAGGGCCCCGGCGATCCGCAAAGCGGACACGACTCCTCACGCATGCGCCACCATCACCCCGTTCGACGACGGCTCCTGCGTCAACGGATTGTCAAACGACACCACATGCCCTTCCACCTGCTCGAACACGTTTCCCAACGTCTTCAGGAAACTCGCCTCCGGTTCATCGTTCGACCACAGCGCAAACACGCCGCCCGGCTTCAGGAATTGCCGAAAGCGGCGCAAACCGGCCTCGGAATAGAAATCCGCGTGCGAAGCGTTCAGCACCTGCGTTGGCGTGTGGTCGATATCCAGCAGAACGGCATCCCATCGATGCCCCGGCTCTTCCGCATCGAACCCATCCCCTCTCGCCAGCGCGAAGAAATCGGCATTCCGAAAAGCACAACGTCGGTCCCCAGCCAGCGCCGCTCCGTTGGGAACCAGGCCCTGCCGGTGCCACCGAATGACCGGCTCCAGCGCCTCCACCACCACCAGCCTCGACACCTGCGGAAACGCCAACGCCGCCAACGCCGTATAGCCCAACCCCAGCCCGCCGACCACCACCTCCCACTGCGCCCCGGAAAGCGCACCCAATCCAAGACGCGACAACTCCACCTCCGCCTCATAGAACAAACTCGACATCAGGTATTCGCCATTCAGTTTGACCTCATAGGCTTCGGCCCCCTCCAGAGCCAACACCCGGCGACGCTGCAAGATCAGTTCACCCAACCGAGTGCGGCAATAGTCCAATTCTTCGAACAACGGATTCATCAATCCAAACCGTACCATGCTTTTCCCTTGCTCGTAATCCATTTTCTTCACATATCCCCATGCGTTACTCCGCGCAATTCCTCCGGTTCACTTATTGTAATAAGTGAATTCACTTATTGTAATTTGTGAACTCGGACGTACCTTCGGATTCCTGCTCCCCGAATCCAAACCTAGGGCAAACGCATCTAAATCCTCTGATCCATTCAAAGCAAAAGCGCAAAAGACGCGAAGGGAATGCAAACGCCGACCCGAACGGCCAGAATGGGGCTCCATAAACCTTCTCTGCGCTCTCTGAGCAAAAATATCCGATCTGAATCGTCCTCCGGCGCGTGTGCGAACGTTTGCGCCGCTTGCGACTTTTGCGTTAGGCAGTTGTCTTTGGTCCGTTTTGGGAAGTTTTGCTGCGTTTGCCCTGCATTCAAACCAGCAATCCCTTGCCACCTTCCGCATGATTCCGCTATTGTGCCCTGCGATGAGTCTACGGATCCTTCATTTCAGCGATGTCCACCTTCCCGTCCCCCACGGGGCCTTCCGCTCTCCCGAATTCTTCCACCCCAAGCGCCTTGTCGCCCTCCTCAATTTCCATCTTCGCCGCAGCTCCAAATATGCCGACGCCTTTCAAAAGCTCGATGGACTGCGCGACTTCCTCCGGCGCGAACCCGTCGATTACGTCCTTTACACCGGCGACACCCTCAATTTCGGCCTCGAGCGCGAATACACCGCCGCCACCTCCCGCCTCTCCGAAGTCTTCTCCCTAGCAAAACGCGGCGCCCTCGGCGTGCCCGGCAACCACGACCTCTACACCCGCTCCTCCCTCCCCCTCCACCGCAAGCATTTTGCCCCCCTCCACCGCAGCGACATCCCCGAAGCCTCCACCCCCACCGGCTTTCCCCTTGTTCGCTGGATGGGCGACGATGCCGTCGCCATCGCCTTCAACTCCGCCCGCCCCAATTTCAATTTCTGGAACTCCAGCGGCCGGGCCCCCACCCTGGAACTCGATGCCCTCTCCTCCCTTCTCGCCCGCCCCGAAATCCTCACCCGCCGCCACATCTTCCTCATGACCCACTATCCCTTCGACGAATCCGGATTCTTCCACGGTCTGCGCAACTCGCGCCCTCTCCTGCGCCTCCTGCGCGGCCGCGACAATCTCGTTCTCCTCCACGGCCACAACCACCGCCCCTACACCCATCCCGTCCACGGTTCCTCCATCCCCCTCTACTGCGCCGGAAGCCTCTCCAAGGCCGGTGCCGAATCCTTCTGGCTCTTCGACATTTTCGGAAAAGACCTCAATCCCCGCCGCGGCATCTGGAAAAACGCCCGCTTCGTCCTCGCCGACGCACCCCTTTGAAAAGATAACCCCCGGAGACCCATCCCATGAAACGCATCCTCCTCCCCCTGGCCGCAGTCCTCTCGCTCCTGAATTCCGCCACGGCGGAAACCGTCGTTTCCCTTCCCAACTTCGACTCCGAGCATTTCACCGTCCAGAACGCCTCCAGTCAGGCATTCCTCCGCGTGGATTCCTCCTCGGTCCTCACCGGAACCAATGTCACGTTCGGCACCATGGACAACAACCTGACCCTCACGGTCTCCAACCGCGTTTTCCTCCGCTCCGTCAAGGACATGCCGGCCATGCATGATTGCCTGGTCGTCGGCTCCAACTCCGTTTCCATGTGTTCTTCGGCCATCCTCATGGGCTACAGCAACTACATGTACATCGCCCCCTTTGCCTCCATTCTGGGCGGCACCGAAAACCGCCTGGTCAATGGCAATACTCAAAGCGGAAACAGTTCGCCCTACCACTCCGTCATCGCTGGAGGCTACCGCAACACCATCACCGGCTCCCAAAACTCCGTCATCTCGGGCGGCTCCTACAACACCATTTCCAACGCCAGCGTCGGCTCCACCATTGTCGGCGGCTCCCAGAACAAAGCGTTGGCCAACTATTCAACCGTGGCTGGCGGTCTCGGCAACGAAACCCGCGGCACCAATTCCTTCGCCGCGGGATACTACGCCAAGGCCCTCCACGACGGCTCCTTCGTCTGGGCGGATTCTTCCACAGATTCAAGCTTCTCCTCCTCCAACGCCAACGAATTCGCCGTCCGCGCCGCCGGCGGTTTCCGCCTCGAATCCGAACTCGGCACCAATGCGCTCCCCTCCAAGAAATCCCGTTACGCCGACAACAACATCGTCGCCTGGGCGCGCGTTCCCGCCAACGGCATTCTCGGCACCGAAAATTTTGGCGTCGCCACCTGCAGCAACGTGTCCCAGGGCACCTACAACCTCACTCTGGATGCCCGCATGCAAAGCGCGTTCCATCTGATTCCCGTCGCCACTCCCGAAGTGGACAACACCCCCCCCACCAATGCCACCCTCGCCCGCCTCATCTACGTCGATCAAACCACGGGCGTAAGCAACTTCACCGTGTACATCACCCGTGGCGATTTTGTTCCCACCAACAGCGATTTCACCTTCATCGTCACCGGCCGCTAACCCCCCGCCCCCCCATGCGCACAGCCCTCATCCTTCTATCTCTGGCGGTCCTGGCCGCCCCCTGCGCTTTCGGCGGCCTCTCCGTCGAATCCGGCACCCTCCTCCTCCGCGGTGGCTCCATCCAAACGGATTCCCTCCGCGTCGCCGCCCCCGGCACTCTCCAAGGCAATGGCACCGTCGCCGCCCCCACCTCGCAAATCGACGGCAACCTCGCCCCCTGCGGAGATTCTGCCGCCGAAACCGGCACGCTGCATTTCGACGGAGCCCTCGAACTCAACGGCACCTACCTCTGCACCGTCAACAACAACGAGGTTCTGGATCTCGTTTCCGCCTCCGGCCCGGCCTCCGGCTCCGCCATCATCCAGATCCAAAAGGAACCCTCCGCCATCCCCCTCGGCCAAATCATCCTCTCGGGCGGCGTCGAAAGCGATGTTTCGCTCTTCGCCCTTCCTCTCGGACAATCTTACGAATTCCGCCTTTCCACACCCGCCCCCGGCTCGCTCGCCCTCACCGATCTCCTCGGCGACACCGACCTCGACGCCCTCCCCGACTGGTGGGAATTCGCCTACTACACCAACCGCACCCTTGCCCTGCCGGGCCAGGATGACGACGGCGACCGATCCGTCAACACCCACGAATTCGCCGCCGACACCGACCCGCGCGACCCCGCCTCCGTTTTCGCTCTCGTCCACGTCGATCTCACCGAATCCGGCCTCCACCGCCTCACCTGGAACAGCGCCACCGGCAAACTCTATTCCATTGAAGCCAGTGCCGCGCCTTCGGCCCCGTATGAAACCGTGGCCACGGATCTGGCCGCCACCCCTCCCCTCAACAGTTGGACCAACCCCGCCTCCACCCCGGAGCCCCTCTACTACCGCGTCGCCATCCCTCCCTTCCTGCCTTAGCCGACTTCTTCCCCCCTCTTTTTTCGGCCGCGCCATCGCAGGACGCCACTCCAGCGAAACGGTCCCCGCCCAAAAAGAAAAGGTGCATTTCTCCCCATGCGTGGTATGAACCATCCCACAACCCACAAGGAGACCGCATGGCCAGAACCAACTACTCGTTCGCAAAGCACCAAAGAGAAATCGCCAAAAAGCAGAAAAAAGAAGAAAAACGCCAGCGGAAAGCAGGCATTCTCCCCAAACCCGAGGCGGCCGATCCCATCGCTCCCGATACCCCCGCGCCTCCCCAAACTCCCTGATTCGCCTCCCCTCCGGCAAGATCCGCGCCCGCGCGGATTTTTCTTTTTTTGCCACCGCCTCCTGATTTATTTTATCCCCGCAGGTTGGAAACCATCCGCCCGCAGAAGGAGATTCCATGAAAAACCAGATGCTTGTGTTCGCCGCCTTGCTGCTTGTGGCTCCCCTTGTCCGTGCCCAGGACGATGCCGAGGCCATCCCGGCCGCCCCCACCCCGCTGTCCCGCTTCAGTCTCGGCGCCCACTTGTCGTATTGGGACGCCAAGGATCTCGACGACCTGGATTTGAACGGCACCTTCGGGTTCGGCGTGATCGGCCAGTACCGCTTCCTTCCCCAACTCGCCCTCGAAATGCGCGTCAGCGGCTACATGGCCGGAGAATCCGACGACCTGTATGTGGACAACGAAGGCTGGTATGACAACGACACCACCGTCGTGGTCGCCCCCCTCGAAGCCGGCCTCGTTGGCTTCCTCCCCCTCACCAAGATGTTCAGCCTCTACGCCGGCCCCGGCGTGGGCTATTACCTTTTCGACGGCGAAACCACGCTCTCCCAGGGCCCGCTGGACATCAACTATGACATCGACATGGACGACGAAGCCGGCTTCTACGCTCTGGCCGGCGTGCGCGCCCAGCTCGCCCGCAACGTCGCCCTCTTCCTCGAAGGCAAATACACCTGGGTCGAAACCACCATCCGGCACGAGGCCATCGCCCTGAACGCCCTGCGGGAAATCGAAATCGCCGATGTCGACGAAGACATCGATTTCAGCGGCCTGTCCATCGAAGCCGGCATGATCTTCACGTTCTAGGCCTTCCCCCATGGTCAAGCACATCGTCGCGTGGCGGCTGAAGGAAACCGCCCACGGAAACGACAAGGCCACCAACGCCCGCCTCATCCGCGAAAAACTCGAAGCCCTGCGCGGGCAGATTCCCGGTCTGCTCCGCATCGAAGTCGGCTTTGATTTTTCCGCCACCGAGACCAGCGCCGACCTCGTCCTCCTCTCCGAGTTCGAATCGCGCGAAGCCCTCGCCGCCTACTATCCACACCCCGCCCACCAAGCCGTCTCCGCCTTCGTCCGCGAAGCCGTCGCCGAGCGCCGCCTCATCGATTACGAAACCCGCTCCTGAGCCTGCGCCCTCACGGTTTTTCCACAGTGTGGAAAATAGTTTTCCACACTGTGGAAAACTTTCGCGCAGGGGCAAAGGGGTCAGTCCTATGATTTAATGTTTTTTCTTACGGCTACTTTCTCGCCTGCGGGTTCGTGCCGGGCAGGGCATGAGGCGCGCCCCACGTCCACGTTGGATCCTCCGCAACCGGATTGATCGTGTGTCCGACAAAACCACTTGCCACGCCGTTGCAACCCGGCGTAGAAATGAAACCGGAGGGTTTGGTGCATGCCGATGAACATCCAATGGGGAAACGGGCTTGAAACGCTGGCGGACGATTTGTTCCGGCGTCTCGAAAGCGAAAAGGCGGCTTCTCCGGCGGACGTTTTCGCCCGGCGCGAGTGCATCGTCGTGCCCAATCGCGTCCAGCAGGCATGGCTCCAGCAACGGTTCCTGTATGAGGGGACCGCTTCCCAGGCTTCCGCTCCCCGCGTGCTGGCCCACTGCGATTTTCCGCTCCTGAACCTGTTCGTTTCCGACTGGCTCTACCGCATGGACCACCCGGAAAACGGCACCGCCCGGCCCGACCCCGAACAACATCCGTTTTCCGTCAAAAGCATTCGCTGGCGGATCTATTCCTTCCTGCAATCCGACCGCCTCGACGGCGTCTTCGCCCCGCTCCGCCGGTACGTCGACGCCTGCGGCAGGCCCGATCCGCGCAAGTGCTTCAAGCTGGCCGGACGCCTCGCCGCGCTTTTCGACCAATACCAAACGTTCCGCCCCGCAATGGTGGCGGCGTGGCAGGAGGGAATCGACAGCGGAACAGATGCCACCACCGCCTGGCAACCCGAACTTTGGCGGCATCTGGTCGATGGCCAAACCGACTCCACCTATTTGGCAGCCTTCCGGAAAATGGAGGCCCGGCTCGGCCTTTCCCGCATCGGTCAAACCTATCGGCACGTCTTCGTCTTTGCGCCCACTCTGATGCCGGGCGCCCACCTGGCGTTCTTCCGCGCGCTTGGAAAAATCCTCCCCGTGTATGTCTACCTCTTCAATCCCTCCCCCGAGACCGACTGGTTCGACCGCGACACCGAGCGCCAGCGCCTCCAAACGCACGACCCGCTTGAACGGGCCGACGACGACTTCGATTCCGCCGTATTCGACAACATGCACCCCTTGCTGGCCGCCTATGCCCGGGGTTCCCGCGACCTGGTGGCGGGCGCGCTCGACCTGACCGAGGGACAAATCGGCGATCTGCCGCAGGACATTCCCTCCACTTCGGTGCTGTCATCCCTCCAACGTTCCATCGTGGATTGCCGTGCTCCCGCCGCCAATTTCCCGCCCATGCCCGCCGACGGCTCCATCCAGCTCCACCTCTGCCACGGCAAAATGCGCGAGGTGGAAGTGCTCCGCGACCAGCTCCTGAAATGTTTCGACGAGCGGAAGGACCTACAGCCGCGGCACGTCCAGGTGCAGACGGCGGACCTGAACGCCTACGCCCCCTATATCGAAGCCGTCTTCTCCACTTCGTTCCCCAACTCGCCCGCCGCCATTCCGTTCGTGCTGGCCGACCGCATCGCAGGTGGAGAAAGCCAGGCCGCCGAGGCATTCCGCCAAATGCTCGGACTGGCCGACAGCCGCTTTGCCGCCTCCGAGCTGGTGGATCTCCTGCGTTGCGATGCCGTGGCCCGCCAATTCGGCATCGAAGCGGCCGACGTGGATTCCATCGCCGACTGGCTGCAAAAGGCCGGCGTCCGCTGGGGACGAAACTCGGACCACCGCGAAACCATGTCGAAGGCCGCCTTTGAGGAGCAAACCACCTGGTGCCATGGCCTGGACCGCCTCATGCTGGGTTACGCGCTCGGGCAGGACGCGGCGGGCCCCGAATCCGTCTTGCCCTGCGACTGCATCGAGGGCGGCGGGGCCATCCTGCTCGGTCGCCTTGCCCGCTTTTTTGAACGGATCGCCGCATTCGCCGACTTTGGAACTTCCTCCCACACCCCCGGAGAATGGGCCGACGAACTGGATCGGCTGATCGACGGCTTTTTCGTCAACGACAACGAAACGTTCGCCGATGTGGCCGTTCTGAAAAAATCCATCCGCCTCTTGCGCACCGGAATCGAAGCCTCGGGTGTTGCAAGAAGCGCCCGGCCCCTGCGCATCCCCCTGTCCGTGGTCCGCGACTTCCTGACCGCGCACCTTGGGGAGCCGGTCGGCGGCACCGACCTCAACCAAAACGCGGTGGTGTTTAGCTCGCTGCGCCCCGGAAGCAGCACACCGCGCGAAATCCAATGCCTGCTGGGCATGGGCGACAGCCTCTTTCCCCGCACCGAGAGCCGCCCCGCCTACGACCTTCTCCGCACCTGCCGGAAATTGGGCGACCGCTCCCCCGCCATCGAAGACCGCATGGCCTTTCTCGAAGCCCTCCTCAACGCCCGCCATCGCCTGCTGGTTTCCTATCCCGCCTTCTCGGAAGAGGACAACGCCCCCGCCTGCGAATCCGTCGTCGTGCGGGAATGGACCGAATATCTGGATGCCGCGTTGGGCAAGGATAGCTATCTCACCGTGAAGCACAAGCTCCACGCTTTCCATCCCGACTACTTCGCCCGGCGCAGCGGTTTGTTTTCCTACTCGAATAGCAACCGGGCTGCGGCACGAGCTCTGCAGGCGCCCCAAGCCCAAACCGAAACCCCTTCCGCGCCGCACCCGTCACGCACGGCCCAATCCATCCGGCTGGACATCGCCGACCTGGCGCGGTTTTTCAAAAACCCCGCCCAGTACTATTGCTCCCGCGTGCTGGGCATTCATCTGGATGACCCCACCGAAACGGCTCTGGAAGATTCCGAAACCTTTTTGCCCGGTTCTCTCGATCAGTTCGAAATCCGCGACAGAATCCTCGAAGTCCTGCTCCTCGACCCGCTTCCCGATCGCGCCGTGGAAACCCTGCGCGCGCAACTCGTCTCCGATGCCCTCCTGCCCCTTGGCGCATGGGGCAAGAAATGGTTTGGGGAGCAAATCGCAGAGCTGACTTCTTTGCTGGACACCCGGTGGGAACGAATCGGCATCTTGCGCAAGGCCCTTCAGGCGCGCAAAACCGCCCCCTCCGAAGTACGCTCCCTCCCGTTGGACGTTAACGGCGTTCACATCACGCTCGACGGCAAAATCCCCTTGATCGAACTCTCAGGCAACGGCGACACCACCCGCGAAATCGCCCTCACCTTCCGGTGCGGTGCCCCCAGGGCGGATGTCCGCCTGAGTGCCTGGCTCTCCCACCTTTTCCTGCACGCCACACAACGTCATGCCAGTTCCGTTGTGGTGCAAGGCAAGAAGGCAGATTCGAAAACCAAGACCTTCCTTCTTGAAACTCCGGAAAACTTCGATGCCGCCGAAGAACTCAAATCCATTCTTTCCATCTATCTGGATGGACTGCGGAAGATCCCGCCCTTCACGCCCGAATGCGCCTTGGCCTACGCAGAAAATGGAACCCAGGATTCCACAGCGATGGAGGCGGCGAAAAGCCGGTGGTTTTCCGGTCATACCCCCCTCCACAGCGGAGATGCCAATCCCTATTTTCGGGCAAAACTCGGCGAAAACGGCCCCTTTCACGATGAAGCCGTCTTTGCCGACCTGGCCCGGCGCATCATGGAGCCCATGCTCAAGGCGGAACGAAAACTTGAACAAGGGGGAGAATAGCCATGGCCGAGTTTTCCAACATCGTTTTTTCGGACTGGAATCCGGACAACCGCACACTCGTGGAAGCCAGCGCCGGCACCGGCAAAACCTACAACATCCAGAATGCCTATCTCCGCCTCGTGCTGGAAATGGGCCTGACCGTCCAGCAAATCCTGGTTGTGACCTTCACCGAAGCCGCCACGCGGGAACTCCGCGACCGCCTGCGCAAGGTGCTGGTCGAGGCCCGCCACGCGCTGCAAGATCCATCCGCCGCCCCCGATCCCCGCATCGCCCGCGCCATCGCCAAGGCCCGCGAAAATTCGGCCAACGACGATGCCTCCCTCCTGCGGCGAATCCAGCGGGCGCTGATGGATTTCGACGGCGCCGCCATTTTCACCATCCACGGATTCTGCAACCGGATCCTGGAACGCTATGCCTTCGAATGCGGACACGACCCCGACGCCGAATTGCTCCCCGATCATTCCCGGCTCCTCCTTGAAACCTGCCAGGACTGGTGGCGCAACCATGCCTACTCGGAAAAAACCGCCACCGATTTGCCGTTCGACGATCTCAAATCGCTGTTCCACCTGGTTCAGCAGGTCGCCCGGCACCCCGATGCCCTTGTCCAGGGCTCCGTGCTGAAACCCGGCCCCGAATTCAAGCGATTGCTCGATCTCTGCACCGCTGCGTGGGATTGTATGGGCACTCTTCGGGGAAAGGCCCAGTGGATTGGAAACGGCCAATTCCGCCCCGCGGCCAAGGGCGACCCCGTGGATGTTCTGCCCATCTCGACGCATGTGCTCTCCCACGCCCCGTTCTTTGCGCAATGGCTGGCGGAACAGCCCGCGACATCCGAAGAACCGCAGGAATTGTTCTCAACGGCCCTCTCCTTCCTCGTCCAGCAAGCCATGGCCCTTCCCTCTTCCGGCGATGCCAATCCCTTCCGGGCCTGCGTCAAAACCGTGGCGCTTCAGGCCCAAGAACAATCCCAGCTCAATGCCCGTACCGCAGCGGCCCAAGCCATCGCCCAGCAATTCCGAGACCGCATCCGGGACCGCTCCGCCCTGACCTACGACGCCATGTTGTTCAACGTCCGCCAAGTGTTGCGGGATCCAGCTTCCGGCCCCCGCCTGAAGGACGTCCTCCGTAGCGAATTCCGCGCCGCCTTG